>JBEIGX010000137.1:0-6421 GCA_040381675.1 Aphanothece sp.
CATCTGCAGGATGGCGCTGAGGGATCCGCGGTGGGAACCAGGGGGGGTCATAGCCGGGGCAGCTCTGCCACGGGCAGGGGCGTTTTCTGGGGGTGAAGGGGAGCCCGCTGCTCCCCGGCCATCAGTCGGTTGAGGGCATTCACAAAGGCCTGGGCTGCTGCCACCACGATGTCCGTGTCTGCTGCATGGCCGGAATAGAGCACCCCGTTGCGGCGCAGCCGGATGGTGACATCCCCCATAGCATCGATGCCCTCGGTCACACTCTTGACAGAGAACTCGACCAGTTCGTTGGGCACCTGGGCAAGTTGATTGAGGGCCTGGCACACCGCATCCACCGGACCGGTGCCGATAGCCGCCTGGCTCTGCTCCCCACCCTCCCTGGTTTCCAGGGTGACGGTGGCCGTTGGCAAGAGCCCCGTTCCGCAACTCACCTGCACGCGCTTGAGATGGAACCAGGCCTCATCCTGCAGCTGCACCTGTTCACTGACAATGGCCTCCAGGTCACGATCACTCACTTCCCTCTTGCGATCGGCTAGCTCCTTGAAGCGGCTGAAGGCGTCATCGAGATCCTCCCTCTCCAATTGATAGCCCAGCTCTTCCAGCCGGGCGCGAAAAGCGCTGCGACCGGAGAGTTTGCCCAGGGAGATGCGGTTGTCGGCCAACCCGACGGTACGTGCATCGATAATTTCATAGGTGAGCCGGTGCTTGAGCACCCCGTCCTGATGGATGCCCGATTCGTGGGCGAAGGCATTGGCCCCCACGATGGCCTTGTTGGGTTGGACGGCCATCCCCGTGAGGTTGGACACCAACCGAGAGGTCTTGGTGATTTCTTCCGTGCGGACCCCCGTGAGAGCTGTGCTGCTGTTCGCTGGACGGCCGAGGAAGGGATTGAAGTAGCTGCGGCGTACATGAAGAGCCATCACCAGCTCCTCGAGGGAGGCGTTACCCGCCCGCTCGCCAATGCCGTTGATGGTGCACTCCAACTGGCGGGCTCCATATTTGACAGCCTCCAGGAAATTGGCCACCGCCAACCCAAGGTCGTTGTGGCCATGGACGGAGATCACCGCCTGGTCGATGTTTGGCACGGAGCGGTTGATGCCCGCGATGAGTTCGCCGAATTCCGCCGGGGTGGCATACCCCACGGTGTCGGGGATGTTGATGGTGGTGGCACCGGCTTCAATGGCCGCGGTGATCACCTGATGCATGTAGTCGGGATCGCTACGGCCGGCGTCTTCGCAAGAGAATTCCACATCGTCCACCAGGGATCGGGCATAGGCCACCATCTCCCGAGTGATGTCGAGCACCTCTGCGCGGCTCTTGCGCAATTTGTGCTCCAGGTGGATGTCGCTGGTGGCAATGAAGGTGTGGATCCGGCTGTGGGCGGCAGGGGCTACGGCGTCAGCACAGGCTTTGATGTCGCCGGTAGCAGCCCTCGCCAGGCCGCAGATCACGGGTCCTTCCGGGGTGCCCACACTGGCGGCGATGCGCTGAACGGCGTTGAAATCGCCCGTGCTGGCGAAGGGGAAACCGGCCTCAATGATGTCCACACCCAGGCGGGCCAGCTGTTGAGCGATGGCGAGCTTTTCCTCCAGGTTGAGGCTGGCCCCGGGGGATTGCTCACCATCACGGAGGGTGGTGTCAAAAATCAGAACTCTCCCAGGGTCGCGCGCCATCTTTCCTTTCCGGCCTTATCCGGAACGATTATGAGTTGGCAGGATTCTAGGCTCTAGTTGGAAGGCTGGGAACCAGGCAGCCTAAGGGGCCTCATAGAATCACCACCATCTACAGGCCAAATTTGAAATGCTTCCCCAATCCTATGCGGAGAGCTTGCCCCTGGCCGAGCGCCTATACCGCCAAGATTCGGAATTGGCAGCGAAGATCTACTCCAAGGATGTGTTGCGTTTCCTGAAAGATGGAGTGATTATTTTTCCAGGTGTAATGGATCTTTCAACGATAGACAGCTTTGATCATGATCTCGAATCGCTAGCCAGAAATAAAACAGACCCGTTATTCAGCCGGGTTGAAGTTGATGGGCCCAGGAAATATTACGATGCACGCTTTCTTGCAAACCTTGATATTACCGATTTCCGCGCTGAGCCTCCAGGGTTGAAGCTGCTCGACTTGCAGAGATTTTTCAGCAGTGCCAAAGCCCTTTCATTTGCAGATCCCGTGGTGGATTTTCTAGAGGAGCTTTTTGGTGCGTCACCAGCCCTGATTCAGAGCCTAACATTCTGGAAAGGAAGTGAACAAACTGTGCATCAAGATTTTTCCTATGTGCACCATCATCGCCGCATTGGTGAGTTGGCTGCAGCCTGGATTCCCCTCGAAGATATCCAAGCCGATGCTGGGCCACTAATTTATTATAAGGGCTCTCACTTTCCTGATCGTTTGGGCTTTTTTGATTGGGGGAATAGCTCAATCCTTGCAAACCGCAATGCGGGGGGTGGGGTTTTTGATGCCTATCGCAACCATCTGCACCGTATCGTGGAAGCCAATAATTTTAAGCCCAGTGTTTTTCTCCCAAAGCGTGGAGATGTGCTCATCTGGCATGGGGCCCTGATCCATGGAGGCATGGCGATGAGCAATCCAGAACTCACCCGCCGATCTCTCGTATGTCACTACACCACCGTTAGCTCCCATAAGAAAAACCAACATTTCCGGGTGGGCTCAGGGTTCTGTTTTGATGAGCCTCCCGCTCTTCCGTACAAGCCATCCCTCGTGAGGAGGCTTCTGCTTCGCAGCTGAGCCCCATGGTTTGAGGCTCCTGGCGGATTGGCCGGGTGGGGGCTCCACTTACAATTGGCTTACCGCGGGATGTCCATGGCCGCAGGGGATCTGGCCCTGGTTCTTCACGCCCATCTGCCCTACGTGCGATCTGGAGAGCCTGGGTCGCTCGAAGAAGACTGGTATTTCCAGGCCTTGCAGGAGTGTTACATCCCATTGTTGCGGATCTTGGAGGCCGCCCAGGCCGATCCCGCACAACGCCCAAGACTCACGCTTGGCCTTTCCCCCACCCTGCTCTCCCTCCTGAGTGACGAAGCCCTGAATCGGGGCTTCCTGCCCTGGTTGATGGTGCGAATGGAGCTGTTGGCGGAGGCCCCAACGGAGCTTCGCGGGGCTGCAGAGGCCCTCTTCAAGGAGCTCGAAACCGTCGCCCGCGACTGGAAGGGCTGTGGGGGCAACCTCCTGCCCCGTTTCCGGAAGCAGCAACAGGCGGGGGTGCTCGACCTGATCACCTGCGCGGCCACCCACGGTTACCTTCCCCTCCTTCGCGACAACCAAGAGGCGGTTCGAGCCCAGCTCCTGGCTGCGGTCCGGGAGCATCAGCGGCTCCTGGGAGAAAGGCCGCTCGGCATCTGGTTGCCAGAATGCGCCTACTACGAGGGCCTGGACCAGCAGCTACTGGCCTGCGGGCTGCGCTACAGCATCCTCGATGGACATGGTCTGCTCCATGCCCAACCCAGACCGCGTTATGGGGTGTATGCCCCAATCTGCTCCACAGCTGGCGTGGCCTTCTTTGCCCGCGACAGCGCCTCCACCTTGCCGGTGTGGAGTGCCAGCCAGGGGTATCCAGGGGATGGGGCCTATCGAGAATTTCATCGCGACCTGGGTTGGGATCTCCCCGAAGACAGGCTCCAAGAGCTCAGCATCCGCTCGCGGCGTCCGCTTGGCCTCAAGCTCCATCGGGTGACGGCCCAGGGCTGCCCACTGGAGAACAAGCAGCCCTACGACCCTGTGCAGGCCCAGACCCGCCTCGAGCAGCATGCCACTGCCTACCTGCAAAGCCGGGTGGAGCAACTCCATGGGCTCACCAATGCCATTGAGCGCCCGCCCCTCCTGGTGGCCCCCTTTGATGCCGAGCTCTTTGGCCATTGGTGGTTTGAGGGCCCCCGTTTTCTGGGCGAGCTGTTTCGCCAGGGTCCGGGATTGGAGCTGCAGTTCACCCATCTGAGGGAACATCTGGCTCAGGGTCTCCCCCTTCAAGTATGCCAGCCTTCCCCTTCCAGCTGGGGGCAGGGGGGCTACCACGATTACTGGCTGAACGGCAGCAATGCCTGGGTGGTGCCCGAGTGGCAGCGGGCCTCCAGGGCCATGGTGCGGCGGGTCAATCGGGGGGTGGGCAGCGTGGAGCAGCGTCGCCTGCTCACCCAGGCGGGCCGGGAGTTGCTGCTCGCCCAAAGCTCCGACTGGAGCTTCATCCTGCGGGCCGGCACCACCACATCCCTGGCGAGGGAGCGCATCCATCGCCACCTGGATCGTTTTTGGCGGCTGATGGATGCCATCGAAAACAGCACCCCCCTCCAGCCGGAGTGGATCCAGGCCGTGGAGCGGGAGGACGGTCTGTTCCCCACCCTGAACGCAGCGGATTGGACCACAAGGCCCTGACCTAGCGCACAGGCCTCTGGCGTGTGTAGGTTGCGCAATCCCTTCCCGCCCTCGCCAGGCAAGCCATGAGTCCAGGTCTGTTCACCCAGTCGTCGCTCTTTGGGATGGGTATCGCCTTCAGCCCTTTGCATATCGGGGTTGTAACCCTTCTGTTGCTGGGCAAGGCGCCCCTGCGTCGGTCTTTTGCCTACGTGCTCGGCTGGACCTTGGCCAATTTGCTGGCAGTGGCCCTGTTGATGGTGCTCGGGCAGTTTTTTTCCATTAGCCTCAGCCACGGGGAACGGGAGCAGGTGCTCATTGACTTGCTGGGCGCAGGAGCTCTCCTAGCGTTGGGGCTCTACCAGCTCACGCCCCAGGCCCTCATGGGGGAGGAGGGCATGGCCCTCAAGCTGATGAACCGCCTGCCTGAGGTGGACACGTTCATGCTCGTTGCCATCGGCGCCGCCGGGGCCCTGTTGACGCCAGAAAACTTGGTGTTTTATCTCAAGGAAGCGGGCCTTTTGCTGATTAATCACCCCGGCCTTTCAGCGGACTTGGAGGTGAGTGGACTCTTTGCCTTGGCGGGTAGCTCCCTCCTCCTGCTTCCACCCCTGGCCTGGATTGCAAGCGGGGGATCCATCCGTGAGTCGATCGCTCGCTTGGAGGACTGGCTTCAACACAAGGCCGAGTGGTTGGTGGGGGTACTGGCGTTGGTGTTTGCTGCCTACCTTCTTTATGAAGGTCTCTACGGGCTGGAAACGATGGTTGGGGGGATTGGGTAGGCAGAGCCCAGAAATGTCTGCGCTAGTTCCCTATCTACCTATCAACGAATTAAGGCCTGAGAGAGAATGGATAAATTGCGACCAAACCTTTTGGGAATAGTAAAAAGGATCTGCCTGCACCACAGCCCATTTCTGCATCAAAGGCCCAGCTCCCGGATGAGCCTTTTTCCATACGTCGACTTGGTGAGACAACTTGGAGTCCTTCTCCCTTTTGCGAATAAGATGCCAGTCCGGTTCTAATTCTACCGCTTTGGTGTAAATTGTGGCATGATCATCTTGTGTCTTCCCTTCCACTTCTAGGCCAAGAAGCTGGCAAAATTCATCAAATGAGTTCAGCAGATGAAAAGTGCAAGGCAAATGGCACTGTATCACCCGATAGAAGCAGTTGTAGATTATCAACACTCCTCCGACTCTGACCTTCTTCACCATATCGGCAAGCAGATTCAGAGGATCATGAACATGCTCCAGAACATCCGTGCAAACAAGCGCATCATAAGTATTTTCTTGCGGCAAAGAAACGAACTTAATGTTCGGGAAAGCAGCACAAGCGTGAATGCCATGCTGGGGTGGAAAGGGATCCCAGATATCAACACTGCAGTTGGGATTAGAGGTGGCGATCATTCTCGCTAAAGTTCCAAAACCACCACCGAAATCAAGCACTCTCATTGATTTCTTCACTCGAATAGTTTCTGCAATGACTGAACGGTGACCCAATGACTCTTCGTGCTGTTCAATAAAGATGCCATTCAGAAGCCAGATCGGATGGCGATAAAATGCGTTGTATTTTGCCTCGTCATAGCGATTCGGATCACAACCATAGGCGGCCCAGACCTCATCCATGAGTCGATAGAGATCCTGCAAGGTGAGATGATGACCCGTCTTGGCAAGTAGCTCCTCGATTGTGTGAAGGTCTTCGGGTGAAAGTGAATACTTATCCAGGTTGATCATTGAAACGTGGTGCAAGTCATAGAACGTGGTGCAAGATTGAATCCAGCTAAACTCAAAGAATCTGATCCAAAAAGCGTCGCGTGCGCTCATGGCTGGGGTTACTGAAAAATACCCCTGGAGAGGCCTCCTCCACCACCTCCCCCTCCGCCATCAGCACCACCCGATCAGCCACCTGCTCGGCAAATTTCACCTCATGGGTCACCACCACCATGGTGATGTCGTCGTCGGCAAGGTTGCGCATCACATCCAGCACTTCCCGCACCATCTCCGGATCCAGGGAGCTGGTGGGTTCATCAAAGAGAAGGATCCGGGGCTCCATGCAGAGG
>JBEIGX010000138.1:0-6272 GCA_040381675.1 Aphanothece sp.
CCCCGCTCCGCGGCCGTGCGATCGAGCAGGCGCTGCAGATCTTGCTCCTTCACCGTGCGCTGCCTCAGAAACACCACCAGGTGGGAGCAATCGGTGATCTGCGATTGGTTCCAGGAGTAGGGCCTGAGCTCGGCCCGTAGGGCCGGATCGGTGATCACCAGAAATTTCCAGGGCTGGAGCCCGTAGGAGGAAGGGGAAAGCACCAGGGCTTCCTCCAGTGCCGCCCAGGTGGCAGGCGGGATGGTGCACTCCCCATCAAACAGCTTCACCGCATAGCGCCAGTGCAGCGCCTCAAGCAAAGGGGCAGGGGTCATATCTGCAGTCGATCCACCTCAGATTAGAACGCGTCACGACCTAGGCTGACCAAGCCGCCGGGGCTGATCTGCTGGATGGGCCAGGCACGTCGCATTGGGCTCACGGGAGGCATTGCCACGGGGAAAAGCACCGTGGCTGGAGTGCTGGCCGACCGGCACGGGATCCCGGTGATCGATGCGGATCAACTGGCCCGCTCGGCGTTGGCACCGGGAACCGCGGCCACCCGGGCGGTTCTCCAGCGTTACGGCAGGACAGTGCAAGCGGTTGACGCCCCCCCATCCGTGGATCGCCCGGCCTTGGCCCGCCTGGTGTTTGCCGATCCAACGGAACGCCAATGGTTGGAGCAGCTGGTCCATCCCCTGGTGCGCGCTGGTTTCCAGGCCGAACTGGAGCGCCTGAAGGCGGAGCCTGTGGTGGTTCTGATGATCCCCCTGCTCTTTGAAGCGGGGCTGGAATCACTCTGCACGGAGATCTGGGTGGTGGAGTGTGGCAGCGAGGAGGAACAGCTCCGGCGCCTGCAGGCCCGGGATGGACTCAGCCAGGAGGCTGCCCTGGCGCGCCTTCGCGCCCAATGGCCGATGGCGGAGAAGCTCGCCCGGGCCGACCTGGTCCTGTCGACCGCCGGATCACCCTCAGAGCTTGCAGCCCGTGTGCAGGCGGCCCTGGCCACAGCGTCGCCTGGAGCCAGAGGCTCTGGAATCAGCGGGTGAATTCGGCGAGGCGCTGCACGAGCCGCTCGCGATGCTCATCCAACTGCCGAATGGCGTAGAGCATCCACTCCAGCTCAATGCGCACGTGCACGGGCAGGTCCCGGTCGAGGTAGGAGCGCAGCGATTCCTGACTGAGGCTTCCCCGCCGCAACTCCCCCTCGAGGGCCTCCAGGATCTGGTGTTTCGTGGGAGGGGTGTTCATCCGTTGAGCCTCTCCAGCAACAGACGGTTGGCCAGTTGGGGATCGGCCCGGCCCCCCGTGCGTTTCATCAGCTGCCCCACGAAGAAGCCCTGCAGCTTGGTTTTGCCCCCACGGAAGGCCTCCACCTCCGCAGGATGGGCGGCGAGGAGGTCGTCCACGATGGCGGTGATCTCCGCTGGATCGCTGATCATCCCCAGCCCCTTGGCCTCCACCAGGGCCTGGGCCGACCCCCCGTTCTGCAGGAGGTCGGGCAGCAATTCCTTGGCGATCTTGCCGCTGATGGTGCCCTTGCTGATCAGTCCCACCAATTCAGACAACTGAGCGGGGCGCAGGGGAAGGCTGTCGTAGGACAAGCGCTGGCCGTTCACATGGGCGGCGATGTCGCCGGTGATCCAGTTGGCGGCCAACTTGGGATCGGCCCCTGCAGCCACGGTGGCTTCGAAATACTCCGCCATCGGCCGCTCGTCCGTGAGCACCCTCGCGTCATAGATCGACAGGCCCAGGCTGTCCGCGTAGCGATGGCGTTTGGCGGCGGGCAGTTCAGGAAGTTCGGCCCGCCAGGCCTCCCGCTGTTGCTCGGTCACCTCGATCGGCCCCAGGTCTGGTTCGGGGAAGTAGCGGTAATCGCTGCTCCCCTCCTTGCTCCGCATGGCCTTGGTGAGTTGTTTACCCTCATCCCACAGGCGCGTTTCCTGGCGGATCGGCTCGCCGGCTTCGATCGCCTGGATCTGGCGCTGGATCTCATGGTCGCAGGCCTTCTGAATGGCGGAGAAGGAGTTCATGTTCTTGATCTCCACCTTCACGCCGAAGGGGGCATCAGGTCCTCGCCGCACCGAGATGTTAACGTCGCAACGCAGGGATCCTTCCTGCATGTTGCCGTCGCTGACACCGAGGTAGCGCATGATGCGGCGCACCTCTGCCGCATACTCCGCCGCTTCCCGGCCGGTGCGGAGATCGGGCTTGCTCACGATTTCGGCCAAGGCCACGCCAGCCCGGTTGTAATCCACCAGAGAGTGGCTGCTCCCTGCGAGCCTGTCGCTGCCAGCGTGGACCAGCTTGCCCGCATCTTCTTCCATGTGCAGGCGCTCGATGCCAATGGTCTTGAGGTAGGTGTCCTTGCCCTTCTCAGCGACTTCCACCTCGATGGCCCCTTCGGCACCGATGGGTTCGTCGTACTGAGAAATCTGATAATTCTTGGGAAGATCGGGATAGAAATATTGTTTGCGATCAAATTTGCTGTGCTTGGCGATCTGCATGTTCAAGGCCAAGGAGGCCTTCACCGCATACTCCAGCACCTTTTCATTGAGCACAGGCAAGGTGCCGGGCAGACCACACACGAGAGGATCGATGTGGGAATTGGGATCATCCCCGAAGTTGGTGGAGGCGGGGCTGAAGATCTTGCTGGCTGTGCACAGCTGCACATGAATTTCCAGGCCGATCACAGCTTCCCAGGCTGGGAGAGGGGCCGAGGCGGAGGCAGGGGATGGTGCGGCGGAAGTGGCGGCGCTGGCCATGGGGCGCGATCAGGTCGGGCGGGCCGCCAAGGGCGGAGCAGTCGATCATAGGCAGGGCTGGACAAGCCTTTAGCTTTCCCATGGCGACTTTGTGGGACCGCGTGCTGTCCGACCCGGTGGTGATTCTTGGCGGGGGGCTGATGGGCTTATCCATCGCCCATGCCCTCGCCCGCGCAGGGGAGGACGTGCTGGTGCTCAGTCGGCGGCGGACCGAGGCAGCAGGTTTTGTGGCTGCCGGGATGCTGGCGCCGCACGCCGAGGGATTATCGGGCCCCCTGCTGGCCCTGGGCCAGGCCAGTCTGGCCCTCATCCCCCGCTGGGTAGCGAGCATCGAAGCCGACAGTGGGCTCTCCTGCGGCCTCCAGTCCACGGGCATCGTGGTGCCATTTCGCAGCGCCGCCGAACGGGAGGCCTATCCCACGGCGTCCTTCGGGGAGCCCCTGGAGCGGACCGATCTGGAGCGAGAGGTGCCAGGGATGGCCTCCCGTTGGCCCGTCGGCCTGCTCTTCCACCAGGACGGACAGATGGACAACCGCCGCTGCCTGATGCGGGCGCTGGAGGCGGCCTGTGTGGTCCGGGGTGTGGCTTTTGAGGAAGGGAGTGAGGTGGAGGGGCTCCTGTCCACCTCCTCTGCCGGCGCCGGCTTGGCCGGGGTGCGGGTGCGACGCGCGAATGGGGAGCTCCACACGGTGCCATGCCAGAGGGCCGTACTCACCTGCGGGGCCTGGGCGGCCCAGCTGCTACCCCAGGTGCCTGTGTTTCCGGTCAAAGGCCAGATGCTCTCCTTGCAGGGGCCCAGGCAGGCCCTCCCCCGGGTGCTGTTTGGCCCGAGCACCTATCTGGTGCCACGGGAGGATGGGCTGGTGGTGGTGGGAGCCACCACGGAACCGGAAGCGGGCTTCCAACCTGGTCTCACGCCGCTGGGCCAACGGCAGCTGGAGGAGGGTGTGGCCGCCTTGCTTCCCGAGGCCAGTCTTTGGCCAGCGATGGAGCGGTGGTGGGGCTTCCGCCCCTGCAGCCCCGATGAAGCGCCGCTGCTGGGGGCAGGCCCCATGGCGGGGCTCTGGATGGCTGTGGGCCATCACCGCAATGGGGTGCTCCTGGCAGCCATCAGCGCCAGCCTGATCGCCGCGGCGGTAGGCCACCGCCCCCTGGATGCCGTTTCATCAGGCTGGCTGCAGGCCTTTTCTCCTGATCGTTTTCTGCCGCATCCAGGAGTCCGCCCTTAGGTGGGAACTGTGCTGGTTTTCGTTACCTTACTCTGCTGCTGCCAGAGGCGCGCATAGCGTCCATTCTGGTCGAGAAGGTCATGATGGTTGCCCTCCTCAATCACCCTGCCATGGTCGAGCACATAAATCATGTCTGCATTCACAATGGTGCTCAACCGGTGGGCGATCACAAGAATCGTGTATTTACGATCAAATTGATCAATGGCCTGCTGAACGAGCCGTTCACTTTCAGTATCTAGGGCACTGGTTGCTTCATCAAGAATCAGCAAATCAGGATTGCGGAGGATGGCTCGCGCAAGCGAAAGTCTCTGTCGTTGTCCCCCACTTAAACGGTAGCCGCGCTCACCCACGATGGTGTTAAAGCCATCGGGCAGATCGGCAATGAATTTTGTCGCCTGAGCCTGTTGGACAGCCATTTCGACATCAGCCATGGAGGCTTCTGGAGTTCCGAAAAGAATGTTGTTAGCGATGGACGTGTTAAACAGAAAGGTATCTTGGCTGACCACACCAATTCTTTTTTGCCACGTTGACGGGTCAAATTCACGGAGGTCGTTGTCGTCGATCATGATCCGCCCCTTGCTGGGCTCATAGAGCCCAGCAAGGAGATCGGCAATGGAGCTTTTTCCAGCTCCACTACTGCCAACCAAGGCAATCGTGTAACCCCGGGGAAGCGTGATGTTGATCGACTGGAGAGCAGGACCGGTAGAAGACGAGTAGGAGAGGTCGACGTTTTCAAGCTTGATTTCTTTTTTGATTCCGCGATAAGGCAATCCCGTCTTTCTCCGGAAATCCTTATCACCCCGATAAAGAAAGTTATTTAGTACGTCTAGATTTGCTGAATTAGTCTTTCGAGCCATAATCAGATCAGAAAGCCCGCCAATGCTTCCATTGAGCCGCTGCAGTGCAATGACAAATGTAACTAGACTAGGAAGAATTCCCGAGCTTTTTTGCCCAAAGAATAAGATGCTAAGCCAGGCGATTCCTGCAATCATCAGGATCGGCAAAATCAACGTCACAGGGCCGTTAATGGAACCCAACCGGGCCTGTCCCCTGGCGTTAAGTTCGTAATTCTTGGCTTGCTTTTCCACCTCAGCTGCAGCCTCATCCAAAAAGCCGCTTGTGTGTAAAAGCCTTAGACCTTGAATGTTTTCCGTCATGCGACTGCCCAATTCAATACCTAGATCAGCAGCAATTTTGGCCCGCTTTCCAATCATGGGCAGGAGAATCTGCTGCACAAAAAGAGATACCGCTCCCATCATGACCGCCGCGATCAGGAGCCAGGGAGATAGTCGGATCAGGACTGCAAGGTATGTCAGCAGAAGAAAGACATTAGCAACGAGATTGCTATAGCTTTTTATCTCACTTATGATGGCTGGAGGTCCAGAAGCATTGATGTACTGGAGATCACCGACTCGGTAGCGGCTAGCACAGGAATAAGTATAATCTAGTATATGGGCATGGAGCCTGTAGGTGAGCTGGCTTGAAACACGATTGCTGAAATAGCCGATAGAAATTGCAGCCAGGGCCATGGCCCCACCCTGAATCAGCTTCAGGAGCACTGCCAGGCATAAGAGCAGGGAGAAGGCCTGCAGGCTTGAAACCTGGCTGATCCATTGATCGACCTGGGGAAAGGCCCTGAAGACGGGGTAACTGTTAATTTGAAAGACACTTCCTGCTGGTTTCGATAGGACTTCGACAGCAAAAAACATGACCCCCAGGGTCAATCCTTCTGTCACCGCCTGAAGGATGGCGCAAAAAAGGTTAAGAACAATGAGTTTCCACTCTTTTCTGGCCGTCTGCCGCACCAAAACACTTGCCGGCCTCTGATCGCGAAACGGTTTCACGATCTGAACAAGGAGCCTGCGAGGAAAGGTCAGTAAAGGAATCAAGAGACCAGCTCTCCAGGAATGACCGTCAAAACTCCAAGGATCATCGGCTTTGCTCAACCCGCCAGCCTTGGTCGGCAGGCTCCCATTCACTCAGCTCGCCTGGAGAAAACCACAGAGAGATTTCCTGGGCGGCCGTTTCAGCCCCATCGGATCCATGAATCACGTTTCGACCGATGTTCACCGCCAGATCACCGCGGATGGTGCCGGGCAAGGCCTCCAGAGGTTTCGTGGCCCCGATCATCAGCCGGGCTGCGGCAATGGCCCCGTCTCCCTCCCACACCATGGCCACCACAGGGCCACTGGTGATGAAATCCACAAGCCCTGCAAAAAAGGGACGCTCGCGGTGCACGGCGTAATGGTTCTCAGCCAGCTCCCGGCTCGGGGTGAGCTGTTTGAGACCAACCAGCTTGAAG
>JBEIGX010000139.1:0-6267 GCA_040381675.1 Aphanothece sp.
CGTGCTGTCGGGGTTGACGCCGACGGTGACGGTGGCGGAGGACTGGCCGGCGGCGAAGGAAACGGTGCCCGTGGGGAGAGCGTTGCCGGTGAAATCGGAGGCCGTGGCTGGATTGGCGCCGGAGCCTGCCACCGTCCAGATGGCGGAGCTGGCACTGGAGGTGTCGCCGCTGCGGGAGACGGTGAAAGTGAAGGGGGTGGGCGTGCTCCCTGTGCCCTCGGCCCGGAAGGCGTCGGCGGCCGCGATCGCCAGGGCGGCCGGTGGAGGGGGAGCGTCATCGTTGGTGATGACCGCCCGTTGGGAGGCCCGGAGGATTTCGGCGCCGGACGTGGCCCCACTGAGGATCAGGTCGAACGCTTCATCCGGTTCAAAGGTGGTGTCCCCGGCCACCTGCACCGTGACCGTTTTTTCCGTTTCCGTGGGCGCGAACGTCAGCACGCCGGAGAGGGCGCTGCCCGGGACGAAATCGTTCGTGGTGGTGGGACTGCTCCCCGCCCCCGCCACCGCCCAGTTCACGGACGTCACGCCGCTGGTGAGGCCGGTGCGGTGGATGGTGAAGACGTAGTTGGTGGCGCCGCTATTGCCTTCGTTTTGAACCGAAACCGAGCTGTTGAAGACGCTCAGCTTGGGGATGAGGGCGGCCGTTGGGCCATAAACAAGGGACAATTCAAGGGTGTAATCACCAACAAATGCATTGTTGTCTTTGACTGTTATGCCAAAGAAGGTGCTGCCAGAGATGGTGTAGCGGAGATAATTGCTGCCTGCTATAGAGAGGCCTGTCAGCACCCCGTAATTGCCGAAGAGGCTTGGTGGAGCATCAAATGGTTGGAACCCTGAATTGAAACTCGTCGTGCTGCCGGCGGTCCGCCCATTCAGGCTGATATCAACGTCGTAATCTTCTAAAAGGGTTCCTGGCGCCAGGATCAGATCCTCCCGGCGAATGATGTAGTTATCGATGTCTGCGCTTGAGCTCCGGCTGCCGCGAATCAGGATCGTGTAGCTCAGGGGGGGAGAGCTGTTGATCCCGCTGAGGTTCCATGGAGCGCCACCGAGAACGAGTTCGCCGCTGAGGACGCCCCCATTGGTGGTATCAGATTGCTCGTTGTAAATCTGGATGGGCACCGAACTGGTCAAAAGGTGATAAATACCACCATGGGCAGCGGATCTGGCTTTCTTCCGTAGCCTTCGCTACTCCTGGCATAGCTTCTGGCGCGACATAGTTTAAAGACGGCAAGCCAGGTCACCCGACTCTCCCGGGAGACTCGCGACATTCAAGATGGGCGATACTGGATTCGAACCAGTGACCCCTTCCGTGTGAAGGAAGTGCGCTACCACTGTGCTAATCGCCCTGATGGTTCCGCCCGTGGCGAAGACCAAGCAAATTGAGCATAAACCACCCTGGGCCCCTCACCTAACCCATGATCTGGCCCGTTCTGGCCGTGCTCACTGCCTGTTGCCAGAGCGGTCAGGACCTCCTGGCCAGGCACCTGCTGAAACGCTCCGGTCTCAGCTCCAGATGGGTGATGGGCATGGGATGTCTGCTGGCGGCGCTGGTTGCCCTGCCGCTCGCCTTGCTTTCCGGGTCTACCCCCCAGTGGCCTGGCCTCCTGCGGGCCCTGGTGGCCACCGCTCTTTTGAACGTTGTGGCCTTCTGGGCCTACGGACGGGCCCTGCGTCGCGGTGAGCTCAGCCTTGTGGTGCCGCTCCTCAATCTTTCCCCCCTGGTGCTTCTGATCAGTGCCTGGCTGATGTTGGGGGAGACGCCTGGCCCCGGCAGCCTGGCCGGCATGGTGTTGATCGTCCTTGGGGCCCTGCGGCTGGGGGCCACGGATGGGGAGCCGTCCCTGAGCCTATGGAACACTCCTGGGGCGCGATGGATGCTCCTCGTGGCCCTGCTCTGGGGCATCGGCGCCGGCATCGACAAAGTGGGCGTCATGGCCAGCAGCAGCCTGGCCTGGGTGGTGGGATTGAACCTGGTGGTCGGCCTGCCCCTCACCCTCTCGGCCCTGGCGGCCGGAGAGGGGCGCAGCCTGGGCGTCCGCTTCGGGGATGGGGGGTTCTGGCAGAGCGATTGGGGCCTCCTGATGCTTTTTGGGGGGATCGCTGCCCTGGGGATGGCCGTGCAGATGGAAGCGGTGCAGCGCACGGCCGTCGTGAATGTCATCGCCATCAAGCGTCTGAGCACCCTCTTCAGTGCGGCCGCCGGGGGGATGTTTTTGGGGGAGCCCCGTCCCGATCTCCGGCTCCCTGCCGTGGCCCTGATGGTGGCGGGTGCCGTCCTGATTCTGGTGTCCCCCAACGGTTGAGGCTGATCCGCCACCATGGGGGCTGAGATGCCTGCCGTGGGGCGCCATGCCGCAGCCGGAGACCCTGGTTCAGGAAGCCGAAACCCTTCCCACCACCGACGTGCTGATCGTCGGGGGGGGCGTGTGCGGCACGGCCCTGCTGCACGTTCTGGCGCGCTACACCACCCTCCCCCATCTCACCCTGGTGGAGCGTTACGGACGGCTCGCCCAGGTGAATTCCCGCGCCTCCAGCAACAGCCAGACCATTCACTGCGGGGATATCGAAACCAACTACACCCTCGAAAAGGCGCTGAAGGTGAAGCGCATCGCCGGCATGATCGGTCGCTATGCCAACCAGTTGCCACCGGCCCAGAGGGAACGCTGTGTGTTCAACACCCAGAAAATGGTGCTGGCCGTCGGGGAGGGGGAAACCACGCGCTTGCGGAACCGTTTTGAGGTGTTCTCTCTCCATTTCCCTGCCATGCAGCTTCTCGACAAGGCCGCCATTGCGGACTGGGAACCCCGGGTTGGTCTGGTGAAGGGGGAACCCCGGCCCGAGGACCTGGCGGCCATCGGCATCCGGGGGGAGGCCACAGCGGTGGATTACGAAGCTTTGGCGGAGTCCTTTGTCGATCAGGCCACCGCCCGGCTGGCCACCCAGCCCCATCGCACCCTGAACCTCCATCTGGGAACCGAGCTTCGGAGCCTCACCCCCGATGGGGATGGCTTTCTAGTGGAGCTCAAGCCCTGGCCCGGGAGTGAGGGGGCTCCTGGCCGCCTCACTGAACCACGGCGCCTCAGGGCCCGGTATGTGGTGGTGAACGCGGGGGCCCACAGCCTGCTGTTGGCCCAACGCATGGGCTATGGCCTGCAGTATTCCTGTCTGCCCGTGGCGGGAAGTTTCTACTTCGCCCCGTCCGTGCTGCGCGGAAAGGTGTACACCATGCAGAACGACAAGTTGCCCTTCGCCGCCCTCCATGGGGATCCGGATGTGCGGGTAGCCGGGCAAACCCGCTTCGGACCCACCGCTCTTCTCCTCCCGCTTCTGGAACGCTACCGGCCGGCTTCCTTTGCCGAATTTCTGGAGGTGCTCCGCGTGGATGGCCATGTGCTGGCTGTGCTGGGTGAGCTCTTTTTTGATTCCGATATCCGTGCCTACATCTTGCGCAATCTGCTCTATGAAGTGCCCGGGTTGCGCCGGCGCCTGTTTGCGGCTGACGTCCGCAAAATCGTGCCGGATCTGTCGATCGAAGATCTCCGCTTTGCAGAGGGATATGGGGGGGTGCGGCCCCAGCTGATTGATAAACAACAGCGCAAGTTGATGCTGGGTGAGGTGAGCATTCCCGCTTGCCCTGGCCTTGTCTTCAATGTCACCCCCTCCCCGGGGGGCACCTGCTGCCTGGGCAATGCGGTGCGCGATGCCGAAGCCATCGTTCAGCACCTGGGGGTCCCGTTGGATCAGGCGCTGTTGGCGCAGGAGTTGCTCGAATCTCCCCAGCCCGAGGTGGTTTGAGGTCCGCTCTCCCCCAAAGGGGCTTCAGTGCCGGACGTCGTCTCCGGAAGCCGTGAACGGGGAGGCCAGCGGGCTCCCGAGCAGCTCCTGGTCGATCAGAGCATCCAGGGTGACCGCCGAATGCACCAGGGCCTGGTAGTGGCGAATCACCCGACGGCTGCGCTTCATCGCTTCCCCAGGGTGGGTCGGGCCCTCCCCTTGGGGTGGACCAAGGGGGCCGCCCTCTTCCCTGAGCAACTCCATCTCCCCCTGATGGGCCATCAGGGCCACCACCAGCTCATGAATCCTTTGGCGACGATCAGCCATGGTGGAAGGGTCGTCCTCCTGGGAAGGTCATAGGCATCATGGGCAGGGGCCATCTGGATGTGGTGGGCACCGATGCCTCCGGCCTCGAGGGGTTGAGCCAGCGCTGGAGAGACCGGCTGCTGGCGGTGGATTGGGTGGCCGCCCCCCGTCGGTTCCATGCCGGCCTGCAGAACTGGTTGGCCCAGGCCGATCCCCCCCCTCCGATCGTGGCCACCGATCAGCCGGATGTGCTCCTTCCCTGGCTGGTGGAGGCGCTGGACGCCGGTGGACAGGGGGTGTTGCTGGCCAGTGGCGATCCCCTGTGGTTCGGCATCGGCCGCCTCCTGGTGAGCACCCTGCCGGCTCCCTGCCTGACGTTCCATCCCGCCCCCACCTCCCTCCAGCTGGCCTTTGCCCGTTTGGGCCGCCCCTGGCAGGATGCGACCTGGTTGAGCGTGCACGGGCGGGATCCGGAGCCCCTGGCGGAGGCATTGAAGGTCCGCCCCCCCGCCCTGGCGATCCTCACCGACCCTGGCCAGGGCGGGGCGGAAACGGTGCGCCAAGGGCTACTGGCCTCAGGCCTGGGGGCCAGTTATGCCTTCTGGGTGTGTGAACGGCTTGGCCACCCCCAGGAACGTCTGCGTCGGTTCCCCGCCCAGGCGCCCCTGCCGGAGGATCTCGACCCTCTCCACCTGGTCGTGCTTCTAGCGGAGCCCCCCGAGGGCCCCGATCCGGAGCGGTTGCCTCTGTTCGGCCTGGAGGATGGGCTGTGGCTTCAGATCGACGATCACCCCGGTCTGATGACCAAGCGGGAGGTGCGCATCCAGCTCCTGGCCGACCTGGATCTTCCCCCGGCAGGGGTGTTGTGGGATGTGGGGGCAGGGGTGGGTTCGGTGGGCCTGGAAGCCCTGCGGTTGCGGCCCCACCTGCAGCTCTGGGCCGTGGAGCGCCGGCCTGGTGCTGCTGAACTGATCCGCCGGAATGCGAGGCGGCTCGCTGTGGAGCCGGCAGGAGTGGTGGAAGGGGAAGCCCCTGGTGCCCTGGCCGATCTTCCGCCGCCCGACCGTGTGCTGATCGGCGGGGGAGGGCGTTCCCGCAGAGAGGTGCTCCAGGCTGTTCTTCGCCGGCTGAAGCCAGAGGGAAAGGTGGTGATCCCCTTGGCCACCGTGGAGGCCCTGGCCGAGCTACGGGCCGATCTCGACTCTGAGGGCCTGCAGGTGGCCGTCAGTCAGGTGCAGGTCTGGCGTGGGGTGCCCCTGGCCGATGGCACCCGTCTGGCCCCCCTCAATCCGGTGTTCGTGTTGAAGGCTTGGCCGGTTGGGCGAGCCAGTGGATCTGCACAGGGCTGCCCACCTTGAGCCCGAGCCGTGCGGCCTCCCCCGCGCCAAGCTCCACTACCCCGTCCACTGGGGTATCGGCTCCATAGCTGGGGCAGGGCAGGTTGGCACAGATGGGCACGTTGGCCTCGATGGCCAGGATGCGGTTGTTGGCGATGAAGAGGAGGTCGAGGGGGGCGAGGGTGCGGTGCATCCAGAATTTCGCCACCTCAGGAGGGCTGAAGACAAACCACATCCCGCGAAGGGGAGGAAGGGCCGGCCGCTGCTGCAGACCCATGCTGAACTGGCTCGGTGTGGTCGGCACTTCCAGGTCGATGCAGCGGGGTGGGTCCCCGCTCAGACACCATTGCGCTTCGATCGGCAGGTATTGGGGTGGTCCTTTCTCACCACCATCCGCCCCGCAGGCCGCCATGAACATGCAGGCACTGGCCAGACCCATCACCACAGCCCTTGGGGGCATGGCCATCCTCATCGTTCTTCCCTCAAGGCATACCCCATCCCGCGCACCGTATGAATGAGTCGGGAGTGCCCCCCCGTTTCCAGTTTGCGGCGCAGGTAGCGCACGTACACCTCGATCACGTTGCTGGTGGTGGTCCGCTCCTCGGGCCAGATCTCCTTGAGGATCACCTCCCGACTCACCACCTTTGGACTTCGTTGCAGCAGGAGCAGGAGCAGCTCAAACTCCCGGGCGGTGAGGGCGATGGGTTGGCCGGCTCGCCGGACCGTGTGGTTCGAGGAATGCACTTCAAGATCACCCACCACGATGGTCTGATGGTCCTCAAATGTGGATGGTTTGCACTGCAGGTGGATGCGCAGGCGCGTCAGGAGGTCGCTGGGCCCGGCGGAG
>JBEIGX010000140.1:0-6260 GCA_040381675.1 Aphanothece sp.
GCCCACATCCACATAGGGGCCATAAAAACGATCGAGCGGACTGCGAAACCGCCGCCGCCGGGTGATGAAAATTCGTGGATAGGCCTCACTCCAGGTGATGCAGAGATAGGGATATTTCTTGTCATCTTTCAGGAGCACATTGAAGTGGGGCTGGTTCTGCTTGATCAGATTCGATTCCAGCGCCAGAGCTTCCGCATCGCTGTCGGTAACGATGACTTCGATCTCACAGACCTGCCGCACCATCAGCTGGATGCGAGGACTGTGACCCTGAGAGCTCTGAAAATAACTGCGCACCCGATTGCGCAGAACCTTGGCTTTGCCGATGTAGAGAATGCGATCCTCTCCATCGCGCATCAAGTAACAGCCCGACTCCGTGGGGATCTCCCGCAGCCGTTGGGTCAGCTGCTCCGGTCGTTGCAGGAGGGGCAGCGTCCCTCGGCGAGACGCCGCGCCCCCGTCTAACCCCCGTACTGCCATCCGGTGCCAGCCAGTTCCAGGGCATCGCCCTCCCGCTGCAGCACCGCGCTCTTCACCTCACCCACAAACACGGTGTGGTCTCCATGGCTCACCTGGCCCACAACCTCACATTCCACGGCCCCCAAGGCGGCCTCCAGAATTGGCAGGCCCAGGGGACCCAGCTGGAAGGGGGCGGCGTCGAATCGGCCACCGATGGCCTTCTGGGGCTTGAAGAACACGGCTGCCAGATCTTTCTGATCCGCAGGCAACACATTCAAAGAAAAGCGTTCCGTGCGCTGGATCATGCCGTTGCTGGCGGAATCGGCCCGCACCGCCATCACCACCAGGGGAGGTTCAAAGGATCCCTGGGTCACCCAGCTGGCGGTGAAGCCATTCACCTCTTCCCCTTCCCGCACGCCACAGATGAACACCCCATGGGGGATCTTCCGCAGCAGGGTCTTCTTGGCGGCAGCGTCGAGGGGGGGAAGGCCGGGGGTTGGCGTCATGTTGCGCAGGTTGGTTGGGCCTGACTCTAGAAAGGTTCCAGCCGCTCAGTTCCATGCGGGCCCTTTACCCCGGCAGTTTTGATCCGCTCACCTTGGGCCACCTGGATCTGATTGAGCGCAGTGCTGCGCTGTTTGACGGTCTTGTGGTGGCGGTGCTGCAGAACCCCAGCAAGATCCCCACGTTCCCCCTGGAGCAACGCCTGCATCAGATCCGTGAGGCCACCAGCCACCTTCAGGGCGTGGAGGTGCGGAGTTTCGACGGCCTCACCGTTGATGTGGCCAGGGATTCTGGGGCTGGCGTGATCCTGCGGGGCCTGAGGGCTCTGAGCGATTTTGAATTCGAGCTTCAGCTGGCCCACACCAACAAGACCTTGGCTCCCCATCTGGAAACCCTGTTCTTGGCCACCGCTGCCCATCACAGCTTTCTCAGCAGTTCCGTTGTCAAGGAGGTGGCCCGATTTGGCGGGGATGTGTCCCACATGGTGCCTCGGGGAGTGGCAGAAGATCTCGTGACGTTCTTTAATCGGCCCACATCTACTCGTTGACATGTCCGAGACGCGCATCACGGTTCTCGACCAACTCGATCAGCTTGAGGAGATCGTGCTCGATGGCAGTCGTATCCCCTTCAGTGGTGGGCGCCTGGTCAACGAGCAGGATGCCATCGAGGCGATGGACGCCCTGAGGGAAGCCCTGCCCCTGCAGATCACCCAGGCCGACGAGCTCCTGCGTCAACGGGAAGGCTTCATCGAGAAGGCCAAGCAGCAGGCCGAGGAGATCCTTGTGCAGGCGCGGAGGGAGCGGGAACAGCTCATCGCCACGTCTTCCGTTCGCCAGGAGGCAGAGCGCCAGGCGGCTGACATACGGGAGCAATCCCGCCTCCATGGGGAACAACTTCAGGCCCAGGCTCGCGCCCAAGCTGCTCAGGCCGAGCAGGAGCACCAGGGGCGGATCGCCCAGATGGATCAGGCCTTTGCGGCCCATCGGCAGCAACTCGAGCAAGAGGCCCAGCAGCGGCGCACCCAGTTGGAGGCTGAGGCGGTGGATCGTTCCCGCCAGTTGATCGAGCAGCACGAGCGTGTTCGGCAGCAGGCGCTGCAGGAACTCGAAGCCATCCGTCAGGAGAGCCTGCGGGTCCAGCGGGATAGTCAGGCCGAGTCCGAACGGCTTCATCAGGAAGCCATCCAGTTCCGTCAGCAAACCCAACAGCAGTGCGATGTGCTGGTGGCCCGTACCCGTCAGGATGCTGGTGCCATTCAGGATGGGGCCAACCGCTACGCCGAACAGGTGCTCGGCGAGCTGGAAACGCGCCTTCAGGACCTCAGTCAGATCGTCTTGGGTGGTCGCAGGGAGCTGGTGCGCCTCCAAGGGAAGGATTCCTCCACCCCACCAGGTGCCTCCCACCACGCCGGGGCATCCCATGGGGACCCAACCCAGGGCATGGATGCAAACGCAGCGGTTAGGGCTCGAGCCCAGCAGGCGGCCAATCGGCTGCGCCGTGCTGCGGGGGGCCGGCTGGCCAGCTGAGCGAGCTCTTCCAGCCGAATCACCCATAGAGAACCCCCAACTCAGTTGACCTGGGTTGGGGGTTTCTCCTTCTGTACTGACCTGCCTTCAGGAAAGCCTTAGGGGCACAAGCTCACGTTCTGAGCGTCTCTGAGGATCCGGCCAATGGTGGCATTCGGTGCGCTGGCTCCGTTGGAGATTGCACTGAAGTATCGGGGGCCGGCTTCGGTGACCAACAGGCCGCTGATGGAGCGGACTCCCGTGAGGGTTCCTGTCTTGGCATAGACCCTCCCATCCAGGCTGGTGCCGGTGTAAAGGTTGCGAAGGGTTCCCCGCTTGCCTGCGATGGCCATGGAGCTCACGTAGCTGCGGCCGTAGGGATGATGATCCATGCGCAGGAGCAGGGCGGTGAGGAATCGGCTGGTGAGTCGGTTGGTCCGATCCAGACCGCTGCCATCGGCGATGCGCACGCCCTGCATCGGCATGCTCTGCTGGCTGAGCCAGACGGTTTGGCGCCTGACGGCCTCCGGCAGATCCCAGGTGCCCGCCCCTGAGCGGAGCAGAACCTCGGCGGTGAAATTGTGGCTCTCGGTGTTGGCCAGGCTCAACAAACCCTCCATCGAAGTGGAGGGTTCTTCATGGAGCAACACCGCATCCGCGGGCAGGGGTTGTTCCGCCGGCACCAGTGACATTTGAATATCGCCACCTTGCTGGGCTGCGGTCCGCTTCAGCAGGGTCTGAAGGCGGGACACGGGATTGGTGACGGCGTCATCAATGGCGTTGCTCGTGATCGCTAGCCGGGTGATCGGCGCCCCATAGGCGTAGGCCCGATCGGCATAGTTCCAGCCCTGGGGCCACCAGGCCTGTTTGGGCTCCTCGGCCACCTGGAGGCGCACCACCGTTCCGGACGGACCAGTGCTCCCCCCGGAGCGGAGGGCCAACTGGGCAAAGCGCTGCAAATGGGGGAGGGCTAGATCAGGATCGCCCTGGCCGGTGAGCCGCAAGGTGCCATCTCCCAACCTCCAGAGTTGGGTGTTGAGCCTGAATTCGGGTCCAAGCCGATCAAGGGCGAAGGCCGTGCTCACCAACTTCTGGTTCGAGGCTGGCACCCTCGATCGGGTGCCATTCACGTCAGCCAGCAGGCGACCGGAGGCATCGGCGATGGAGACGCTCCAGGCCTCACTCTGACCCGCCAGCTGGGCCGCCAGGCGCTGTTGCAGGGCTGGGCAGCTCGGGGCTATGCCCAGCTGGGGGCTCCCCAGGGCTGGAGTGAGGGGGGGGAGGGGCATCACGGGCAGGACCCGGGGCCACCCCTGCCTTGGCGGGAGGGCTGGGGTGGCCAGCGCTCCGGAACCAACCATCAGCGGACTCAGGACGGTGAGGCCGAAGGCCATCCACCGACAAGCAGGAGAAAGGAGATCGCGCATATCAGGAAGGACCAATCACAAGATTGGTGACATTGCCGCTGAAGCGGTAATTGGATCCTTCCAGTTCCACAGGTGCTCCAATCTTCAGGGTCTGGTTGCCGAAAACCACACCACCTCCCCCCTTTCGACCCCGACCCTCCAGGGTGAAGCGGGCATCGAAGGTGCCGAAGGTTTTTTGGTTGGGATCAGGAGCGGAAACGAACTTGCCCTCCGGCGTGAGGATCGTGAGCCGACGCTGTAGGGGTTCGATCTTGGCCACCTTGACCTTGCCGTGGGGGGCGTTACGGATCACGATGGAAACCTTGCCTTCTTTGGCGATGTCGCTGATCAACCCCGCGCTGTCGACGGCGGGCTGGCTCCGCACATCCACGGAAACCGTGACCGGTACCTCCTCTCCCGTGGCCCGAGCCACCGCACTGGACAATTTGGGGCTCCAGAGCAGGCCTCCAGCTGCCAGCAACACGGCAAGCCCTGCCCCCAGGTCGACAAGGCTCAGGGGCCTGTTTGGGTTCGATCCGGAGTTGGGGAATCTGCTGGCCATGGCTGTCTGAGGGTCGGCGAAGTTTAGGGGCCTTCCCCCTTCGGCACCAGCAGTGGTGCACACCGAACGGATCAGCGCTGCAGATTGTCGATCAGATCTCCGAAGCCCCGCAGCTGTTGCTTGATCCCCCCGGGACTCTCCCCGGCCAGGGTTTCGGCCTGTTCCTCGCTGCTGGGTTTCTGGGGAAATGCTCCTGCCAACCGGAACCCCTGAGGATCCAGGCGATACAGCTCCCAGTCCCCTGGGTAGGCCCGCTTCAGTGCGCCATTGGCAAAGGGTTGGAGGGCATAGGCCGCCTGCCATTGGGCCAGAAAACCCTTGCGGCGCGAACGGGCCACACTGCCGATGCCCACCGCCGCATCTTCCAGAGTGGGGTTGAGAAGCACGACGGCCCCAGGGTGGGCAGTACAGACCCCTTCCACCAAGTCGTAATCCGAAGGGCCAGGACCTACCACCAGCAACAGGGGATGGCCGGCGCTCGTTTCGGTTTCTCCTCCGCCTTCTTCCCTTTCCCCCTGTTGGCGACGGTGGTCGCCCAGGCTGCAAATCAGGGGTGCCAGCCCCGGGTGATCCCGTCGGGCGAGGGCCGTGGCCCCCGCGTCCGGACACAACACGCGCTGCTCCATTCCCTCTTCCTGCAGGGTTTCGGCCAGCCGCATCGCCAGGGGAAGGATTCGGAGACCCTCAAACCGCAGCTCGATCGTCCACCGCCCGCTCCTGTTGCTGTTCAGGGCGGAGTGCAGGGCCTCCCTGAGCTGGGCTTCGGCCTCGCGCAGATCGGTGGGGAGCATGGGCCGTTTCGGAGACAGGGCAGACCCTACCGGGCCTCTGCCGGGTCATGGACCAAGAGAGCCCTCCACCTCGCGGATGGCCTGGGCGAGGACCTCCGGCACCGATGCCAGATCCTTGGCCTCCAGCCAGGGACCAAGGCTCAGGCGCAAACCAGCCCCGGCTTCCTCGGGGCTGTAGCCCATGGCCATCACTATCGGACTTGCTGTGGCTGGGCTGATTTCCTCCCCCGGGGGGGAAGGGCGTCGGGCACTGCAGGCTGCGCCGCTGCTACAGGCCAGACCCCTTCGGTCCAGGGCCCGTACCAGGGCCCGTCCGGGGAGTGGTCGCCCCTGCCTTGAGCGCACCAGCAAGCTGAGATGGTGGGGCAGACGCCGCTCGGCATCTGCAGGCTCAGGACCGAGAAGCTCCACGCCAGGGCACGTCTGCAGGGATTGCCAGAGGCCATTGCGCAGATGAGCCAGGGGATCAGCACCATGGGCATGAATCCGCCTCTGGCAAACCCGCAGGGCAGCGGCAAAGCCAGCGGCAAGCGCCACCGGTTCGGTGCCGCCGCGGCGCCCCCTCTCCTGAACGCCACCGATCAGGGCGTCGAGAGCCAGCCCCTGGCGCACGAGCAACACCCCGATGCCCCGAGGGCCCTGGAGCTTGTGGGCGGCCCCGCTGAGCAGATCCACGGGCAGGCTCCCCCAATCGATCGAGGCATGGCCCAAGACCTGGACCGCATCCACGTGGAAGCGGATCCCGCGCTGCCGGCACAGCTGCCCCACGGCGTGGATCGGCTGCACACTCCCCACCTCACTCTGGCCCCAGATCAGCGACACCAGACGGGTTGGCGGCTTCACCAGAGTCTCCAGATGCTCCAGGCATAGCAGTCCCTGTCGATCCACAGGCCACCGTTCCACCTGCCAGCCCCGCCGGGTGAGCACGGCCGCAGCGGCCTCCGTGGCTGGATGTTCCACGGTGCTGATGAGCAGGCGGCCCGGCTCGAGGGTGGCGGCGCTGCCCAGAAGGGCTGTCTGGATCGCTTCACTCCCC
>JBEIGX010000141.1:0-6189 GCA_040381675.1 Aphanothece sp.
AACAACCCCTCCTGCCAGAGGAGGCGATACATCGTCTGCAGGGCCTCCTGATCCACCACCCGCACCGCATCATCGATGGGCGCTCCCTCCAGGTTGGCGGTGATGCGGCTATTGCCGATGCCCTCGGTGACAGAGTTGCCCTCGCTGCGCAGTTCCCCCGCGGTGGCCCAGTGGTAAAGCGCACTGCCACAGGGATCAGCCAGCACGCAGCGCACTGCGGGATTGCGCTCCTTCAGGAACAGGGCCACTCCGGCATAGGTGCCACCGGTGCCCGTGGCGGCCACCCAGGCATCCACCCGCCCCTCGCATTGCTCCCAGATCTCTGGACCTGTGGTGGCGTAATGGGCCCGCCGGTTGGCGAGATTGTCGAACTGGTTGGCCCAGAGGGCTCCGGGGATCTCCTCAGCCAGGCGGCCGGAGAGCTTCACGTAGTTGTTGGGGTCGGCGTAGGGCACGGCCGGCACGGTGCGGACCTCCGCCCCAAGGCTGCGCAACAGGCCGATCTTTTCAGCCGACTGGGTTTCCGGAATCACAATCAGGGCCCGGTACCCCCGGGCATTACAGAGATGGGTCAGGCCGATCCCGGTGTTGCCCGCCGTGCCCTCCACCACCGTGCCACCAGGTTGGAGCAGCCCACTGGCCTCCGCCTCCTGCAGGATCCCCAGCGCCGCCCGGTCTTTCACGGAGCCGCCGGGGTTCATGAATTCGGCCTTCCCCAGGATCTCGCAACCCGTAAGGTCGCTCAGGGCCCGCAGCCGGATGAGTGGTGTGCGGCCCACAGCGCCGGAAAAACCTTCGGTGATCCCCCCCATTCCGTTGGCCGTGCCTGGCATGTGCATGCCGAGGATCGTAGGGACTATCCCTAGGCTCTTCAAAAACAATGGTGCCAGCGATCGGCCCTGCCACCCCGACGATGGTTGCCCCTTCCCTGCGGACACGGCTGAAGGCGGTGCGCCAGCGCAGTGAGGCCCTGATCGCCCCCCTGGAACCGGAAGATCTCTGCCTGCAGGGGATGGCGGATGCAAGCCCGCCCAAATGGCATCTGGGCCATACCACCTGGTTCTTCGACACCTTTGTCCTTTCCCCCTTCCTGGAGGGCTGGCAGCCCCTGGATCAGCACTGGAGTTTCCTGTTCAACTCCTATTACGACGCCGTCGGCGCCCGCCATCCGCGTCCCCAGAGGGGTCTGCTGACCCGGCCGGCCATGGAGCCCGTGCTGGCCTGGCGCCAGCGGGTGGACAGGGGGCTGGAGGATCTGCTGAGCCAATGGGAGGAGCCATCGGCGGAGCAGGCGACCCAGCCGCTCCAGCTCCTCGAGCTGGGCCTGCACCACGAGCAGCAACACCAGGAGCTCTTGCTGATGGATCTGCTGGATGGCTTCAGTCGCAACCCGCTGGAGCCGGCCTACGGGCCAGGCCCGGAAGGCTCCCTGGATCCGCCCCCGATCAGGGAGGAAGGGCACCTCTGGCTGAACCATCCCGGCGGCCTGGTGGAGATGGGCCATGGAGAGCCCCAGGCCTTCGCCTTTGACAATGAGGGGCCGCGCCATCGCCATTGGCTAGAGCCCTTTGCCATCGCGCACCGGCTGGTGAGCAACGCCGACTACGCCGCCTTCATCGCCGATGGGGGCTATGCCCGGCCGGAGCTGTGGATGAGTGAGGGCTGGGGAATCGTGCAGGAGCGGGGCTGGCGCGCGCCCCGCTACTGGCGCGATGGGGACTGGGAATTCACGTTGGGGGGGCGCCAGCCCCTCCAGGGCGATCGGCCGGTGCGCCACCTGAGCTGGTTTGAAGCCGATGCCTACGCCCGCTGGGCGGGAGCCAGGCTTCCGAGTGAGGCGGAATGGGAGGTGGCCGCCAGCACGGGGCTGCTTCAGGGGGCCTTCGGAAGCCTTTGGCAGTGGACAGGGACTCCCTATCGGCCCTATCCAGGATTCCAGGCGGCCACTGGAGCCGTGGGGGAGTACAACGGCAAGTTCATGAGTTCCCAATTCGTGCTTCGCGGCAGCGCCACCCTCACTCCCCCCGGCCACGACCGACTCACGTACCGAAACTTCTTCAGCCCCGCGAGCCGCTGGATGGCCAGTGGGCTGCGCCTGGCCACCGACACCCCATGAGCGCCCCCTCACGAGGCAAGGTTGCCGTCCGCCAACCCGAACTGCTCGATCTTCACCCGGAGCCCGCCGATATGGCCCGGCTGGTGCGGGAGGGCATGGCGCGCACGCCCAAGCAACTCCCCGCCTGGTTTCTCTACGACGAGGAAGGCTCCCGCCTGTTTGAGGAGATCTGCCAGCAGCCCGAATACTCCCTCACCCGCACCGAAACCGACCTGCTGCAACGGCTGGGGCCTGAACTGGCCGCGGCCCTCGGCGACGGGACCCTGGTGGAGTTCGGCGCCGGCAGCGCCCGCAAGGTGAGCCCCTTGCTCGAAGCGAAACAACAGCGGGCCTATGTGGCCATGGACATCAGCTCCGAACACCTGGCCGACGCCTGTGAACGGCTCCAGCAGCGCCATCCCTGGATCCCGGTGCTGGGCATCTGCTGCGACTACAGCTCCCTGACCACCCTGCCGCCCCATCCCCTGATCCAACCGCCCCTGATCGGCTTTTACCCGGGGAGTTCCCTGGGCAATTTCGATCCTGCTGCCGCCGGCCGGCTCCTGCAGCAATTCTCCAGGCTTCTGGGGGAGGGCAGCCGCCTCCTCATTGGGCTCGACCAACCCAAGGCCGTGGATCGACTGGAGGCGGCCTACAACGACGCGGCAGGGTGGTCGGCCGCCTTCGCCCTCAACCTGCTCCATCGCCTCAACCGGGAGCTGGGGGGGACCTTTGATCCCGGAAGCTTTGCCTATCGCGCCCACTGGGACGCAGCCCACAGCCGCATCGCGATGGCCCTGGTGAGCCAGGTGGCCCAGGAGGTGACGTTGGCGGGTGAAACCCATGCCTTCGCTGCCGGTGAGCCCTTGATCACCGAATACAGCGTGAAATACTCCCCGGAGCGGTTTCTCGCCCTGGCACGGGACGCAGGTTGGCGCCCCCTCGCCCGATGGAGCGATGACGCCGACGATCTCTCCCTGCACCTGCTGGAGCGGGCAGACTAAGGGCTGTCCATGCCGAATGCAGCCCAAAGGATTCACCCATGAGCCGCGAAGAACAACGGGAGGCCGTGCGCCTGGTGCGCGAAGGTCTGATCGGGGAGCTCGAGTCGCTATACCGCCAGGCCTTTGATCGCCTGAGTGACATGGACCTGGGAGAGGGGGCCATCGCCCGCCTCACCCAATTGCTGCTGCGCTCCAGAGAGGCCGCCATCACGCCGTTGGAGGAGGAGATCGAAGCGCCCTTGATCACTTATGCGCCGGGCAGTCGTCCAACGGAGGGGGCCTGATGGCGGGATCGGGAAACTGGCTCGACCAGCTGGAGGCCCGTCTGGAGCAGACCCTGGAAAGCTTCCTTCAGGCCAATCCGCAACAGGACAGCCTGCTGGCGGAACAGGAGGCCAGGGAACGGCAGCAACAGCTGCACCGGGATCGGCTGACCCTGAAAGCGGAAGCAGAACTCCAGCGCCAGGGCCTGCTGCGGCTGGCGGAGGACATTCGCTGCTGGCAACAACGGGTGGACCGGGCCAAGGGGGCCGGTGCCCTGGATCTGGCGGGGCGGGCAGAAGCCCACATCGCCACCCTGATGGAACAGGGGCGGGCCCGATGGCAGACCCTCGATGAGCTGGGGGAACGGTTTGCTGCGGTGGAACGGGAGCTGCAGAACCTAGGCAGCAACCCCAGCGGCCCTGCCTCCGGAGCCGCAGGGCCAAGTGCCGCGTCCAACCAACAAACCTCCGCCCCCAACCTGGAGGCCGACTGGGTCGCCTTCGAAACCCAGCAGGAGCTGGACGCCCTGCGGCGGAAGATGCAGGGGTGAAGGGGTTTTGGACGGCCCTAGCCCTTGGGGGCTGGGGGCACGAGACTCACCCCCTCCGGCGGAGGGGTGGGGTCGGGGTCGGCAATGAGCATGTGCTGCAGCACGATCTCCGGCCGCTCACTGTCACGCCAGCGGATGCGATAGGCCGGCATCTTGGTACCCCGGCTCGTGGTCTGCTCCACGGGCTCCATCACCCAGCCGCGACGCGATCGCCCCTGGGGGTTGCGCTTCACAACCGCATCGGCGTGCTTGAAGCGAAAACCGACACGCTCACCACTCATCCTGGGGGGGGGAGAACTTACTACACCCCATTATCCCATTGCATCGGCCACCTCCCGCTGGGGGGATTCGGGACGGAGGAGGGGAAAGGCGATCACATCCCGAATGGAGGGGCTGTCGGTGAGGAGCATGGCCAGCCGATCAATGCCAATTCCCAGGCCACCCGTGGGCGGCATGCCCACCTCGAGGGCATCGAGAAAGTCCTCATCCACGGTCTGGGCCTCCGGATCCCCTGCCCGGTGGCGCTCCTGCTGCTGCTCCAGCCGGCTGCGCTGATCCACCGGATCGATGAGCTCGGAGAAGGCGTTGGCGGTCTCCCGCCCGGCGATGAACAGTTCGAAGCGCTCCACCAGCCCAGGCTTGGAGCGGTGGGCGCGGGCCAGAGGGGAGGTTTCCACGGGGTAATCCAGCACGAACGTGGGCTGAATCAGGGAGCTCTCCACGGCCTGCTCAAAGGCTTCCACCAGCAACCGGCCCACGCTGTCCGCCGCCTCCGGAACCTCCAGCCCAGCGGCCAGCAGGGCCGCCGCCGCCTCATCGCGGCTGGTGTAGGCGTGGAAATCCAGGCCGGTGACCTGTTGGACCAGGGTGTGCATCGTCTCCCGCCGCCAGGGGGGAGTGAGATCGATCGGGGTTCCCTGATAGGTGAGGGAGGTGGTGCCGCAGACCACCTGGGCCGCTTCCGCCACCAGTTGCTCCGTGAGCTCCATCATCGTGTGGTAGTCGGCATAGGCCTGGTAGATCTCCACGGAGGTGAACTCCGGGTTGTGGCGGGTGCTCACCCCTTCATTGCGGAAGATCCGGCCCAGCTCATACACCCGCTCAAAGCCGCCCACCAACAGGCGTTTGAGATGGAGCTCGGTGGCAATGCGCAGGGTGAGAGGTAGGTCCAGAGCGTTGTGATGGGTTTCAAAGGGCCGGGCATCCGCACCCCCCGCCTGGGTCTGCAACACAGGGGTCTCGATTTCCAGAAACCCCCGATCATCCAACCAGCGGCGCAGGGTGCTCACCAGCACCGCCCGCTTGCGGAACGTGTCCCGGGTGTGGGGAGACACAATCAGGTCGAGATGGCGCTGCCGATAGCGCTTCTCCACGTCGGCCAGCCCATGCCATTTGTCGGGCAGGGGTTGGAGGGCCTTGCTGAGCATGTGCCAATGACCCACCTTCACGGAGAGCTCGCCCCGATCGGTCCGGCGGAGGGTTCCCTCCACCCCGATCCAGTCGCCGATATCCGTGAGGGTGGTGAGATGGAGGAACCCATCGGGCTGGTCCGGGTGAACCGCCTCCAGATGAGCCTTCTCGATATAGAGCTGAATGGGGCCACTCTCATCAGCCAGGGTGAAGAAGGCCAATTTGCCCATCACGCGCCGGGCCAGGAGCCGGCCAGCCAGGGAGACCGTTAAAGGCCGCTCCTCCCCATTGGGAAGATCGGCATGGGCCTTCTGCAGCTCCGCCGCCCGATGGCTCGGGGCATAGCTGAAGGCATAGGGGAGGTGGCCAAGGGCCTCAAGGGCTCGGGCCTTCTCCAGGCGGGTCGCGCGCAGATCCGACAAGGCGGCAGGGGGTTCAGGAGACGGAGGCCATCCTGATGGACCGCCGGTCGGGCGGGGGCATCAGCCGGCCGCCGCCAGGGGGCCATCCCCCATCCGCTGGCTGGCGTAGCCCGTGCCCCGCACCGTCAGGATCAGCTCAGGGTTGCGGGGATCGGGTTCGAGCTTGCCTCGCAGCCTGGCCACGTAGACATCCACCACCCGTAGATCGGCCGCCCGGCGCGGGGGATAGCCCCAGAGCTGCTCAAGGATCTCCGCCCGAGGCACCACCCGGCCTGGATCTCGGAACAGCAGCTCAAGAAGGCTGAATTCGGTGTAAGTCAGGGCGATGCGCTGACCCTCCCGGCTCACCTGGCGGCGATTGGTGTCCACCACAAGGTCGCCGAGGCGGAGCACGCCATTTCCAGCCGGAACATCGCGGGGCTCGGTGGCCGCAGAACCCCGCCC
>JBEIGX010000142.1:0-6126 GCA_040381675.1 Aphanothece sp.
CCAGGGGGCGCCTGGCCAGTTGTTCGCCCCCTGGTATGGCAATGATCGCTTTTCGAAGTTCGGTTTCGGTTTTCGCCTTTTGAATCTGTGGAACGGCGGAGAGCACTTTTTTTAACTCGGCTTGTCTCTCCTCCACCTGGGTGTTGATCACCTTCACCGTGCCGTATGACTGGAGCGGAATCAAAAAGAGGAAGCCGAGAGCAGCGAGGGTGGCGAATCGACGCATCCAGTTGATCTGCTTGGAGGAAGGCAACACATCGCCATCCAAGGTGTTGGCGAGCATAAAGAGTCCTAACGCCAGAAGGGGCAGGCTGGCGGTGCCACGCAGGGCGGCGCTGAAACGCACCATCCACTCAGGCTTGAGTGCGGCGATGGGGTAGATAGCGGTGATCACCTGGGCAAGAAAGACAAGGATCAACGCATAGGCGACCCACTGCAAGGAATCCGCGGCTTGTCGCGAACTGACCCGTCCTTTTTCCACCAGAAAACTCCACTTGGCTTGGCAGCATTATGCGCTAGGTGCCAGCCCTGCAATTGCCGCTCTTGGAAAGTTTCTCGCCTGTCGTCCTGTCACGGCAGGAGAAGGGCCTCATCGGCGCTGAAATCAGGGCTTTCTGAGGCCGTCTTGGTGTAATCCAGCTGATAGCTGTCCGCCAGGCTGGCGGACAGATCGAATCGGGGTTGCCAGGCCAGCTCTCTCTGCAGCCTGTGGGTATCGGTGAGGAAATGGGACAGCCGCAGGGGGAAAGCCTTCCGGGCCTTCGGCTCCAGCCCGGCCGGGTCAAAGCTCCGGATGTCCACGGTGGCGGGATCTTTGCCACAGGCCTTGGCGGCCGTGGCCACCAGCCCCCTCAGGGTGACCCCCTGGAGACCCGAGCAGTGGTAAGTGCGGTTGCAGGCGGTGTCCACATCGATGCAGAGGGCCATGGCCCGGGCCAGGTCGCGCACGTCTCCCAGCTGGGTGATCAGCCCCCCATCGCCGGGGAGGGGGATGGGGCGATTGTGGGTGAGGCGATCAAAAAACCACCGTTCAATGGGGTTGTAGTTGCCGGGTCCAATGATGTATGTCGGACGGAAGCTGGTGAAGGGAATGCCCTCGGCCAATAACCAGGCTTCCGTTTCCGCCTTTCCGGCGTGGCGGCTGCCGGGGTCGAGGGGGGCGTCCTCGTCCAGGGGCCAGAAGTCGCTATCGGCGTACACCCCGGCTGAACTCACGTAGACCAGTCGGTGACGGGGGGCGCCCGTGAAGGTCAGCACGCTTCGGGTGTCGGCCAGGGTCCGACCCGAGCTGTCCACGATCACATCAAAGTCGCGGCCCGAGAGTTGGCTCAGGTCCGTTTCCTGGGTGCGATCTCCCTTGAGGTGCTCCACGCCAGCGGGAACCGGTTGGCGACCTCTGGTGAAGACGCTCACCTCATGTCCCGCCTCCACCAGCGACGCCACCAGGGGTCTTCCCACAAAGCGGGTTCCCCCCATCACCAGAATCCGCACGGCTGTCTCTCAGGTCGGGCTATTCAAGCGGCTCGTCGCGAAACCGTGGCTAGTTTTGGCGTTGAGCCTTGCCACCTGTGATGGTTCTTCCCTTGCTCCGCTCTTGCTCCGCCGTCTTCGCCAGGCCGGCCCTTGTCTTTGGCCTGCTGGCAGGGAGCCTGGCACCCCTGGCTGCCCAAGCCCAGGTCCAATCCCCGGCACCGGGAGTGCTTTGCGATCCCCAGTCCTTAAGAGGCAGCGGGGTCTGCTACGACAGCAAGGGTGCCTCCGAGCCCCTGACCCTTCAATACCTGGGTCGGAGGGCTGAGGAAAGGCTCCGTGCCTATCTGGCCACCAATCCCGCTCCCCCTGAATTCCGTCTGAGCAACGGCATCGTCTGCAGCGTGCCGGCGCGGACCTGTTGGGAGGATGGCTGGAACAAACAGAATGTGGCCCAGCGGGTCACGGGCCAGCTGTTTGGGGGATCCCAGCCCGGCCCGGGCCCGGGGTCGTCAGGGGATGGATGGAACGCCAGCCAGGCCGCAAGGGATACGGGGTTATGCAGCCTGAGCCGTGGGGGACGGCCGTTGTTTGACGGCCGCTGCGATCTGCGTCAGATGAGTCGCGGCGATGGTCAGACCCGCTATCGGGTCAGGCTCAGCAACGGCACCACCTATCTGTTCACCAATCGGAATGGTTCGGTCAGCATTGCGGATGATTTTGGCTCCACCTGGCCTGTGAGCCATCTCAACCATGGCTTCACCGGCATTTTCCGCTGGGCCGACATGACGCTGGTGGCCACTCAGATGGCAGGTCGCAGTGGCGCCACCTCCTCCAGCGGCAATGAGGAGTTGGGCAGGGCCATCGGTGGCTTGTTGAACACCCTCTTCCGTTGATCCTGATCCGGGGGGCAGGCAAGGACATGGCCCTGCACCTGGTAGCGGCTGCCCTTGACCACAAGGGCAGCAACCCCCCGGGTGGGACTGGCCAGGGCATCGGAGCTCTCGCTCCGAGAGACGAGGGGGTACTCCTTGCCGTTGTGGCTCAGCAGGGTGGATCCTTCTGCTCCCGCCCCACCGCTTTGGAGAAGAATTAGGTCGCGCCAGCCCCCCGTCGGCCTTTCGGCCACGATCAAGGCTGTGTGGAAGCCCAGGAGGGTTTGTAGCGGTCTGATCCTGGGCCCCAGGTCCTTGAACAGCATCACCGGGCAACCGGACTTTCCGCAGCCTTGGCGTCCGAGCAGGGCCACCAGGGTTTCCGGAGCCCGATCCCCATCCAGATCCACCCGGTTGTAGAGGTAGCGCAGCCCTCCTTCGCGCCGACACGCCGCCGGGTTGGCCCCCGGGGGAAACAGGTGGGTGCGCAGCGCCTGCTCCAGGGCAGGGTCGGGAAAGGCGATCGGGGCAATCCACCGATCGATCTGGAGAGGGGGCGTGGGGGGAAGGGGGGGCGGCTCCATGGGGGCCACGGTTTGGTCCCACTTTGCGGCCCGCGGGATGATGCCACCAGTGGCTATCAGGACATGGACGTCATTCCGGCAATTGATCTGCTCGCAGGCCACTGTGTGCGGCTGCACCAGGGGGACTACGACCAGGTCACCACCTTTTCAGACGATCCTCTGACCCAGGCCCTGTCCTGGCAAAGCCAGGGAGCCCCCCGACTCCATCTCGTGGATCTGGATGGGGCGAGGCAGGGACAGACCGTGAATGACGCGGCCGTCCGCTCGATCACGGAAGCCCTCGACATTCCGGTGCAGCTCGGGGGTGGGGTGAGAACCTGCGATCGGGCGGAGCAATTGCTGGAGCTGGGCCTGGATCGGGTGATTCTGGGCACCTTGGCGGTGGAAGATCCTGATCTGGTCTGTCGGCTCGCTGAACGTCACCCCGGTCGCATTGTGGTGGGCATTGATGCCAGGGGGGGGCAGGTTGCCACCCGCGGCTGGCTGGAAAACAGCGCCCTGCAGGCCACGGATGTGGCCCGTCGCTTTGAGGACAGTGGGGTTGCGGCCCTGATCACCACAGACATCGCCACCGATGGCACCCTTGCCGGCCCCAACCTGGAGTTTCTCCGTGCCATGGCGCAGGCCAGCTCCCTTCCGATCATTGCTTCGGGGGGGGTGGGCTCCATGAGTGATCTCCTCAGCCTCCTGGTGTTGGCTCCTCTGGGGGTGGAGGGGGTGATTGTGGGTCGGGCCCTCTATGACGGGGGGCTGGATCTGAGGGAAGCCCTGCAGGCCATCGGGCCTGGCCGATGGCAAGACCCGGATGCCCTGCCCATCGCCTGATCTTCCATGCCGGCGATCCCACCTGAGCATGAAACGCTTAAATCCTCTATAAATAGGCATGGTTGACGTTCGCTTTTCGCAGTTTCCATCCAGGTCTTGTGGCCCACCCCCACCCACCAACCCCCAGCCCTGGAAAGCGGTCCGTCCCCACTGACCTTGTCTCCGGACCAGAAACGGAGCAGTCAGCCACGGAAACGGTGGATGCAGCCTATCGACGCTGCCGTGAGCTGGGTCTGCGTTTGAGCAAACAGCGTCGGATGGTGCTGCAATTGCTATGGGCCGAAAAAACACATCTCAGTGCGAGAGATATCTTCGAAAAACTCAATAACCTCGGCCGGAACATCGGCCATACCTCTGTCTATCAAAATCTGGAATCCCTTCAATCTGCTGGGGTGATTGAGTGCCTGGATCGTGCCAGTGGCCGCCTCTATGGCTACAGGGCTGATCCCCACAGTCATCTCACCTGTCTCGATACGGGGGAGATTCATGATCTGGAGGTGTTTCTTCCTTCCCAACTCCTAGCCCTGATCGAGCAACGAACGGGCTACCAGATTGAGGCTTACACTTTGAATCTTCTCGGTCGTCGGCCCCCCCACTGACGTCATGACAGTGGCCAAGCCCTCCCAGTCCAGCGAGCGTCTTCCCCAGATCCTGGTCCTTGGTGATGGACTCTCCAGGGAAGGATTGAAGCGTTGGTTGATGCAGGAGCCCCCCCTCTATCGTCTGGCGGACAGTTCTGAGCAACTGGAGGGGGCGCCCCGACTTGTCCTTTGGAGTCTGACCACCCTTCCTCCTGCCAACACGCTGTTCGAGGAACTTCGCTTGCTGCAGGAGCGGTGGCATCCCGCTCCCCTGTTGCTTCTCTCTTCAGGTGCTCTCTCCTATCCGCGCGACTTCCTCCTGGATCTTCCCTTGCAGGGCCTGCTGGAGGCACCCGATGCGGCCACTGTCCGAGACGCCGTTTCCACCCTCCTCGAGGGTGGTCGGGTGGTGGATCTGCTTGGGGGTGCGGGCGAGTCCCCCTGGAGGGAGCCTCTGCCCATGGGTTTGGGACAATGGCTGCTGGTGAGTGGGCTTCAGCAGATTGATGCCGAGTTGCGGGTGTGTCGCCGGCTTCTCAACCCACCTCCCCCCACCTGGCTCGCCCAGTTATTGCTGGAGGGCAGGTGCCGCGAACTTCAGGCCGCCCGCTCTCTTCTGCTTTGGCTCTGGGGCCCCCTCACCATGGCCTGGGGATTCGAATCCCCTGTAGCGCCATCCCCAGGAGGGAGCCTGGCGACCGCCTCCGCCCTCCCCCCACCCCCTGGTGCCGCCTCCTCCTCAGGATCCGGGGGCGCCATCGCCCCTGTGCTCTCCCTCACCCTGCGGCAACGCAATGCGGAGGGGATCTGGCGGGCCTTGCGCCAGCGCTTGCAGGATGCCGTTGCGTCCGAGCCGGCCAACCTCAGTGGCCAACTGCTGGCCTTTGACGGTCTGCAGGCCGAACGGCGACGGGATCTTCTGCTGGCCTTGCTCGAGCAGCTCGACAGCCTCCGCGACAACCTCCAACTGGAGGATCAGAGCGCCGAAACCCTCCGTCATCGCTGGGCAGTCCTCCAACCCCAGCTGCGGCAGCAGGCTTTGCGCCAGATGGCCGGCCCCTATGTGCAGCTGCCCAGGGAAGGCACCCTCCAACCCGTGGCCGACACCCTCTTGAGCCAGAGCGATCTCGAGGGGGAGGATCCCGAACTCCCCGATCCCCATTCCATGCTCGCGGCCGTGTTGCAGGCCCGCCCCCTCGTGGTGGATGGCCGGCTCAGGGCACCCGATGAGCCCCAAGCCGTGCTTTATCTCGAGATGCTTCTGGCCAACTGGTTGGTTCGCAATGCCGAGCAAATCAGCAGCCAGGTGCTGGCTCTAAGTGCGGACTGGCCTGAACTCCGCCGCTACCTGCTGCGGGAGAATCTTTTGCCCACCCGCAATCTCGAGCGGCTGCGCAACCAACTCAATGCCCAGGAACGCTGGACCAGTTGGGTGGAGCGGCCGATTCAGCTCTACGAGAGCCGCCGCCCACTCTTTTGCCTGAAGGAAGGCGGAATTGGTCGGCTGGATCTCACCGAACCCCGGGATGGAGAGCTCAAGCGTCTCAGCTGGCCCCAGCAACTCGTCACCCTGGCCCTGGAGGTGCGCGATGCCCTTGCCCCCCAGGTGCAAGCCATCGTGAGGTCCCTGGGAAACCTCTTCGTGGTGTTTCTCACCCGGGTGGTGGGCCGGGCCATTGGCCTGGTGGGCCGCGGAATCGCCCAGGGCATGGGGAGAAGCCTGGGCCGTTGAACCCCATAATCCTCAACGTGTGGACCCTTGCTCCTCGCCCTTGTCCCCTCTTCCCATCC
>JBEIGX010000143.1:0-6104 GCA_040381675.1 Aphanothece sp.
AGCTGCAGGGCCAGATCTCCCAGTTTCCGGAGGCGGTGCGCAACAACGGCGGGGGACATTGGAACCACAGCCAGTTCTGGACGGCCATGGCCCCTGTGGGGCAAGGAGGGGCTCCCTCCCCTGAGCTGCTGGCCGCCATCGCAGACCGGTTCGGCTCGCTGGAGGCCATGCAGAGCACGTTCACCCAGGCGGCGGCAAGCCGGTTCGGTTCGGGGTGGGCCTGGTTGATCCGCAAACCCGATGGCTCGCTGGCCATCACCAGCACAGCGAACCAGGACAATCCCTTGATGGATCTGCCGGGCATCGAGCGAGGTACCCCCCTGCTGGGCCTCGATGTCTGGGAGCACGCCTACTACCTGAAGTATCAGAATCGGCGGCCCGCCTACATCGAGGCCTGGTGGTCGTTGGTGAACTGGACCGAAGTGAACCGTCGGTTCGCCGGGTGAGCAGGCACCTCCTTCGCCCGACGCCGCTCAGCGGAGGAAGAGCAGCTCGCCATAGGTGGGCAGGGGCCAGAGGTCGTCGGCGACGATCCCCTCCAGACCATCCGCCGCCTCCCGGAGCTGCCCGAGCAGGGGCATGAGGGTGTCGGCACAATGGCGCAGATGGCCGTGCACATCGTGGGGGGGGTTCTGGAGAGCCTCCTCCAGTGCGCCGCACTTCTGCAGGAGCTGCTGGTTGAGGTCGGCGGCCTTACTCACCAGACTGCGGTCCACGGGGAGTCCGATGGCCTCCTGGTCGCGCAGCGAGCTGGCCTGCCGGGCCAGAAACTCCATCACCGCGGGATAGATCTGGGTGCGGGCGATGCGCAGGGCCAGCTTGGCTTCCACCTCAATGGCGAGGATGTACTGCTCGGCATACACCTCAAAACGGCTCTCGAGCTCCGTTGGCGTGAGCACCCCCTGGCGGGCGAACAGGTCGCGGATCTCAGGGCGCTCCAGCACGGGCAGGGCATCCGCACTGGTGCGCAGATTTTCCAGACCCCGCTCCTCCACCGCCATCCGGTGCCACTCGGAGGAATAGCCATCTCCCCCGAACACCACGGCGCCATGCTGGTCCATGGTGAGCTTGAGCACGGCGAAGGCCGCCTCCTCCAGGGCCATGCCGGAGTTGAGCCGCCCCTCCAGCTCGCCGCAGAGCCACTGCAGGGAATCGGCCAGGATGGTGTTGAGCACCACCAGGGGACCCGCCACCGACTGGCCGGAGCCCACGGCCCGGAATTCGAAGCGATTGCCGGTGAAGGCGAAGGGGGAGGTGCGGTTGCGGTCGCCGGGATCCTTGTTGAGCTCCGGCAGAGTATCGACCCCCAGCGACATCAGAGCCGTCTGGGCCGATCCCTCCAGCCGCCCGCTCTTGATCTGGTTGTAAATATCCTCCAGCTGGCTGCCGAGATACACCGACATGATGGCCGGCGGCGCCTCGTTGGCTCCGAGGCGATGGTCGTTGCTGGCGGTGGCGATGGCGGCCCGCATCAGGGGGCCGTAGCTGTGCACGCCACGAATCACCGCTGCGCAGAAGAGCAGGAACTGCAGGTTGGCGTGGGGGGTCTTGCCCGGATCCAGCAGGTTGCCCTGGGTGGCATTGCCGATCGACCAATTCACGTGCTTGCCGCTGCCGTTCACCCCGGCAAAGGGTTTCTCATGCAGCAGGCAGGTGAGGCCATGCTTTTTGGCCGTGCTCTTGAGCACGGTCATCAGCAGTTGCTGGTGATCCGTGGCCACATTGGCCGCCTCGAAGAAGGGGGCAATCTCGAACTGACCTGGCGCCACCTCGTTGTGACGGGTCTTGGCCGGGATGCCGAGCCGATAGAGCTGCAGCTCCACATCCTGCATGAACACCTGGATCCGCTCGGGGATGGCGCCGAAGTAGTGGTCGTCGAATTGCTGGCCCTTGGCCGATGGAGCTCCAAAGAGGGTGCGGCCGGCCAGCTGCAGATCGGGACGGAGGGCCGTGAAACCCGCATCCACCAGGAAATACTCCTGCTCGGCCCCGCAGCTGGAATTCACCGGCGCGATCTCCGTTTCACCGAGCAGGCGCAACAGGCGCTGGGCCTGGGCATTCATGGCGGCGTTGGAGCGCAGCAGGGGGGTTTTCTTGTCGAGGGCTTCACCCGTCCAGCTCACAAACACCGTGGGGATGCACAGCGTCACCCCATTCGGTGTGCGCATCAACCAGGCAGGACTCGTGACATCCCAGGCCGTGTAGCCCCGCGCTTCAAAGGTGGTGCGCAGGCCGCCATTCGGGAAGGACGAGCCATCCGGTTCGCCCTGCACCAGCAGCTTGCCGGAGAATTCCGTAATGGCGGTGCCGTCAGGCTGGGTGGAAATGAAGCCGTCGTGCTTCTCCGCCGTGAGGTTGGTGAGGGGGTAGAACACGTGGGCGTAGTAAAGCGCCCCCCGGGCGATGGCCCATTCCTTCATGGCCTGGGCCACCGTATCGGCGACGCTCAGATCCAGTTTGCCGCCCTGGCGCATCGAGCGCTGGATGGATTTGAACACGTCCTTGGGCAGGGCCGACTTCATCGTTTCGAGCCCGAACACATCGCTGGCCCAGATCTTCTCCAGGGGCTCGGCTGACTCCACTGCAACAGGGGGCCGCTGCACGATGGTCTGGATGGCCTGGAGACGTGCGGAGGATGGCATGGACGAGGGGAAAATTTCCTCCCCCTAGCCAAGAGAGCCGATGGTGGTTTCTGTTGCTGCTGTTGCTACAAAACACACAGTTGGATGCCCCGCCGCAGGGATCAGGGCTTTGGGGTCTGTTTGACGAACACCGCCTGGTCGATGGGGCGTCCGTTCTTATCCCAGGCCCAGAGCTTCAGCTCTTGAGGGCTGGCCTCGATTTCGGCAAAACTGAAGACACTGGCGGCTTTGGCCGTCTGGGCGGTGCTGATCACGGGGCGCAAGCTGGCCCCTCCCCCGCCCACCACCAGGTAGGTAATGCCATCGATGGGTTTGCTGCGCTCGTAGTTGTGGTCGTGGCCATTGATGTAGAGCTGCACCCCATGGCGCCGCATCAGCGTGCTGAGCTTGGCAGCCAGGTGGGGGTCATTGCCGTAGAACCCGGAGGAATAGATGGGGTGGTGTCCCACCACCACCTTCCAGGGGGCCCGGCTTTGGGCCAACACCGTGCGCAGCCAGCTGATCTGCCGTTGCCAATCGGCGTTGCCATTGGTGTCGAGCATGAAAAAGTCCACAGGGCCCCTCCGCAGCGTGTAAAAGCGCCCCTTCATGCCAAAGGGCTTGTAGGCCACCTGGGGCCTGCCGTTGTCGGTGCGGATGTCGTGGTTGCCCAACACCGCGTGGAAGGGCACTCCCGCCCGCAGCAACTCCCCGTAGGGGCGGCGGAACGTGCTCTCCACTAGGGCGATATTCCCCGAGGGGTAGATGTTGTCGCCCCCCAGGATCACCAGATCCACGGGCTTGCGCCGATGCACCGCCGCCATCTGCTGCCCCAGGGCCCGTTGGTTCCCATCGGCGCTGCCCGTATCGGCCACGGCGAGAAATCGCAGGGTGGTCTTGGCGTCGCTTGCGGGGGCAGGGGAGCTGGCCTGGGAGAAACCGGGTTTCAGCGGCAGCAGGAGTCCCCCAGCCGTGAGGACCGCGGGAAGCAGACGCAGCAGAGCCCGGCGTTGCACGGTGGGAGCAAAACAGATGCACCAGCTTGGCGGATCGCGGCTGGCCTTGGGGGGCCGATCGCTGCCGACTGAGCCCTCTTCCTGAAGACCCCCTCTTCAGAGAGAGCCCAGCAAATGAATCACCTCGGAGAGCACAATGGAGAGAAAAAGAAAGCTGAGCAGGGCGTGAATTAGCACAATCCGCCTGACCTTACTGTCCTCCAAATTTGTATCACTCATGGCGTAGGTCAGTCCCACGGCATAGGACACATAAAGGAAATCGCTAAAGACAGGCTCATCTGGACCCGCAAAAATAAATCCCTGGGGATTGGGTCCGTCGGCTGCAGGAATGGGATTCAAACTGAAATAAAGCTTGGCGTAAAGCAGGGCAAAGCTGTTGTGCATCTGCAACCAGACACCCAGTAAGCAAGCGAAATACACCGAGGTGCGGATCGCAAAGGGAAGCAGGGTTTGCTGGCTTTTGAGCTCGTTGATGAAGAGGGTAAGCACCCCAATGCTGAGAAAGGTGAACACCACGGTGGCCTTCACCAGCAAGGCCCGTCTCGAGAGCCCATAGCCAAACAGGTCTCGCGTCTGGCGCGCATCCAGACACAGAGCCTCACGAAAGAAAAGGATCTGGTCCTGGCCGATGGCCACGAGGAAAGCCATAAGGAAGGCTTCCCGGGGATGGAGGGCCAGGATCAGCGGAGGCGTGAGCCCTGATCCGATGACCAAGGCACGGACCAGCCGCTTTCGCTCATCAAAACAAGCTAAGCGCCCCAGACCCATGGTTCAGGAGGGGCCTTCAGCGCCGACCCAAGAGTTCCTCCCAGGTGGGTTCCTGGTGGGTGCACTGCAGGCTGGTGGGGGGTTCAATGGGGCGGGCCTGGGGGGCGACCACACCAGAGGTATTAAGGCGGCTCAGAAGCCGCTGCTGGGAAGCACGTCGTGTCATGGTTTGCTTGGACGGAAATTATGGTTTTGCCATCACTCTCTAGGGAGAGCGACTTGGTGATCCATGCCAAAAGCATACTCCTCTTTCCTGCACTTGCCGTTGGAGGGCATCTGTTCGGGATTCACTCTTCGCGTTCCAGGTCTCGCCTTGCAGTTTCAAGCTCCTTCCGCGCTTCTGGGCTCACGGAGGGATAGTGCAGATCGAGGGACAGAAGGGTGTCAATCACGGCGGCAGCCACCACCAGGCGGGTGAACCATTTGTGATCCGCAGGCACCACATACCAGGGAGCATCCTCACTGGCGGTGTACTGAATCATCTCTTCATAAGCGTGCATGTAGGACTGCCAATGGCCCCGTTCGCGCACATCCGCTGCGGAAAATTTCCAATGCTTTTCCGGTTCATCCAGCCGCTTGAGAAAGCGTTTTTTCTGTTCCTGCTTGGAAACATGCAGGAAAAACTTGCGCACTACCACCCCATTGCGGCCCAGATACCCCTCGAAGTGGCGGATGTCATCGAACCGTTCCTGCCAGATCTGGGGGCCCACGCGCTGGGGGGGCAGGCTTTGACGCCCGAGGAGCTCCGGATGCACCCGCACCACCAGGGTTTCCTCGTAGTAGCTGCGATTGAAGATACCGATCCGGCCCCGCTCGGGCAGGTGCCGCTGGCAACGCCACAGATAGTCGTGATCCAGCTCCTCCGTGCTGGGGGCTTTGAAGGAGGTCACCTGGCAACCCTGGGGATTCACCCCACTCATCACATGCTTGATGGTGCTGTCCTTTCCAGCGGCATCCATGGCCTGGAAGATCAACAGCACGGCCCATCGGTCCTGGGCATAGAGCTTGTCCTGGAGCTCGGAAAGGATCTCCACCCCCTCCTTGAGAACCGCCTGAGCGGCCTCTTTGTTGCTGGGATCCAACTGGAGCGTATCGGCGGGATTCACCGCCTTGAGCTGGAAGCCCTGGCCATCACCGATGCGAAAGGGGGCACAGAAACCTCGGGCCCGCTGGATGATCTCGCCTTTGTCCATGGGCCTGGGGTCGCCACCGCACGGGTGAATCCCAGGTTTAGCGGCTTTCGATCATCTCGGCGGCGGGGTAACGCACCTTCTTCAAGGTGGCGTAACGATCCTCCCCGTGGCGATAGCCGCAGGCACAGACCACGCAGGCTTGGTAGGGGGTGGGCTCCAATCCAAGGATCCGGTCGTAATCGGGAGGGCTGAAGCCCTCGATGGGGCAGGTGTCCACTCCAAGCAGGGCTGCACTGGTGAGCAGATTCCCCAGGGCGATGTACACCTGATTGGACGCCCAGGTGCCGATGCGTTGGCTCCGGGGTCCATCGACCAGGTCTTGGCGCATCAGATCGCCATAACCGGTGAGGCTCTCCCCAGGCACGCCCCGCTCCGCGGCCGTGCGATCGAGCAGGCGCTGCAGATCTTGCTCCTTCACCGTGCGCTGCCTCAGAAACACCACCAGGTGGGAGCAATCGGTGATCTGCGATTGGTTCCAGGAGTAGGGCCTGAGCTCGGCCCGTAGG
>JBEIGX010000144.1:0-6093 GCA_040381675.1 Aphanothece sp.
AGGCGCCGCTCCTCCCGCAGGCGCCCCCGCTCCTTCTCATAGGCCTCGAAATCTTCCCAGGGCACGTCGACGCTGCCGCTCTGCAGCTGGACCAGCTGGGCGCTCAGGTCGTCGATGGCGGCCTGGTCATCGACAAGGTCGAGGGTGGCCAGGTAGCGGCCGAAGCTGCGCTCCACCAGCTCCTTGGCCTTGGCCAGGTCGTAGCGCTGCAGGAGATTGAGCACCATGCCGTAGCTGGGGGTGAACTGGCTCACCAGGGGATCGGCGGGGGCGGTGGCCAGCTGGCCGGCCTCGCGCACCCCCTCGAAGCGGCTCTGCACGGTGACGACATAGCCCTGGGAATCCAGGCCCCGCCGCCCGGCCCGGCCCGCCATCTGCAGGAATTCGCTTCCCATCAGGGGCCGATGACCTCGCTCCGTGCGCTTGGAGAGGGCGGAGATGACCGTGGTGCGGGCCGGCATGTTGATGCCAGCAGCCAGGGTTTCGGTGGCGAACACCACCTTGATCAACCCCTGCTGGAAGAGCTCCTCGATGAGTTCCTTCCAGGCGGGCAACACCCCCGCGTGGTGGGAGGCGATACCCCGCAGCAGAGCATCGGCGTGGCCCTCCCGCACGGCCTCGGGCGTGGTGGCACGAAAGGTGTCGAAGCGGGCGGCGATCCGCGCCTGCTCCTCCTTGCTCACCAGGCAGGCGTTGCCCAGATCCCGCACACCCCGGTCGCAGCCGCGGCGGCTGAAGATGAAGTAGATCGCGGGCAGCATGTCGCGCTCGGCCATCTGAGCCACCACGAAGCCCAGGGGGGGGGCCTCCGGCTGGGGGGGCTTGGGGGAGCGGTCGCCCTTGCGGCGGGTGGTTTTGGGAGGGCGCCACACCTTGCAGTTGGGGTGGAGCCCGGTGCCCTCCTCGTTGAGGAGGGGGTGGAGGCCCTTGGCGCTGCAGAAGCTGAAGGCCAGCGGCACGGGGCGATGGTCGCTGAGCACCAGCCGGGTGGGGCCATGCACCCGCTCGATCCAATCGGTGAGTTGGCCCGCGTTGGCCACCGTGGCCGAGAGGGCCACCAGCTGGATCGGGGGGGGGCAATGGATGATCGATTCCTCCCACACGGTGCCCCGCTGGGAGTCGTTCATGTAGTGGCACTCATCCAGCACCACCGCTTCCACTCCCTCAAGGGGGTCATCGTCCGGGTGGTCGATCTCCGCATAGAGCATGTTGCGGAAGATCTCGGTGGTCATCACCACGATCGAGGCCTCCCGGTTCACGCTCAGATCACCCGTGAGCAGGCCCACCTTCTCGGCGCCGAACTGGTGGCGGAAATCCCGGAGCTTCTGGTTGGAGAGGGCCTTGAGGGGAGTGGTGTAAAAAACTTTGCGGCCATGGGCCAGGGCCCGGTGGATGGCGTATTCCCCCACCAGGGTTTTGCCGGAGCCGGTGGGGGCACTCACCACCACCGAGTGCCCCTGGTTGAGCGCATCAATCGCCTCCAGCTGGAAGGGATCCAGGGGGAAGGGAAAGAGCGCCGCCAAGTCCGGCCGGCTGCTGGCGGCAACGATCATTCCCCCATCCTATGGGGGCGGCGGGATGGAGCAGCCAGTTCGTTGGCGGGAGTCGCACTGGCGTCAGCCAAATCCAACAGAATGGGGCCTGCTTTTGGGAACAACCGGCATGGTGGTGCAGGTGTTGACGGAAGCAGAGCGTCGCAAGTGGGATGGCAGCGACGACAGCCTGTTCTACGCCGAACCCCGCTTTGTGCACCATCTCGACGGGGCATTCCGGCAGCGGCTCACCGAGCTCTACCGGGAGCGTCTGCCAGCAGATGGGGTGATGCTGGATCTGATGTCGAGCTGGGTGTCTCATCTGCCGGAGGATGTCTCCTACCGCAGCGTGATCGGCCATGGCCTCAATGCCAAGGAACTGGACGCCAATCCACGGCTGGAGCGCCGCTGGGTGCAGAACCTCAACCAGGATCAGCACCTGCCGTTGGACAGCGCGAGCGTGGATGCCACCTTGATCGTGGCGGGCTGGCAATACCTGCAATATCCCGAAGCCGTGGCGGCGGAGCTGTGGCGGATCACCCGGCCGGGGGGCCAAGTGATCATCGCGTTTTCCAACCGCATGTTTTTCACAAAGGCTCCACTGATCTGGGCCGATTCCGGCGATCAGGAGCATCTCGACTATGTGGCCAAGGTGCTCACGGCCCAGGGCTGGCCCTCCCCGGAGCGGATCGCCGAGAGCACCCAGGCGGCGGGATTGGCGGGCCTGTTCGGGGCCAATGGGGATCCCTTCTTTGCGGTGATCGCCACCAAACCGGCCTGAGACGGCTCAGGCCCGATTCACCACATGGATGGGGGATCCAGCCAAAAGGGCGGCCACGTTGGCGGCGGTGGCCTCGATCAGGCGGCGGCGGGCGGCATGGCTGGCCCAGGCCACGTGGGGGGTGATCAGGCAGCGGGGGGCGCTCAGAAGCGGATGGTCGGGCGCAGGAGGCTCCAGGCAAAGCACATCCAGACCGGCCCCGCCGAGATGACCGCTTTGCAGGGCCTCCAGCAAGGCGGTCTCGTCCACCAGGGCGCCGCGGGCGGTGTTGAGCAGCAGGGCACCCGGGCGCAGGGCGGCCAGTCGCTCGGCGTTGAGCAGGGCGCGGGTATGGGGCGTGAGCGGACAGTGGAGGCTCACCACATCGCTCTGGGCCAGAAGGGTGGGGAGATCAACGTCGCCCGGCTGGAGTTGGCGGCGATGGCTCAGCACCTCCATGCCGAAGGCCCGGGCGATGCGGGCCACCGCTTCCCCGATACGACCATGGCCCACCACCCCGAAGGTGAGGCCGGCCAGCTCCACCAGGGACTCGTCCCAGAAGCAGAAGTCGGGCCCGCGCGACCAACGCCCCGCGCGCACAGCTGCAGCCAGGCTGCCAGTGTGATTGGTGAGCTCCAGCAACAGGGCGAACACGGCCTGGGCCACCGAAGCCGTGCTGTATTCCGGCACATTGCACACCGGTATCCCAAGGCGGCGGGCAGCGTCTCCATCCACCACGTCGTGCCCCGTGGCGATCACGGCGATTCCCCCCAGCCGGGGCACAGCCGCCAAGTGATCGCCATCGAGGCGGGTCTTGTTGGTGAGCACCACATCAGCCTCGGCGATGCGCTCAGCCACCAACTCCCGAGGCGTGCGCGCATGCACCGTGAGGTCACCGAGGGCCTCCAGTGGCACCCAGGAGAGGTCGCCGGGGTTGGTGGTGTAGCCATCGAGGACCACCAGGCGGGGGCGCGGAGAGGGGTGGGTCATGACCTCGTGGTGTGATGTGGCTGGTGCCGGAGCCTGCTTGATTTACAACCAGATTCCACTCAATATGATGTGCTGGTGATACTTCTCATTCCCAGCGAGTCCCGCAGCGGCCAGCATTGCATCAACCCCGGTGGCCCAGCCCCTCGATGCCCGATCAGGAGCTGCTTGACGATGTCCTGGAAGCCCTAGAACAAAGCGGTGGCCCCGTGAAAAACCCTGTGCTGCGACAAGCACTGGGATGGGAGGAGTCCATCTACGAGGCAGTGAAGGGCGAACTGGTGGCGCCCTCTGCCCGACGCGCACTCCCTTCTCCTGGCCTCCGACTACCGCGGCATCATCGTGGCGATGATCCACAAGTTCCGCGATATGCCCGCGGATCTCAACACGCCAGGCTGCAACAGGTTTCTCAGGCTCCACCCAAGAACCTCGACGGACGGGAGTAAGATTCTTACTGCTTGCATCTTCCAGCCATGCGCATCACCAGCAAGGGGCAGGTGACCATCCCCCAGGAGATCCGCGAGCACTGCGGCCTTCTGCCCCACACCGAAGTGCGCTTTGTGGTGGACGAGGGCCGGGTATGGATCGAGAAACAGACCCAGGAAGCCAGCCGCGGCAGCGAGGGCCTGCAACGTCTGCGCCGCGCCCGGCTGCGCGGTCGGCTCTCCACCGATACGCTGCTGGCCCTCACACGGGGGCAGGACACTCCCTGATGGTGTTTGTGGATTCCAACGTGATCCTGGATGTGATCACCGCCGATCCTCAATGGTTGGCCTGGAGTGAGCAGCAGCTGGGCCATTGGCTCGATCAGGGACCGGTGCTGATCAATCCGATCGTGTATGCCGAAATCGCCTTCGCCTGCGACACGATCGAAACCGTGGATGATCTCCTGCCCAGCCATCTCTACACCTACCGCCCGATTCCCCGCGAAGCCTCCTTCCTGGCCGCCCGCGCCCATGCCCAATACCGGGCCAGGGGTGGATCCCGGCAGACCGTGCTCGCGGATTTTCTGATCGGCGCCCACGCGCTGGTGGAACGGGTTCCCCTGATCAGCCGCGACCGGCGCCGCTACCAGCAATCCTTCCCGGGCCTGCAACTCATCAGCCCTTCCCCAGCCTGAACCCATGCCCCCACCCCGCAAACCCCTGATCGGCGTGATGGGCGCCGGCGAGAGCGCCACGGTGGCCGATTGTGCTCTGGCTGAGGAGCTGGGGAGCGCCATCGCGCGGCGGGGCTGGACCCTGCTCTGCGGAGGGCGGCCTGAGGGGGTGATGGGGGCGGCCTGCGCGGGAGCCAGGACGGTGGAGGGGCACCTGGTGGTGGGAGTGCTCCCCGATGACGGCCGCCGGCGCGCCGATCCCACGGCCACGGCGCCGTTGGATGTGGCCCTCTTCACCGGCCTGGGGCAGGGCCGCAACGTGATCAACGCCCTCAGCAGCGACGTGCTGGTGGTGTGCGGCGCCGGGGGGCCGGGCACGGCATCCGAAGCCGCCCATGCCCTCAAGGCGGGCCGGCCCCTGGTGCTGCTGGCCGCCCCACCGGCCTGGCTGGACTTTTTCGCCAGCCTGGGCGGGCAGGTGGTGGCCTGCGCCACGGTGGCCGACGCCATTGGGGCGATCGAGAGCCTGCTTGCACAGGGGCCGACTGGGCAGTTTCCTCATGAACGGGGGGAACAGCTGGAGCAGGAGGTGGCGCAGCGGAGGTCCCACCTCCCGGTGGCCCTGGTGCAGCTCGCCGCTGGCGAGGATGCCGGCGCCAACCGCCGCCAGGCGGAGGCCTGGTTGGAGCGGGCCCTGCAACCCGCGCCCGGGCGGGCCAAGCCCCGGCTGCTGATGCTGCCGGAGATCTGGAACGCCCCCTACGCCGCGGCACGCTTCGCCGCCTACGCCGAGCCCATCCCCACCCTGGGGGCCGACCTCACGGAGGGGCCCTCGGAGTCCCTGGCGATGGTGGCCCGGCTGGCCCGGCGCCATGGGGTGGCCGTGATCGCCGGCTCCATTCCCGAGCGGGGCGCCGATGGCCGCTTTTACAACACGGCCACCGTGATCGATCCCCAGGGGCGCCTGGTGGCCAAGCACCGCAAGGTGCATCTGTTTGATGTCGACGTACCGGGAGGCATCTACTTCCGCGAATCCGACAGCCTCACCGGCGGCAGCGACCTCGCCGTGGTGCCGGGCAATGGCGACCCCCTGGCGACGGGCCTGGAGGAGCCGCCCACCCTGGGCCTGCTGATCTGCTACGACATCCGCTTTCCCGAACTCTCCCTGCTCCTGCAGCAGCGCCACGGGGCCACCCTGCTGGCCTGCCCCGCCGCCTTCAACACCACCACCGGCCCCCGCCACTGGCACCTCGTGATGCGGGCCCGCGCACTGGATACGCAGTGCTTCCTGATGGCCTGCTCCAGCGCCCGCCCCCAGACGGAAGGCGCCTACCCCAGCTACGGCCATTCCCTGGTGGTGGATCCCTGGGGCGCGGTGATCGCCGAGGCGGGCATCGGCGAGCAGGTGCTCCACGCCGAGCTGGATCTGGCGGAGGTGGGCCGGGCCCGGCAGGCGATTCCCACGGGGGTGCAGCGCCGCGGGGATCTCTACCGGTTGGAGCCGGCCTGAACAGAATTCAGCACGGGCCCCTGCACGCCCCTGCACGCCCCTGCAGGATTGGAGGTTGTTCTTCACCCCAGTCCGCCATGGCCTTCTCCAACAGCGCTCCCCTCGGCCAAGCGTTGCCTGACACGATGCGGGTGTTGGGACAACGCCGCTATGGAGGCGTGGAGGTGTTGGAAGAGCTGCGCCTGCCAGTGCCGTTGCCAACGGG
>JBEIGX010000145.1:0-6087 GCA_040381675.1 Aphanothece sp.
AGCAGCAGATCGCCATAGAGAATCTGGGAGCGGGCCACCTCTCCGTCCAGCAGCTCCTCGCTGAAATTTTCCGCATCCACCAGGGTGATGATCGAATCCAGGCGGGTCAGATCCCGCAGATCACTGCCCAGGAAGGTCATCGCCACCGGCAGGGGATCCGCCAGACCAGTGGTTTCCACCACCAGGTAGTCCACCGGCTCGGGGCGCTCCAGGATCCGATACACCGCATCGAGAAGCTCCCCGTTGATGGTGCAGCAGATGCAGCCATTGCTGAGCTCCACCGTGTCTTCACCGGTGGTCACCACGAGATCGTTGTCGATGCCAATCTCCCCGAACTCATTCACCAGCACGGCCGTGCGCAACCCCTGCTGATTGGTGAGAATGTGGTTCAGGAGGGTGGTTTTTCCGGCCCCAAGAAAGCCCGAAAGGATGGTCACCGGCAGGGGGGTGGATCCGATCCCGCCGGGCGCCGTGGGATCTACGGCGTCCAGGGGAGGGGGAAGCGGACGGGTGGTGGTCATGGGGACGGACCGTGCTTTCTGGAGGTTAGGGAGCCAGGGGGGATGGGTTGGCGAAACCGGTCAGGCCGGGAGGGCATCAGGCCCCTGCCGCTCCTGACAGTTGGCACAGAGGCCAAAGAATTCAAGGGTATGAAACAGGGGCTGAAAGCCTTCCAGGTGGGCCGTTGGCAGCTCCAGCCCGTGGACGGGGCAGTGGGGCAAGCGCAGGGTGCGGCCACAGTCCACACAGGTGAGATGGTGCTCATCCCGCTCCGTGGGAGCAAAGAGGGCCTCACCGCTGGGGAGATGCCGACAACGCACCAGACCGCGCTGCTGGAGCTGGCGCAGATGGCGATAGACCGTGGCCAGACCCATGGCTCCTTCCCCCGCCCGCAGGCGGGCATGGAGATCCTGGCCGGAGAGTTCATCATCCGCCTCCCGCAGCACCGTCAGCAAGTGCTCCTGGCGGGCGGGCAAGGCCGCTGAGGTGGAGAGGGCAGGAAGGGGCATGGCGCAGGTGGGCAGAAGCGGGGGAGGGCAAAGGGGAAGGGTCAGCTTCATTGTGAGGCAACTGCCCCGGGAGGAAGCCAGAGCACCTGCCGCACCGGCGGTCCCAGGGCCACCGGTGCCCCTTTGGCCTCGCCCGTGGGCAGCCCCATGGGCCGGGCCGGGGGGGGGCGCCGTCCTGGGTCCACTTTGGCCAGCGGGCGCAGAGCAGCCACCAATTGACCAGAGGTGGGATCGTCCGCCAGCTGGGTGCCGGGTTCCAATTCCCAGCCATCGAGCTTCAGGAGCTGGGTCTGGCGACGCTGGCGATCGATGGAGAGCAGGCTCAGCTCGGGCTGCCGCTCCCCGCTCAGGAGAGCCACCCAGATCCGCTCCCCACCCCCCTGGCAGCTGGCCGCCAGAAGGGCGTCCGGGCCCCGCCACAGCTCCTGGGGCGCCTGACCAGGCTCCAGCCATTCCAGGGAGCGCCGGTAGTCGGGCCAATGGCGCCGCAGCAGGGCCCGGCCCGAGCGGGGACAGAAGGCCAGCAGATCCCGGTTGCCAGGAAGAATCTGGCGCCGGGGGGGGCGGGGAGGGAGATCATCGAGGGTGAGGCCCTCACTGCGGGGCACCACCACCGCCCCCCCCTCGGGAAGGAGGCTGGCCGTGCCGACGGCATCAAGAGCGAGGGGGCGGGGCGGGCCTGAGGGGGGCCAGAGCTGGGTCTTCACCGCCTCAGCGCCGATGCCACCGGCCTGCACCAGCAGCTCACCGCGGCGGTTGCCACTGATGTGGGCAAAGAGCAGGAGCTCCCGCTCCAGGGCCTCGGGCGCAGCGGCCGTGACAGGCCCAAGCCCCTGGGCCTCAGGTGCCAGGTTGCGTTGCCGCAGGGGCACCCGCCAGACCTTCTGGAAGCCCTCCCCCTCCCGGCTCACCAGGGCGAGAGCTGTGCCGTCGCCAACGGCTTCCACCTCCACGATCTGGGGCCACACCTGGGGCAGCAGGGGGCGCCAGCGGCCATCGTGCTCCCGCACCTGCAGCTGATCCCCACCGGCGACGGGCACCACGGCCAGCAAACGTGGCCGGGGATCCCAAAGCCAGCGCCGGCTTGGCAGGGAGACCCCCGTCAGGTCGCGACCCGCCAGGGTGAGCTGAAGGGGACCCTGCACCCGTTGCCCGGGCGCGAGGGTGAGCAGGAAGGTGTCGCCCTCCCCCAGCCAACGATGGGCCAGGGGGGGATCCAGCTGGCTGGTGGAGAGGCTGGCCGGATCCATGGGTCGGCTGAAACGCAGCCGCAACGCGGCAGGACCGGAGCTGGCCGGCGCCTGGCTGAGTTGCTCAACCCGGGGCGGCTGGCGCAGCAGAGCCTGCTGGAGGGCCAGGGCTAGCAGAAGCAGCCCGCCCAGGGCCCAGAGGGGCTGGCGGGTCTGGGAGGGGCTCATGGTTCCAGGGGCCGCGCCGGTCGCGGAATCGGCCGGATCCGCTGAGGCACTACCACCAGGCGCTGGCCACCACTGGCCTGGGGATCGGGCTCCACCGCCATCACACCTTCGATGGCCAGCCATTGATCGGCCGGTGGTGGGGAGCCCATGGCGGCCCAGCGCACGGGCAGGCCCACCGGAGCCGCATCCGCCAGGCAGCAGCGCACTAGGAGCCTGGCCAGCTGGGGGGGCTCCCCTGGCACGGGCCACACAAAGCCACTGATGCGCACCGGGTCGCCCGCAAACAGCTCGGGATCGGGCTGGGCCCTCAACAACCGCACCCAGTCGGTGAGGCTGCGTTGAGAGGGTGGCAACACGAAGGCCAGCTCCTCTTCCGCCGTGTTGTCGCGGGGGCGCTGGCTGGCGAGATCGGAGAAGGAGGGAGCCGGTGGCCAGGCCAGCACGGCCGCCGTGAGGAGGGCGGTGGCCATCACGAGGGTCCGCTCGCCGGGCTGCACCCGCTCCCGGGCGCCCCTGGCCCGGGGCCGCCCCTGGGCCAGCTGGGCCAGGGCCAGGACCGCCAGGCCCATTCCCGCCAGGCCCACCAGGGGATGAAACACGGCCCGCAGCAGCAGATCCAGCCGGCCATCCACGGCGGAGCGTAATAGCAGCACGCCCCAGAGCGCCAGGGCCGTACCTCGCCACAGGGCTCCGCGCTGCAGGGGGGGCAGGGCTGGGGAAGGGGGCTGGGGGGTGGAGGTCATGGAGGGTCGGGTCTGGGGGTCAGCGACGCCAGAGGTTCACAAGTTGGCCGATCAGCAGCACAAGCACGCTGCTCCCCCCCAGGGTGAGGAGGAGCGCCCGGGGGCGAAAGATTTGTCCGAGCAGGCCAAAGAGCTTGAGATCGATCACCGGGCCCAGGAGCAGGAAGGCCAGCAGGGCCCCAGGGGTGATCTGGGCGGCGAAACCCAGGGCCAGGAAGGCATCCACACTGGAGCACACCGACACCACCAGCGCGAACAGCATCAGCGCCAGGATCGAGGCGGTGGGCAGGCCCCCAACGGCCAGAAACAACTGGCGCGGCACGAGGGTTTGCACCAGGGCCGCGATGGCACAGCCCACCACGAGCACCAGGGCCAGGGAGAGAAACTCCTGGCTCCCATGGCGCAACAGCTCTGCTGCCGTGGGGCGCACGGGGGCGGGGGCCGGAAAGGGAGCATCGGGGGGGGAGCCCCCGAGCAGGCCACTGCGCCGCTCGAGGAGGCTCACTTCGGCCAAGGGCCGGCTGAGGCGCCGCTCCTCCAGCAGATCACCCGTGAGCAACTGCCCCTCCCCCAGCATCCCCAGGAGCAAGGCCAGGCCCACGGCCACCACCACCGCGCCGAGGGGCCGCAGCAGCAGCAGCCAGGGGCGATCAGGAAAGGCGGCCCAGGTGCTGGCCAACACGATGGGATTGAGCACGGGGGCGGCGAACAGAAATCCCAGGGCCGTACCCACGGGGGCCCCGGCGGCCAGCAGGCGCCGGGCCACCGGCACATTGCCGCACTCGCAGGCGGGCAGGGCCAGGCCTAGCCCAGCCCCGGTGAGGGGGCCAACGAGGGGATGGCTGGGCAGCTGGCGCAGCCACCTCCCCCCCGGAGCCAACCAACGGGCAGCGGTGGCGATCACCACCCCGAGGAGGAGAAAGGGAAGCGCCTCGATGAGCAACCCCTGAAACAGGGCCCAGGCGGTCGCGAAGCGCTGGGCCACCAGAGCGGCGTTCACGGGGCCTCCCAGACCCTCTGCTGGCCCTCCAACGGAGCAAACCACTCCGGCGTGGAAGCAAAAAAGCCGGCGTTGACCTCGTTTTCCCTGGCCTCCACCCGGAAACAACAGGCCCGGCCTGCCTCCCGCCCATGGAGGAGCTCATTGGCCCAGCCCCACACCAACTGGGCCGTGGCCTCCATGCCCACGTTGTCCATCACCCGCAGATCCAGACCCCCCAGGGAATGGAGGTGCTGCCATTGGGGCAGGAGGGGATCATCGGCACTGGCCAGAAACGTGTGATCGAACTGCTGGGCTAGGCGCTCCCGCAAGGGCTGAAGGCTGGAGAAATCCACCACGAAGCCACACTCATCCAACCGATGGGCAGCGAAGCAGAAGGTGAAGCTCCGGCTGTAGCCATGCACAAAGCGGCAGTGGCCGCCATGGCGCCACTGGCGGTGAGTGCATGGAAAACCCGAAAAGGTCTTGCTGCAGGTGTGGGCCGGGGGGCTTGGCATGGGGGAGGATCGCTGCAGCTGGTAACGCGCCCGTCGTGGCCACCCCACCATCTTTTCACTCTCCGCCACCCACTGTGGAGGAGGCGGCCCGGCTGACGGAGGACCTCGCAGCCGTGCTCCGCTGGGACGGGGCGGGCCTGATCCCGGCGATTGCCCAGGACTGGTTGGACGGGGCGGTGTTGATGCTGGCCTGGATGAATCGGGAGGCGCTGCAACGCACCCTGGAGAGCGGAGAGGTGCACTATTGGAGCCGTTCCCGGCAGGAGCTCTGGCACAAGGGCGCCACCAGCGGGCACATCCAGCACTTGAAAGGGCTGCGTTTCGACTGCGATGCCGATGTGCTGTTGCTCACGGTGGAGCAGGCCGGTGAGGTGGCCTGCCACACCGGCGCCCGCAGCTGCTTTTACGACAGCGCAACACCCCCCAGCGGCGGGGGCGCCCAGGGCCCACCCCCGCCGGCGGACGCCTGCACCGAATTGTCACGGGTGATTGAGGGGCGCCGGGATCGCCCCGAGGAAGGGAGTTACACCAACAAGCTCCTGGATGGGGGCGACAACCGCATCCTCAAGAAAATCGGCGAGGAGAGCGCCGAATTCGTGATGGCTTGCAAGGACAACGACCCGGAAGCGATCGCAAGCGAAGCGGCCGACATGGTGTTCCACCTGCAGGTGGCTCTGGCCCACCACGGGGTGCATTGGCGCAGGGTGCAGCAGGTGTTGGCCGGGCGGCGCGGCGCGCCCCGGAGGCAGTAGCCATGGAACTGGCCTCCCGTTCCAACGCTTTCCAGCGCCGGCTGAGCGACACACCCCGGGAGCGCTGGGCCTGGGCCCTCGGCAGCGCCGTGCCACTGGTGGGGGTGGTGGTGCTTGTGAGGCACGGCCTGAGCCGGCGCACGGTCAAACCTGCTGTGTATGGGGTCACGGCGCTGGGAGCCACCAGCTTCATGCTCGCCGCCACCGTGCCCGTGATCCTGCCCTCCGGCCCCCTCAGCCCAAGCCGCGGCGGAGGAATGGTGGCGGCGGTGGCGCTGGCCGTGGGGGCCTTTGCCCTGGGCCACCGGGCCGGCCAGGAGCGGGACGCCCGGGAGGCGCGAAAGTGGTTGGCGTTGGATCGCTGAGGGTGCTCACTCAGGAGGACTTGTCCTTGATCAGCTGAAACAAGGCCAGGGCTTCGGCATTGGGCGTTCCCTTAAAGGCGATGGCACGGATCTCCCGATTGCCTGTGCCGCTGTAGATCGCCTGAAAGCCAGCCGCCTGCAGAACGCGCAGAAGAGATGGGCGGGTGAAGCCTGTTTTATGAGCATAGAAATCGTGGCCGCTGCGCTCGATCTCGACGCTGTAGCCGTAGATCACATCCAGCACCATGATCGGCCCTGCGGGTGAGGTATAGAGCACATCCTCAAGGTCGAGATTGTTCTCG
>JBEIGX010000146.1:0-6010 GCA_040381675.1 Aphanothece sp.
CCCCGATAGCTCTCGGGCTGGGGATGCACTTCCGGATCACCGTAGACCTCGCTGGTGCTCGCCAGAAGAAGACGTGCCCCCACCCTTCGTGCCAAACCCAGCATGTTGTAGGTGCCGAGAAAACTCGTTTTGGCCGTTTTGATGGGATTGAACTGGTAATGCACAGGGGAAGCTGGACAGGCCAGGTGCCAGATCCGATCCACCTCCAACCGAATCGGATCGGTGACGTCATGGCGGATCAACTCAAAGTTGCTGTGTCCCAACCAGTGACGAATGTTGTCCTTGCGACCGGTGTAGTAGTTGTCCAGACAGATGACTTCTTCGCCGGCATGCATGAGCCGGTCGATGAGATGGGAACCGAGAAAACCCGCACCGCCAGTGATGAGATTGCGACGTGCCATGAATCAGCCCTCCCCCACGCGCCAGACATTAAGGCCAGCAGCCCTGGCCGCCACCGGATCCGCCACAGCGCGGGCGTCGAAGAGCCAGGCGGGCCGCCGCATCACCCCGTGGATCACGGACCAATCGAGATCGCTGTAGGCCTGCCACTCCGTAAGGATCAACACCGCATCCGCCCCCTTTGCGGCCTCCAGGGGGGTGGCCGCATGGATCCAGGTGCCCTCTCCGCCCAGGGGGACGTGGTGAGGAGCCTGGGAGGGGTCGAGGGGGGGGCGCTGCAGATCCTGGGTGATCTGGGCTGGGCCGACCTTGGGATCCACGATGGCCAGCTGGGCCCCTTCCTCAATCAGCTCCCGGCAGATTCGGATCGCGGGGGCTTCCCGGGTGTCGTTGGTGTCGGCCTTGAAGGCAAAGCCGAGCACCGCAATACGCTTGCCACTCACGGTGCCAAACAGGCTGTTCACCACCAGGCGAGCGATGCGCTGCTGCTGCCAGGTGTTGAGGGTCACCACGCTTTCCCAGTAGCTGGCCGCCTCCTCCAGACCGTAATGCCGACAGAGATAGACCAGGTTGAGGATGTCTTTCTGGAAGCAGCTGCCCCCATAGCCCGGACCGGCCTGGAGGAATTTTGGACCGATGCGGGAGTCGGTGCCGATGGCCCGCGCCACTTCCCTCACATCTGCGCCCGTGGCTTCGCAGAGGGAGGCAATTGCATTGATCGAGGAAATCCGCTGAGCCAGAAAGGCATTGGCCGTCAGCTTGGAGAGCTCGCTGCTCCAGAGGTTCGTGCGCAGGATGCGGTCGCTGGGCACCCACTGGCCGTAGACGGAGGCCAGGGCCTCGATGGCCTCCGCATCCTCTCCGCCGATGAGCACCCGGTCGGGGGATTCCAGATCGGCGATGGCCGTCCCTTCCGCCAGGAACTCGGGGTTGGAGAGCACGGAAAAGGTCTTGCGGCCTCCGGCGTCGCCCTGGGCCGCTAAAAGGATGGCCTTGACGGCCTCAGCGGTGCGGACGGGCAGGGTGCTTTTCTCCACCACGATGGTGTGGCCACTGGCCGCTGCAGCGACCTGCCGGGCAGAAGCTTCGATCCAGCGAAGGTCGCTGGCCTGGCCGGCTCCAACCCCGCGGGTTTTGGTAGGGGTGTTGACCGACAGAAAAATCATGTCGGCTTCTGCAATGGCTCGATCCACCTCGGTTGTGAAATGGAGGTTGCGGGAACGGGCTCGCCCGACAACGGCATCCAATCCAGGCTCGTAGACCGGCAGCTTGGACAAATCTTGATCATTCCAAGCGGAGATTCGCTCGGAATTGAGATCAACAACGGTCACTTGAATATTGGGACAACGATCAGCAATCACCGCCATAGTTGGGCCACCCACGTAACCCGCACCTATGCAACAAATAGTGCGGATTGGTGTATCGACAATCATCAGTGCAATTGATAACTCGTCGATAATACACTTTTCTTTGACCGACTCCGACGCGTACAGCCCAAAAAGCGCACGCCTGGAGCCGACCTCTTGAGTCGACCGGCTGACGGCACGTAGGTTGGTTATGGCGTGGGCGTGAAGCAAACAGTTGGCCAATCTGTTGATCACAGGCGGCGGGGGATACATCGGGAGCCACACCACCCTGTGTCTGCTGGAGGCCGGCCACTCCGTGGTGGTGCTCGACAGCTTCGTCAACAGCCATCAGGAAGCCCTGCGTCGCGTTGCCCACCTGGCGGGGCTCCCGCCCCTGAGCCCGGCAGAATCTGGGGCATGGCAAGCGCGGGGGGAGGAAGGGGCCCTCACGGTTCTCCAAGGGGATGTGCGCAACCCGGGAGATGTGGGGCGTGCCCTGACCCAGCAACCCGTGGACGCCGTGCTGCACTTTGCCGGTCTGAAGACCCCGGCCGAGTCGATCCGGGAGCCCCTGCGCTATTGGGACGTGAACCTGCGTGGAAGCTGCTGCCTGCTCGAACAAATGCGCAGCCATGGCTGCCGCACCCTGATCTTCAGCAGCAGTGCTGCCGTCTATGGCCTGCCCGACACCGTTCCGATCCCGGAGAGTGCCCCCATCCACCCCCTCCATCCCTATGGCCATAGCAAGGCAGCGGTGGAGCAACTCCTGGAGGATGTGGCGGCCAGCGAGCCGGGATGGCGGATCGCCCGGCTGCGGTACTTCAACCCGGTGGGAGCCCACCCCAGCGGCCAAATCGGCGAAGATCCCCTGGGAGAGCCCACCAATCTGTTTCCCCTGATTGCTCAGGTTGCCCTGGGGCAAGCACCCTCCCTGCCGATCTACGGGACCGACTGGCCCACCCCCGATGGCACCGGCGTGCGCGATTACATCCACGTGATGGACCTGGCGGAGGGCCACTGCAGTGCCTTGACCCACCTCCTGCATCGCCAGGAGGACATGCTCCTGACCCTGAACCTGGGAACGGGGCAGGGCATCTCCGTGTTGGAGATGGTGCACACCTTCAGCGCCGTCAGCGGCCACGCCATTGCCCAGAAATTCGAACCGCGACGGCAAGGGGACACCGCTACCAGCGTGGCGGATGTCTCCCTAGCCCAGAAGCAACTGGGCTGGAGCTGCCGCCGCAGCCTTGGCGAGATGTGTCGGGATGGCTGGCGCTGGCAAACGGCAAACCCTGGTGGCTACACCATCGCCACCTCCACCAAAGCCTGAAGCCGCTCGCGGAAATCTCCCTTGGGCATGCCCCCCTTGAGTTCACCGTGCACCACGAAATCGGCATGCACATCGCTCACCACCAGGTAGGTGGGCCAGCCCATGCCTTCCTTGTTGGGATACTGGGCCATCAACACCTTGCGGTAGAGGCGGTAGGTGTTCGTGTCCTGCAGCATCACGCTCACAAAGACCAGGCCCAGCTCTTCCGCCACCTTGGCGTCGTAATGGCTCATGCGGTGGCAGGTGCCGCAATCCTCAGAGCTGAACTTGAGCACGGTGAGGCTGGACATGGGCGAGACGCCGGAGGGATGGCGACTGATGGTAGGCACCATGGGCGGCCGTCAGGGGATGGGCAACCCTTTCAGGGCCGTTCGCGCTCCAGCCTCTTCTGCCGGGAGCGTTTCAGGGCCTCCCCCAGCTTCGGCCCCCTCGGAACCCCAGCGTCCATGAGCTCCTGGGCGGAATGCTCGGGCCCCAGATGGCGCCAACGCAACAACCAACGCAACAACGGACGCCGGGGGGCCACCCCGCAGGCGAGGGCGAGAGCCACGGCCTGCGGCGACAGGCCCGGGGCTTCCAGGAGCTGGCACCATTGGCCCGGGCTCTGGGGCGAAGGGGCCCCAGAGCCCAGGCGATGCCGCAGGGCCAGGTACTGACGCAGCAGTAGATGCTGGCGGTGGGGCACCTGAAGGCGCTCAGCGAGAAGGAGGGGGCTCTGGGCACCAGCGAGCAGAGCGGTCATCAGGGGAAGACCAAACCGGGAAGCCCAACGGAGACGATGCAACCATCGCCGGTCGGACTGGAGAAGAGGATCCAGCAGCAGCAGTCCATCCCAAGCCTGTAAGCACTCGAGAGCCACTCGCCAGTCTTCCCGCTCCAGCAACAGCTCCAATTCCTTTCGCAGCCGGGTGCCAAGAGCGGCCGGGGCCTTTGGGGGAGCATCCTCCGCACACCAGGGCCAGGGCCAGGCGGCGAGGGTGGCTCTCGCCTGGGCCTGGCTCTCCGGAGCCAGGTGGAACCCAAGCCGGGCGGCATACCGGGCGGCCCGCACCAGACGGGTGGGATCATCCCTGAGGCTTGCAGGGTGAAGAAAACGCAGTTGCCGAGCGGTCAGATCCAGCTGACCTCCATGGGGATCGAGCAGGGTGCCCGTGGACAGGTCCAGGGCCATGGCATTGATCGTCAGATCGCGCCTGGCCAGATCGTCCTCAAGGGAGCCGAACTGCACCACTGGGTTGTCCCCCGGAACGGGATAGGTCTCGGCGCGGGCGCTCGCCACATCCAGAAGAAATCTGGAACCTTCCGGGTGGGATCCCGCAGCGACGCCATCAGCGTCATGGGCCAGCTCCAGCTCCAGCTCGACGGTGCCGTACTGACCGTGAGGACGGGCCTCCCGCACCCTGAAGGCAGATCCGACGCAGGAAAGATTTTCCGCCAACTGCCAGGCCGGCGACGATCGCTCCGGCCTTGAGGCTCCGGCAGACAGACCGTGGAGCGCGGGATCCGCGATCACCAGATCAAGATCGAGAAGCCCTCGCCAGGGATCCCGGTGTTGGAGATGGAGCAACCAATCGCGCACCGCTCCCCCCACCAGGGCCAGCGGACGTGATCCAGCAGCCTTGAGGAGCTGGGGCCAAAGGGTGGGGGGAACACCCGGGAGATCCAAGGCGCGTGGGCGAAGATCAGATGCATCATCGGAGCCGGGAGCCCATGGACAGCAGGCCCAGGGTGACTGTTGTCACGCTCTGCCGAAACAACTCCGAGCAATTGCATGCCACATTGTTGTCCATGCCAGCCGCTTCAGAAGGATTGACTGGAGGCTGTGAAATCCTCGTGATGGATGGCTCTGATGGGGAAGAGTGCACAAGATGCTGCCAAATGCTCTCCCATGCGGTGGAGCTTTTGCGCCATCAACGCCTCCAGCCGGAGGGGATCTATCCGGCGATGAATGCAGCCTTAAGCCAGGCGAATGGAGAGCTGATTGCCTTCATGCATGCTGGCGATCACTACCTACCTGGGGGACTGACAGCCCTTGTGGAGCATTGGCTGTCCCTCTCGCAGGCGATCAGCCGCCGTCCTGCGGCGGTGTTCGGCCAGGCCTGGGTCGTGCCAGTTCCCCGGAAGTCTGCGCCTGTTGCCCCTTGGCTTACGCCACCGTCCTCCATACGGCTGCAGCGCTGGCTGCGAAGAATGGTGCCCTGTCACCAGGCCTTTCTCTTTGACACCACCTTTGCCCGAACCCATCCCTATCGCTCCGATTCGTTGGTGGCTGATCGTGCCGTGATGCGTGAAGCGATCCGTCAAGGCGGTGCAGCCTGTTATCTCCCCCATCCAGTCTGCGAATTTGCTCTCGATGGTGTTTCCAGCGAGCTCCCTGATACCCAAGAATTCATCCGTCGCAGTCAGGACGGGCAGCGAACAGCAGTGGAGAAAATGGCCGAATGGATCAAATGGCTGCTTCGGGCAGGAGGGCTGGCCTCCCAGCAAGCAAGGTTGATGCGCCTGCATGCTCTGGTGTGGGGTTGGTGTTGTCGCCAGCCGGGGCCGAGATGAACCATGCCTCCTCGCCGCTGATCTCGGTAGTGACCCCCTACCGCAACAGCGAACACTTTCTTCCCCACCTCGCGGCAAACCTTCAAGCCCAGAGCTACACCCACTGGGAATGCCTCCTGGTGGATCATGCGTCCACGGATCAGGGCCCTGCTCTAGCCCGCCAGATCGCCAACGCAGATTCGCGTTTCCGGCTCTTAGACATCAAGGATCCACGCCCATTCCCCGCCCTTCCACGCAATAAGGCTGTGGCCGAGGCCAGAGGAGAGCTGATCTGCTTCCTGGATGTGGATGACCTCTGGCATCCAGAGAAACTGGAACGACAGCTGGAGTTTCACAGCAAAAACCAGCTGGAGTTTTCAGTGACCCAATACGGGAGATTTCA
>JBEIGX010000147.1:0-5944 GCA_040381675.1 Aphanothece sp.
ACCTGCAGCAGGTGGGAGTGATCCCAGCCCCGACGGAAGGTTGATGGCCAAGAAAGGCGGCTGGCAGGAGTTTGATGGGCCACCCAGTCTGGCCCGCCCTGCCGCTCCGGCATCCAGCACGCCCAAGGGCCAGCAGCGGGTGAGGGTCCAGCGCACCAAGGCGGGGAAAGGGGGGAAAACCGTGACCGTGATCAGCGGCCTTGAGATCGGGGAAAGCGAAGCCCTGGCCCTGTTGAAGACCCTCAAGGCCAGGGTGGGTACAGGGGGGAGCATGAAGGAGGGCCTCCTGGAGCTCCAGGGCGACCAAGTGGCCCCGGTTCTGGAGGAGCTGGAGAAAGCAGGGTTTCGACCGAAGCAGGCCGGAGGATGAACGGTCAGGAAAGCCTGCCAGCCAAGCGTTTGACCTTGCGACCTACTGTTTGGATGCCGTCTCGCACGGGCTGAATCCAGGGCATGCGAACAAAGACATGGTAGTAAATATCATCAAGAGAGGTGATTTCTTCGCCAAATTCACGATGGTGAAGAATGGCTGTCTGGCGGTTTATTTTCGTTCCTTTTGAAGTGAATATCACGCAGAAGATCCGCGTAGGGAGTCATGCTCAGTCGGTGGGCAACGATGCCCGCGGCAGGCTGGTCGCAGCGGTGTCCCCCCACGCGGGGATCAGCAGAAATCCGCCCCCCCTTGTTCCAGAAGATCGCCATATAGTCCTCCCAATTATCCACCGGCTGCCGGGTGCCCTTGGCGGTCACCCCATCGGACATGATCTGATACCACCCTTCCAGAAAGTGATTCGCCAGGGGTGAGCGCAAATCCAGGCCAATAACAGAACAGGGGGTTTCCGGTATCAACATGGCCTCGTCTCGGGAGAGGCCATTGGCAGCCAGGGCTTCATCGCTACACCATTGGCCCATGACTTGACCATAGTTATTGTTAAACATGACGTATCCATTGGCCTGAATCAACGCAAAGACCAGCTCCAGCGGCCGGAGGGCAACACAGACAGGATCCATCCAAAGAATTTCCTCGTAGCCCAGATCCCTGGCCACGAAGAAACAATAAGTTTTAAAGGCAAATGGAGCCTCAAATTGAGACGGAGCTCCACCGGGAAAGCGTTCATTCCAGAAGAGGAAATCGCCATCAAATCCCATTCTGATTAAGCTCTCCTGCAACCTCTTGATGCAATCTTTATACACTTTCTTGCCGACGCCCAGGCTGATCACACAGCGCTTGAGGCGGGGGCTCCGTCTTGCTCGGATGGGGATGACGGTCACGGCTGTCGATTCCACGGCAGTCGATTTCACGGCAGTGGTGCGCCCATCCATGGTCATGACTTTACGTTTGAGGCACGAGCGGCTTGCGCCCGACCGTCAACAGAGCCGGAATCGGCAGATGGATCCCGTCGCTGCGGCGAAACGCCAGCGCCCCTTCGAGGATGGCCGCCTCGATCCGGCGCCGGTCTGCCTCGCTCTGCTGCGCCATAAGCAGGGAGACCCGGGGCGAGGTGGCCGCCAGCTCCAGGACGGTGTAGGGGGATTCGAGGTGAAAGGCGAGCGGCAGCTCGCCGACCTGGGGCTGCTCAAAACCCGCCGCCAGCAGCAGTTCCCGGCAAGGCTCCGCCTCGCCGAAACGCAGCCGGGGCGCTGGCATGGGGCTGGGGATATCGCCCTGACCATGAGCAGCGATCGCATCCCGCACCAGGGCGTGGAAGGCTGAGGGGCCGGGAGGGCGCCACATGGTGAAGGCAAACCGGCCACCGGGGCGAAGGATCCGAAAGGCCTCCGCGATCGCCCCCTCCTGATCGGGGACATGGTTGATCGCAAACAGACTGCAGGCGGCGTCATAGACGCCGTCCTCCTCCTCCAGAGCCTCGGCGTCGCCGACCTTGAACCGGCCGGCGGGACACCGCTGCTGGGCCAGGGCCACCATGGCTGGGGCCAGATCAAGGCCGCAGGCGGCCACCCCCCGCTCCAGAGCAGCGGCGACGGTCTGGCCAGTCCCGCAGCCGATGTCGAGAAGCCGCTGACCGGGGCCCAACTGCAGGGCCTCCAGCGTCGGCGTGATCGCCGCCGCCGTGACCGTGCCAAACAGGCGGTCGTAGGCCTCGGCGCCCCGCTGCCAGGTGGTGAACTCCAGGCTTTTGAAGGAGGAAGGCAACGGCTTCGGGCGGGAGAATCGGAAGGCAGCCTGCCTCAGCTGCGGGAGGGCGCGCCGGCCCCAGCCGCCCACACCCGCGACTCCGCGCGCCGCCAGTAGCGCGAAAAGCGGCCCAGATCCGGCGCTCCGCCGCCCTGCCAGGGAAGCTCCACGAAGGGTTCGGGTTCCAGGATCCGCAGGGGCAGGGCCTCCGCCAGCCGGGCCGCGATCGCCGCGAAGCGCGGATCCACCGCCCGGCTGGTGACGATGCCGTCAGCGCCAGCGGCGGCGGCTGCCGCCAGAAGCTGTGCTGCCACGTCCCCCTCGCGCACGCTGACCGGCAGCTCGGAGAGGCACTCGCGCAGGAAGCGCAGCCGGCCAGGGGCCAACGGCACCGGGGCGACGCCGGATCCTTGCCCGCCGGTTGTAGCGGTGCGGCCCTCGATCAGCTCCGTGTCGAACACGAACACGGCGGGGCTGCCGGGATGGGCGCGCAGGGCCGGATTGGCCGAGCCCAAGGCCTCACCATGCACCCACACAAGCGGCCTTCCTGGCAGCGAACCGGCATCGGACATGGGGAGCGACGCTCTCTGGAACGGTTGGCCCCCCGGGGCGGCCTCTGCAAGGGGATCGACCGGCCGGAACAGCCGGGCTTGCAGCCCCTCATAACTCGCCTCAAAGGGACAGCCTCCCGGCCTGCCCGCCCCGCCCCGCCCCGCCGCCGGACAGCCCGCGCAATGGCGGCCACTGGTGAACCGCTCCAAATTCGCCCGGTTGAAGAGATAGGGCTTGTGGCTGAAGGCGCTGGCCACCCACTGCCAGCTGAGGTTGTTGCTGGCTGGATCCCCATCCAGCAGGTGTTGGAGAAACCAGCGGGCTCCCGCCTGCCAGCGCACCCGCCGCCAATGCACCACGTAGGAGGCGAGCCACATGCGGGCATGGTTGTGCAACCAGCCCGTCCCCATCAGCTCCTCAGCAAACGCATCCATGCAGGCCAGGCCCGTGGCGGCAGCCGCCAGATCCGCAGGCAGCTCTGTTGCGTAGGAGGTGGGGGGGTGGCCCGTCTTCAGTGGTTCCCGGTCCTGCCAGATGCCGTCCCCCCACTGGCGCCAGAGCCGCTGCCAGTAGTCGCGCCAGCCCAGCTCAGCGATCAGTTTCTCGCCCGCCCGGCGCTGGGCCGGGCTCCACCCTCCCCTCTCTCCCGCTTGGGGCTCCCCAAACAGCTCCCCCTGCTGCACCGCAGACACCGGACTGCTCCCTGCCTCCCGCTCTCGAAGCCAGGCAAACACGGCCTCCCGCACCTCGGCGAGGGTGAGCACCCCATGGCGGATATAGGGCGACAGGCGGGTGACGGCTCCATCGAGGTGGTTGCGGCTGGTGCCGTAGCGGGCCGGATCCATCAGAGCGAGGCGGGCTTCCGCCGCGCGGCGCCCCCCTGGAAAGACGGGCGGGCGTTCCATCAGCCGAGAGCTCCATCGAGCACCGCCTGCTCCACGAGCTGGCGCGCTTGCGCCACCAGCCCCTGCACGCGCTCTGGATCAGCGGCGGGCCGTTCACCGGCCACCACGGCCCGGTAGAGATCGGCCACACTCCAGGCCGCGCTAGCGGGATCGGAAGCGAAGCGGGGGATCAGGTGCAGGTGCAGATGGGGCGCCCCCTCCCCAAACGCGATCGCATACACCCGCTCACAGCCGGTGAGCCGTTGCACGAGCTGGCTGGCGTGGCGCACCGCCCCCCCCCAACTTGAGGCCTCTTGATCGCAGAAGGAGAGGGGCCCGCCCAGATGGCGACGGGCATCCAGGAGAAGCCACCCGGCCAGGGGCGACGGATCCGGATGGTGCCGCAAGAGCCACAGCGCGCCACGGCCAATTTCATAGGACTCCTGGTGGCTTGGGGTCCCATGGATCTGGCAGATGGCACAGGCAGCCGTCATGCCTTCGAGCGGGGCTCCAGGCGGACGGGACGCCAGATCCTGAGATCAGGCAAATTCAGGCCAAGGGGCGCCAGCAGAGACTCCGCATCACGGTTGCTCACCCCCTCCTTGGCCGGCAGAGGGCTGGGGGAAGGGATGGAATCCTCCAGATCCTGATCCGCCCCCGGGCTGGCGGGCTGGTCGGCGAAAGCTGCCACCCCATCACCGCGGGAGTCGCCACGGGAATGGATGGGTGAGGGGAAGGCGAAGTCGTTGGGGAAGGGGTTGGGCGCCTGAAGGGAGGGAGGTCGGTCGGCCGTGATGGCGGCTGGCTCCAATCCATCCTGGGCTGGAGGGAAAGGCTCCGTCTGGAGCGAGGCGATGGGAGATGGAGCAGGCTCTCTGGGCTCCAGGTCTATGGGGACAACCTGCAGGTTCCGCAGCTCATAGGAAGAAATGCACAGCTCAACCATCACATCCCCGTCAAACTCCCCACCTTCAAGATCCCAGGCAACGGGCTCCAAAACCAAGTGCCTGAGCCATGGCCAGGGGTCCGGAGCCGGCTCCTCAGGGAGCTCAGGCAACACGGGCACGGGAGCCAGGTAGGTCTGGTGGTACCAGCGGTCAAACGCCATCGCTTGGCCGGGCGTGCCCAGTTCAATCCACGGCAGGTACGTGCTGGGCGTCATCACTTGTAATTGCACCTCACCTCCACCGTTCTCCTCCAACCACTGGGGGTTCTCCTCAACAAACAACCGGTACTCCCCATAGATCAGGTCATCCCAGGGAGCCGGCTCCCCCGAAAGCTCTGGCTCAGGAGCAGGGTCCACGGGATTGGGATCCATCCCGATGATCGGATCGATCCATGGCTCTGATACGCCGCACCACGAAGGGATGTCGATCGTCTCCTCCAGGACCGTCCCCGGATCAGGTTCGTCTGCCGAGGCGGGAATGCCCTCAACAGCGATCAGGGGAGGCGGTAGCCAACAGGCAGCAAGAGGTGGCTCCGCTCCTTCGGGTGCGCGACCCCAGACGTCGTTGTCGAGAGACCAAGGAACAGCTTCGTCACTAGCAAACATCGCAAAGACCATCAAGTCCTATAGAAAGAGTAGGACTTCCCAATCGGAATGTAACGAAGCCTTCCGGTCTCAGGGATCGGCGCCCCAAGCCGCATCGGCCGATCCGATGGGCACGCCCTCACGGCTCCGCGCTGATGGAGAATCCCCCGATTGCTCCCCCCTGACCAGCCCCCCATGCTCCTCGACCTGCGCGGCAAGAAGGCCCTCGTCACCGGCATCGCCAACAACAAGTCGATCGCCTGGGGGATTGCCCAGCAGCTGCATGCCGCCGGATGCGAACTGGGCGTCACCTACCTGCCGGATGAGAAGGGCCGTTTCGAGGGGAAGGTGCGGGATCTCACCGCGCCCCTGGCGCCCACCCTCTTTGAGCCCCTCAACGTGCAGGAGCCGGATCAGATCGAGGCGGTGTTTGCCAAGGTGGCGCAGCAGTGGGGAACGCTGGACGTGCTGGTGCACTGCCTGGCCTTTGCGGGCAAGGAGGAGCTCATCGGCGACTACAGCGCCATCAGCCCCGAGGGCTTTGCCCGGGCCCTGGAAGTGAGTGCCTACTCCCTGGCTCCCCTCTGCCGCTACGCCAAACCCCTGTTCAACGAAGGGGCCAGCGTGATCACCCTGAGCTATCTGGGAGCCGAGCGGGCCATACCCAACTACAACGTTATGGGCGTTGCCAAGGCAGCCCTGGAGGCTTCGGTGCGCTACCTCGCCGCCGAGCTGGGTCCCGAGAAGCAGGTGCGGGTGAACGCGATCAGTGCCGGGCCGATTCGCACCCTGGCCAGCTCTGCCATCGGCGGCATCCTCGACATGATCCACAACGTGGAG
>JBEIGX010000148.1:0-5852 GCA_040381675.1 Aphanothece sp.
GGGATGTTGCCTGGGGAGATGGTGGATGGGGAGTGTTTGAAGGGGGATCTGCGTGCGCTGGTGGAGCAGCTGCCGGAGCTGCAGGGTCGGGTGCTGAAGATGCGCTACGGGATGGAGGGTGAGGAGCCCATGAGCCTCACGTCCATCGCCAAGGAACTGGGAATGAGCCGCGACAAAACGCGGAACCTGGAGCGCCGGGCTCTGGAAGGCATCCGCAGTCGGTCTCTCGACCTGCGCAGCTACCTGGTGGCCTGAGGGCGGTTCTTCCCCTCTCCTCCGCCCGGCATCCCGAACCTCCCCTCAGAACAGCCCTCCTAGGTTGCAACCCTGACGCAGTGAATTTGGGATGGCTGGAACCGGTTGGCTCCAATCCGTGGCTGGTTCCCTGGGCCGCACCGGGGCTGAGCGGGATCTGGACGTGGCCCGCCGTCTGGGCTACTGGCACACCGAGGAGGATCGCCAACTCCTGCGCGAACACCAGGCCCAGCAGGCCCTGGCCCAACGCACCGAGGTGCTCGATCGGGCGGCCCGGGTCGGCACCGTGGGGATGCTGGCGGCCGCCTGGGCGATCCCGCCCCTCTGGCCCGTGGCCATCGTGGCCAGCTTTCGCGTCTTTCCCCGCACCAGCCGTCGCCTGCTCCTGGGCGTGCTGGGCGTCACGGGGGCCACGTTGGTGGGATCCGGGATGGTGGTGCATCAGGTTTTGCAGTCCGCCACCCACGATTCTCCGGCCGTCCTTCCTGCGGCCCATCCGGCCGATCCCACCCCTGCTCCCTGAGGCCTGGGAGGTTCCGGTCCCCAGAGCTCAGTCCACCCCTTCGGCTTTTTCGGCCTCGGACCGCAGGCGGTGCAGTCGTTCCAGAAGGGATGCGTTGCTCATCCGATTGGTCAGCCGCTCCGCCAACAGGGGGAAGGCCAGAGGGGTGGGTCGGGGTGTGCGTTCTACCTGAAGGCGGCAGGTCTGGAGCCGTTGCAGGGTGGCTTCCAACCGATGCTTCTCCAGCTGGTCGCTCATCACCTCCCGGCGCGCCTGTTGCAGCAGCAGGTTGGCGGGATCATGCCGGGTGAACACATCAAAGAGCAGTGCCGCACTGATCTGCAGCTGGCTGCCACTCTTGGCCGCGCCGGGATAGCCGTTGTGCACCAGGCCACTCACCTGGGCGATCCCGCGGAAGCGGCGCCGGCACAATTCGGAAAGGTTGATGGCCGCTTCCAGGTCCCGCTCCAATCCTTCCGTGCTGAGCAGCGCTTCGCCGTGTTGGGCCACCAGCTCGGGGAAGGGATACCCCCGAGGGGCCAGCAATTCAAAGCCGTAGTCGTTCACCGAGACGGTCAGCGTGCCCGGGTGATGGCGGGCCAACCGCCAGGCCCAGAGGAATCCCAGACCCTCATGCACAAAGCGTCCCTCAAACGGATAGGCATAGAGATGGCAGCCCTCCCGTGTGCGGCAGACCTCCACGAGAAAGTCATCCCGTCTGGGGATCCGTGAAAGTTCGGCCTGCCGTTGCAGCAGGGGAACCAGGGCCTGCAGTTCCGCGGTGTCGAAGAGAGGGCTGTCCGCTCCCTCCTCGAGGGCCTGGCTGCAGCGATCCACTTCCTCCCGCAGATGGTGGCTGAGCAGGTCGGAGAGGGCCATCTGCCCTCCTGCCCAGGCGGGCACGGCCGTGCTGGTCTTGGTGGTGGTCTTCACATAGGCCGTCATCTCCCGCAGACGCTGGAATTCCAGTTGGCGGCCGGCAAAGAAAAACACATCCCCGGGCCTCAGCCGTCCGATGAAGGCCTCCTCCACATGGCCGATCACGGCCCCCCGCACGAAGCGCACGCTGACGCTGCGATCGGCGGTGATCGTGCCGATGTTCAATCGGTGCAGCCGGGCGATCGTCTTGTCCTGTACTCGGAAACGAAAGGCCGGGGGAGCGTCTGGCGCCGAAGGGGAGGTTGGGGGATCCCGTTCCAACTTGCGGTAGCGGGGGTAGGCGGCCAGGCAGCTTCCCCCGTGCTCCAGAAAGGTGAGGCACCACTCCCATTGCTCGGGCTCCAGGTGGCGGAAACTCCAGGCGGTGCGAACGGTCTGCCATTCCTGGTGGGGGCAGAATCCCGGGCCGCAGGCCAAGGTGACCAGATGCTGGAGCAGCACATCCAGGGGGGCCTCCGGGGCGGCCCGGTGTTCCACCACCCCCCGCCCCAGGGCGCGGCGCATGGCGCTCACCTCCATCAGCTCGAGGGCGTTGGTGGGCATGAAGAGCACCTGGGAGGTGCGGCCAGGGGCATGGGCCGAGCGGCCTGCCCGTTGCAGCAGCCGCGCCAGATGCTTCGCCGAGCCGATCTGCACCACCTGCTCCACGGGCTGAAAATCCACCCCCAGATCCAGGGAGCTGGTGCACACCACCCAACGGATCCCCCCGTCCTTCACCCCCGCTTCCACCCCTTCCCGGGTGGCCCGATCGAGGGAGCTGTGGTGGAGCGCCAGGGCATCCTCCATTTCCGGACAGGTGTAGCGGAGGCATTGGTGCCAACGCTCTGCCTGGTTTCGGGTGTTGGTGAACAGCAGGGTGGAGGTGGTGGGCTCGAGGGCTCCCACCAAGGTTTCGTGCATCCGCAATCCCAGATGCCCCGCCCAGGGGAAACCGTCGATGGAATCGGGCAGCAGGCTGCGGATGGCGGTTTCCCGCTGGAGAGGGGCCGTGATGATCACCGGTTTGATCCCGGCTCCCACCGCCGTCTGGGCCGCTTCCTCGAGATTGCCGATGGTGGCGCTGATGGCCCAGCGCCGCAGACCGGGCCTCTGGCGGCTGAGCCAGCTCAGACAGAGCTCGGTTTGGCTGCCCCGCTTGCTGCCCATGAGCTCGTGCCACTCATCGATCACCACCCCCTGTAGTGCCGCAAACAGCCCTTCGGCATCGGGGGAGGCCAGCAGCAACGCCAGGGATTCCGGTGTTGTGATCAGGATGTGGGGAGGCTTCCTGCGCTGGCGGGTCCGCTCGCTGCTGGGGGTGTCGCCGTTGCGCAGCCCCACCCGCACGGGCCAGCCCATGGCGGCGATCGGGGTTTCAATCGCCAGCTGAAGATCCCTGCTGAGGGCACGTAGCGGTGTGATCACCAGCAGCCGCAATCCCGTCGGTTCCTCCTTGTGGAGCTGGCCCTCCTGCACAAGCTCTGCCAAGGGGCCCATGACGGCGGCATAGGTTTTCCCTGAGCCTGTGGGCACCTGGATCAGCCCACACCGGCCCTCCAGGTAGGCCTGCCAGCATTGCCGCTGGAACGGCTGGGGTTGCCAGCCCTGGTGGGCAAACCAGGCTTCGATCGGGGCCAGCAGGCCGGCGGCGCTCGCAGGAGCCGCGGGAGCCTGGGATCGGGCGCGGGAGGAGGCGACTGGGGCCATCGCGCAAGCATGGAAAGCCCGGCTCAGCACCCTATCGGGTCTTCTTCGGAGCCGTTGACGCCCCCGGCGCCGCTGGGGTCATCAAGGCCAGTGCCTCTTCCAGGCTGTCGGCTTCCCGCGCCAACTTGTCCGTGCGCCAGCGGCTGATGCGCGGGAAGCGCACGGCCACCCCACTGCGGTGCCGGGAGGAGGGCTGGATACCTTCGAAGGCCAGCTCGAACACCAGCTCCGGTTCCACCGCGCGCACGGGGCCGAAGCGCTGCAGGGTGTGTCTGCGAATCCACTGATCCAGCCGCTGGATCTCCCCGTCATCCAGGCCGGAATAGGCCTTGGCAAAGGTCACGAGTTGGGGATGGGTCCGCTCCTCCTGGGTTGGCTCGGGCCCGTCCCGCCAGGGCCGATCCCACAGTCCGAAGGTGTAGTCCGTCAGCAGGTTGGCCCGTCGGCCGCTCCCGGCCTGGGCATAGAGCAGCACCGCATCCAGCCGGTAGGGCTCCAGCTTGTGTTTCCACCAGTGGCCCCGCCGCCGGCCGCTCAGATAGGGCGCCTCGCGGTGTTTCAGCATCACCCCTTCCGCCCCTTGCGAACGGGCCCGATCCCTCAAAGGATCGAGCTCCTGCCAGTGGGAGAGCGGCAAAACGGGTGCCAATCGCAACGGAGCGGGCAGCCCTTCCCGCTCGAGCTGATGGAGCAGCGCTCGCCGCTCCTCCAGGGGCCTGGCCCGCAGGTCGATTCCGTCCTGTTCGAGCAGGTCGTAGATCACATAGGAGGCAGGATCTTGGGCCAGCATGGTGCGCCCTGGAGCCAGCCGACCCAGGCGCCGCTGAAGGGTGGCAAAGGAACGGGGATGGGGTTCTCCAGCCCCCCAGATCACCACCTCCCCATCCAGCACCAACCCCTCAGGGAGGTGGGCGGCGGCGGTGGTGAGATCGGGAAAGCTGCCGTTGATCAGATCTTCCCCCCGGCTCCAGAGAAACACCTCCCCCTGGCGATGGATCAACTGACAGCGAATGCCGTCGTATTTCCATTCCACTTGCCACTGGTTGGCAGGGGTGGTGTCGCGGATGGCCGGATCCAGGGGCGAGGCCAGAAAGAAGGGGTAGGGGCGGCTGGGGGGCAGAACCCCGGTGTCCAGGGGACTGGTCAGCGCGTTCCAGGCGTCCGCCGATGGTTGGGCCCGGCCCATCAGCCGGTGCTTCAAGGTGGCGCTGTCGAGGCCAGTGAGGCGAGACAGGGCGCGGATCACCAGCCCTTCGCTCACGCCTATTCGCAGGCCGCCGGTCAGGAGTTTGTTCACCACCAGAAGCTGGGATCGGCTCAGTTGGCTCCAGCAGGCCTGCACGGCCTCGATCTGGGCGTCCCCCTCGAGCGCGGCCAGGGCTGGCAGACGTTCCTCCATCCACTCCTGCAGCGTTCCACCCCCTCCGCGCCCGGCCGCGCGAGGGGGGGTGGAAGGGGATGGGGTGGGGTCCCAGAGCAGGCTGATGGTTTCAGCCGAGTCCCCCACGTGCCGGTGGCATTCATCGAAGAGCCAGGGGGGCCAGGCCGTGCCGGTGAGGCAGATGTCGCGTAGGCGGCGACCCGTGATCAGCCGCCGTTTCTGACGACCGAGCAGAACATGGAGAGCCCAGGCACCCTCCTCGGCTGAGCAGGCCTGAAAGTAGGCCAGGAGGGCCGCCACTTTGCCTTCCGTTCCTGGGGTTTGATCAAGGATCTGAAAGAGGTGACAAAAGGCCTCCATCGTGCTCCCATCTCGGGAATAAGCCTAAGTGCGGTGGGAGCCGGACCTGGAGTTCATTTCCTTCTGGAGTTCGTTGTTGCGGGACCGCACCAGGCGACGCAGGGGGGTGGGTTGGCCAAATTTGTTGTAACCCATCCCTGCAAATCCAATGGCATAGGCCAGGGAAATCAAGCCATCACGCGACAGGGGAAGGATGATGCGTTGCAGCGCCTTATCCTGGTTTTCCTTCAGTTCATTTTCTAACCGGCTCACCGTCGATCGGATTCTCTCGAGCAAAAAGTTCCGCACCGTTGGCACTTCTCCACCCAGGGGGCGCCTGGCCAGTTGTTCGCCTCCTGGTATGGCAATGATCGCTTTTCGAAGTTCGGTTTCGGTTTTCGCCTTTTGAATCTGTGGAACGGCGGAGAGCACTTTTTTTAACTCGGCTTGTCTCTCCTTCACCTGGCTGTTGATCACCTTCACCGTGCCGTATGACTGGAGCGGAATCAAAAAGAGGAAGCCGAGAGCAGCGAGGGTGGCGAATCGACGCATCCAGTTGAGCTGCTTGGAGGAAGGCAACACATCGCCATCCAAGGTGTTGGCGAGCATGAAGAGTCCTAACGCCAGAAGGGGCAGGCTGGCGGTGCCACGCAGGGCGGCGCTGAAACGCACCATCCACTCAGGCTTGAGTGCGGCGATGGGGTAGATAGCGGTGATCACCTGGGCAAGAAAGACAAGGATCAACGCATA
>JBEIGX010000149.1:0-5786 GCA_040381675.1 Aphanothece sp.
CCCCCCCCCCCCCCCCCCGGGGATGGGAAGGGTTGGCTAGGAAAACAGTCCTGAAAGTTGCGGGGTCGCTTTATGATGATGGCCAAGCCTCTGAAGGCGATCGAGCATCAGCTTCTGCCGGATGCCGAAAGCGTTTATCAGCACCTGAACCAGGCCGGGCCGATCCAGAGCTTTCGTCCCCGTGGCCGGCAGTGCCAGCTGATCTCTGGGCAGCTCCAGCTGCAGGACGTGCTCCTCCATTCCTATTGCGGTAGTGACTCCGACTTTGTGGTGCAGCCATGGGGCCTGGTGTCTGTTCAGGCCACCTTTTCCGGAACAATCACGGTGCAGGACCCCATGGGAGTGGTGAATGGCTGCTCTGGAGACGTCCTCTTGCTGCCCAAGGGGAGCGGCGAACGGCTCTACAGCTGCAGAGATTCCCTCAGCGACGTTTCGTTGTTCATCGACCCCCTGGCCATCCGGCGGGTGACGGCCGCCATGGCCGGCGAGGGGCCCGAAAGTAGCACCAAGGCAGAGCAGCCCTGGCTGTTCCCGATGGTGAAGCTGGAGCCCTCGCAAGCCTCCTTCCTGTTTTCCCTGCTTCACACCATCGATACCTCCGCCTTGGTGGATCCCGAGCTGCCGATGTGCCTGGGGCTGGAGGATGTGATCCTGCGGCAGGTGGCCTGCTGGCTCCAACCGGAGCTGCTTGCCGCCCCCCTTGGGCAAGCCTGCCCAGTTGTGGATCGCCGCAGCAGAGCGGTCTTTGATGAGCTGCTTGATTACATCCGCGCCCACCTCGATCAACCCCTGCGCCTGAGTGATCTGGAGGCCAGAAGCTTCTATTCCCGCAGGGCCTTGCAATACGCCTTCCGCGACAAGCTGAACACCTCCCCAGTCCAATGGATCCGGGAGCAGCGCCTCTCCAGGGCAATGGAGCACTTGCAGCAGGAAGGCCCAGCTGCCTCGATCCAGGCGGTGGCCCTGGCCTGCGGGTACCGGCAGACCAGTCAGTTCAGCACGGATTTCAAACGACGCTTTGGCCTCTCCCCCTCCCAGGTGAAGAGAGCCAGCCTGACCTAATCCCTCAACTGCGCCTGTGGCCCAGCGCCAGCAATGGGCAAAGCTGGGAACAGCCGGGATGGCAGATCAGGCGTGAACACAACCTTTTGACCCAGACCGGGCAGACGCGGAGTGACCGGGTTGTGGGCTACTGGCGATCATCCAGTGGCGCGGAACTCACTCTGGCCTACACCGGATATCCCGAGACCCTGATGATTCAGGTCTATCTCAGCGCCAAGGGGGCCCAACCGAATCTGCTGTACACGGCCACCTGGATCAGCGACAGTCAGTTTGTCTATGTGGACTCTGAGGGATCAACAATCACGGCTCATGTCCATGCATCGGGCCGCCGAATGACGGTCCGTAGCGCTGATGGCTGGTCTGCGGAATGGATGCGAAAAAATTGATCGTTCCCTGATTGCTTCAAGCACCCAGCCGCCTGGAGCATGTTTCCCTGAGCACAACCGGTCCAAGGCGAGGGTCCGACCGGTACCGTCGTGGGGCGACTCTGCCCCGGTTGGAAGCGAAGATTTTGATTCCAATCTTGGTGTCCTAGGGTTCTGTCCACTCTTAAAGAGCGACCGCTCGCGATCACATTTACCTCACATTCCATGATTCTGAGGGTCTTCCGCAAGTTAGGTGTTCAGTCCAAGGTTCTGGCCATGGTGCTGTTCGCCAGTTTCCTGAGCCTGCTTCTCACCGGACTGGTGGCCTACAGCATTGGTAGCCATGTGCTGACCAAGGCTGCCACGAATCAGCTGGTGGCCTTACGCAACAGCCGCGCGGAAGCGTTGAAGGATTACTTCGGCTTCCTCAGCAACCACGTGCTCACGATGAGCGAGGGCTTTCTGGTGATTGATGCCCTTAAGGATTTCCGTGCCGCCTACCCCAAGCTTCAGAACACCACGCTTAGCACGGAGCAGCAGAAAAAACTCGTTGCCTATTATAAAGATGTTTTCCTCCCCAGGCTCAAAAAGAATATAGACGGCGAACCTTCACTCGCCACCTATCTTCCCAATACTCCTGCTGATCGCTACCTCACCTATCACTACACGGCCAACAATCCTCGCGCCCCGCGTCTGGACGAGTTGGAGGATGCTGGTGATGGTAGTGAATACAGCGCTGTGCATCGAAAATACAGCAAGCGCTTCCATCGCCTTACCGAGGTCTTTGGTTATCGCGATATCTTTCTCGTTGATATTGATAGCGCTAACGTTCTATTCTCCGTGGCCAAGGAGGCGGATATGGGCTCTAATCTCAAGACCGGCGTTTATGCGGACACGGCTCTCGCAAAAACTTTTGATGAGATCCGCAAATCGCGTGATCCTTATTTTGTTTATATTTCGGATGTTGAGCACTACAAGGCCAGCTTCGGTGAGCCTGCCTTTTTCATTGGCTCCACCGTTTTTGATGGCGATAAATTTATCGGTGCCCTGATCTATCAGCTGAATCCTGAGGCGATCGACCGGGTGATGACCGATAATAAAAAATGGGAGCAGCAGGGGCTTGGCAAAACAGGGGAGTCCTTTCTTGTTGCTCAGGATTTCAAGTTCCGCTCCTCCCCCAGGGCATTTCTTGAAAACCCAGGTCAATACTTCCAAACCATTCGTTCTCAAGGAGTTTCGCAAGAGAAGATTGATTGGATCAAGAGGACCAATACCCCGGTGTTGATCCAGGAGGTGAAAACCGAGGGGGCAAAGCGGGCTCTCGCCGGCCAGACCGGTGAGGCTGAGGAGCTCGATTACCGCGGCAAGCGTGTGTTGAAGTCCTATCAGCCGATCCGGATTGGCAATTTTGAGTGGGGGTTGGTGGCCAAGATTGATAAGGCGGAAGCGCTGCAAGGGGTCCGGCAGTTGCGGGATGCCCTTCTGCTGCTGACGGCCATCCTTATCCCGCTGCTCACCTTGCTCTCTCTGGGGCTTGCCCGAAGTTTCATTGACCCCATTCGGAGGTTGATCGCTGCCACCAAGGCCATCGCCTCAGGCGATAGTTCTGTTCAGGTGAGGTTGGATTCCGAGGATGAGTTTGGCGAGCTTTCCAGCTCCTTCAACAACATGGCCAACACCCTTCAGAAGCGAGAAGAGGCGATCAGCTCCCAGCTCAAGGAGAACGACCGCCTACTGCTCAACATCCTGCCGGCCCGCACAGCTGAACGGCTGAAGCAAGGGGAGCTATCCATCACCGAGCAATACCCAAGCGTGACCGTGCTCTATGCCGATCTGGAGGGCTTCCAGACTCTGACCGGCGAACTGACACCCGAGCAGGCTATTGAAGTGCTCAACGAACTGGTGGGTGCATTTGACGATGCGGCTGAGCGCTTTGGCGTGGAAAAGCTTCGCAGCACGGGCTCCAATTACTTGGCGGTGTGTGGGCTATCCGTGCCTCGCGTGGATGACGAGAAGCGCACGGTGGAACTGGCCCTCCAGATGATCCAGGTGGTGGAGCGCCTCAGCGCCAAGCACCTGGTGCACCTCAGCCTGGATATCGGTATCCACACCGGTGCCCTGGCGGCCGGTGTGGTGGGCCGCGGAAAGTTTTACTACGACGTCTGGGGCGACACGATGACCATCGCCCGGGCCATCCACCTCTCGCCAAAGCAGAACGTGATCCAGGTGACCGAGCCTGTGATGCGTGCCCTGGAAGGTCTTTATGGTTTCGAACCGCTGGCCCCTGTGGCGGTGAAGGGAGAGGGCTCCATCCCGATCTGGGAACTCACATGTCACCAGCCAGCCATCGCATCCGCTTCAGCAGAGCCCGACGCATGAGCAACCCAGCCTTCGTCGTCACGGCGTCGACCGCTTTCACAACGCTCCTCACCGCTGCACCCGCTGCGCCGGTCGCTCCCCCGTCTCCTGGTCCGCAGCCTCTCCCCTCGCTCACTACTTCCGCAGCTTCTGTCCTGGGCCATTTGAACCCCGTTTGGGCCGTTGTTCTGGCCGTGGGTTTCCCCCTGTTGATGCTGCTTCTGGGGGAAGGGCTCCGCTGGCTGGAGCGCCACCAGCCTGCATTTGGAGCACCCCTGGCCATCCTGCGCAACTGGATGCTGCCGGCCCTGGCTGCCTATTTGATTCTGGTGGAGGTGTTGGCCCGGCCTCGCTTGGCGGTGGGGGTGCGGATCAGCGAGACCCTGGTGTGGATCACCCTGATCCTGGCTGCCCTCTCCTTGCTCAATGTGATCCTCTTCGAGGGGGCTCCTCAGGGCAGCTGGCAGGCCAAGGTGCCGAAGCTGTTCCGCGATCTCGGCCGCTTCCTGCTGGTGCTGATCGGCTCAGCCATCGTGCTCTCCAGCGTGTGGGGTGCCGATCTGGGCGGCTTCCTCACCGCTTTGGGGGTGGGTTCGCTGGTGCTGGGCCTGGCCCTGCAGGACAGCCTTGGCAACATCTTCTCTGGAGTGGCCCTGCTGTTTGAGCAGCCGGTCGGCATGGGCGACTGGATCCAGATCGGCGACAGCCTCGGCAAGGTGGTGGAGGTGAACTGGCGGGCTGTGCATCTTCAGACCATGAATGATGATCTGATGGTGATCCCCAACTCCGAATTATCCAAGGGTCAGTTCACCAATTTCAGCCGGCCTACCTCACTGCATCGTCTCGAGATTCCTGTCTCCTTTTCCTACGACGATCCCCCCAACCGGGTGCGGAAGATTCTGGTTGATGCAGCCTTGGATATCCCCCATGTGTTGGCTTCTCCTCCTCCCAATGTGGTGGTACAAAACTATGGAGATTTTGCCATTACCTATCTGATTCAGATCTTCGCACCTGATTTCAACACCGGTGAGAATATCCGCGATGAGATGAACCTGCGCCTTTGGTATCTGGCCCAGCGCCACAGCCTCACCATGCCCTACCCGGTGCAGCAGGAGATCCCCTATCTCGAGGCAGCGGCCACGCCCCTCCAGCAGCGCCAGTCCTGCCTGAGTTTGCTTCAACGGACCCCTGGTTTTGCAGCCCTTTCAAAGGGACGATTGGAGCAGATGCTGGCGCGATGCGAGTTCCGTTCGTACGCCACCCATGAAGTGGTTCTCGAGCGCCATGATGCCCTCGATGGGCTCTACCTGATCGTGGCTGGTGAGGCAGAACTCCTCATCCCAGACCACATGGGCCGCCCATGCAGCCTCGGAGTCTTGCTGCAGGGTGAATGCTTCGGAGAGAAAAGCACTCTTCTCCATGGCCGCATCTCAGACACCACCGTGCAAGCCTGCGATGACCTGGAGGTGCTCTTGATTCCGGTGGAGGAACTCCAAATTCTGTTGCTGGAATCCCCTCGTCTCGCTTCCGACCTCACTGAGGTGATGGAGATCCGTCGCCGTGCTCTCCAGGATGCGGGCTACGACTCAGTTGATGGGCTGGGAATCCCATTGGCTGGGCGCAGCTAGGTGCGGGTCGGGGCCTCTCGCTCGAGCAGGGCTCAAGCAGGGGAAGCGGCCTGGATAGGGGCGGAATCAGCATGGCCAGGCGGCCATTCCAGGTTTCAGCGAAGGCAACGAAGCCGAAGCGTGGGGCGGTGCCATCGGCCCCGGCGTTCCAAGCAGGGAGGCCAGCTGGCTGGCAGGCCATCACCAGACCGATGGCCCTCTCAGAACGGCAGGCGTACCGGCAGATCCTCCGGTACCCGGAAGATTTCTCGCCTTCCCTCCTTGCCAGGGATCAGGAGACCACGGCCCGCCAGCTTCTGCAGATCGCTGCGGGCGGTCTGATGGCTCACCCCATGGCTGTTCTGGTGGGAGAGCACCGAATAGCGGAAGCCGG
>JBEIGX010000150.1:0-5768 GCA_040381675.1 Aphanothece sp.
GAAGACGATCCGGATGGCAGCGATTCGCCTGAGGTGGAGCCCTGAGGTAAGGCTTCCTGGCTACGGGCGATGGCCCAGGCCTTGCAACAGGAGCCCGGAAGCGAAGAAGGAGAGGATGGAATAGAGACGTTGGGCTGAACGCGTGCAGGGAGATCAGATCGGGCAGGGATGGAGTGGTGATGTCCTCGTGGTCGGCGCCGGGCCAGCGGCCCTCTCCATCGCGGCTGAACTGGGAGCGTTGGGGATTGGCGTGGCTGCCCTGGCTCCCCTTGATCCAACGGCCCCCTGGACGAACACCTACGGGATCTGGACCGAGGAGGTGGATGCCCTGGGACTGGGCCACCTCCTCTCCCATCGCTGGAGCAACACCGTGAGCTACTTCGGCCCGGGGGGAGCGGCCACGGAAGAAAGAGCCAACGATGGCCTTGTCCGCCATGGCTGCGCCTATGGACTTTTCGACAAGGCTGCGCTCCAGCAGCACTGGTTGACGCGCTGTGCCCATGCAGGGGTCCGCTGGCATCGGGGACTGGCCACCGCCATCCACCATGAAGCGAGAGCCTCCACCGTGACCACCTCGGCGGGAGAGGTTTTGCAGGCACGCCAGGTGATAGATGCCACCGGCCATGATCCGGTCTTCGTGGTTCGGGGCAGCGATGGGCCGGTGGCGGGCCAGGCGGCCTACGGGATCGTGGGGCGCTTCAGTGCCGATCCGATCCCGCCAGGGCAGTTCGTGTTCATGGATTACCGATCAGACCACCTCTCAGAGGCCGAGAGACTGGAGCCACCCACCTTTCTCTACGCCATGGATCTGGGGGAAGGCGTTTTCTTCGTGGAAGAAACGTCCCTCGCCCTGGCTCCTCCCGTGCCATTCCCCGCGCTCCAGAATCGCCTGCAAAAGCGCCTGGCCCATCGGGGCGTGGCCGTGCGTGAGGTGATGCATGAGGAGTTCTGCCTCTTTCCCATGAATCCACCCTTGCCTGTTCGTCACCAACGGGTTGTGGGCTTCGGTGGGGCAGGAGGTCTGGTGCATCCGGCCTCGGGCTTCATGGTGGGCAGCCTGCTGCGAAGGGCACCAGATCTGGCGAAGGCCATCGCCGGCGGCCTTGCGGCTGGCCGCGTGGGGGAGGAGCTGGCGGAGGAAGCCTGGGCGGGATTGTGGCCCGCGGAGCTCCGCTGGAAACATGCTTTTTTCCGCTTCGGGCTGGAGAAACTGATGCGCTTCGATGAGGGGCGCCTGCGGCACCATTTCTCCACCTTTTTCCAGCTGCCCCAAGACCAGTGGTTGGGCTTCCTCACAAACACCCTGCCCCCTCGCGAGCTGGTGCAGGCCATGGTGGCCTTATACGCCCAAGCCCCCTGGGATGTGCGCTGGGGGCTGATGAGCCTGGAGGGGCGGGAAGGAGAACTGCTGTGGCGGATGCTCAGCAGCGGGTGAATGTTAGATCGGCTGGACTGTGTCACAGGATTCCGTGCCATCGGCCTAGCCCCATCGAGTGGATCCGTTGGCTCGCGTGCAGAAAACAATCAAATGGCCTTCAGTAGGTTGTAGGGGCGTGGCTTCGACACCCATGGGCAAGTGGCGGCTGTCTCTCACCGTGCTGCCGTTCACCCTGCTGTTTGCCCTGGCCAAGGTGGGCGTACACAGGCTGGGCTGGGAACCATGGGCCTTCGATTCCCTCACGGGGGCCCTCTTTGGGGCCGCCACCTTCGTGATCGCCTTCGTGCTGAGCGGCACCCTGAGCGAATACAACTCCAGCGAAGACATGGTGCTCCAGATCGTCAATGGCGTGGAGGCGATGGCGGATCTCAACAACCTGAGTGCCGCCAGCCAACCCGCCTATGACAGCGAACCCCTGAATCTGAAGCTGGCCGAGACCCTGGCTCTCGTCGAGAGCTGGCTGAGGAATACCACCGCGAAGGAGCAGCTGGAGCTGCACCTCGATGCCCTCACCCTGCAGTTCGCGGAACTAAAGCGCCATGGGGAAGGCTCGGCAGCGAACGACTGCCAGGCAGAGGTGGCTCGGCTCCGCCTGCTGATCCAACGGATCCATGTGAACCGCAGCACCACCTTTCTTGGGCCCGCCTACGCCATGTTGGAAATCTTCCTTGTGGCAGCGGTGGTGGCCCTGCTGCTGATCAAGGACGAGCTGTTCAGCGAGGTGCTTGTGGTGTCGTGCTTCCTCTTCACCTCCTTCACTTACCTCCTGTTGCTAATCCGAGATCTGGACAACCCCTTCCAATACGACGGCAGCTCTTGCGTGGATGCGGACCTGGAGCCTCTGACCACCACCCGCACCCGGTTGCTGGGGACTGGAGGGCAAACCAACTAGGCCCCAAGGCCTCATGGGAGCGCCAACATGGGTGGGCCTGTCCCGTCCCCATGGCCCCCATCCCCTCAACCTCCATGGACCCCAGCGGGGGCACTTCCGCCGCGGCCCGTGACACGTTGATGGGCCTTCTACAGACAGGAGAGGGGGGCCGGGAGCAGATCCCTGGCTTGGTTCACCAGCTGGAGGAGGCCCAGCCGGCGGATCTTCGCACCGACATCGCCCTGCTGGAGGGGGTGTGGGAGCTGCGCTGGAGCAGCAGCTCCCTCCCTTATCTGGCCACGGCACCCTGGCTCACCAACCTGCAGGTGCTCTCCCCCTCCAGGGGACAGGGAATGAATCTGCTGCGGCTCGCGGGCCCCCTCGGTGAACTAGCCGGCATCGCCGTGCGGGCCGCGATCGCCGTGGTGCCTCCAGAGACTCCCGATCTCCCCAGCCAGCGGGTGAGCGTGCAGTTCCAACGGGGCGGATGGCTCGGGCCCACGCTGGGTGGCCAACGGCTCCAACTGCTGCGGGAGGTGCGCCAGAGCTTCCCAGCCTGGCTGGACATCACAGTGGTGGATAGGGACCTGCGGATTTGCCGTGGCAACGCCGGCACGGTGTTTGCCCTGCTGCGACGTTCGGATCTGACCGTGGAGGACATGCTGGGCTGAGGACATGCTGCACTGCGGAGATGCCCTTTGGTTCAGCCGTAGCCATCCTGAGGTCATCGAAACCCCATCCCCATGGGCCATCCATCGCAAACGTCCGGATCCCCAAGCAACCGGCAACGTGTGGTCCACGCGCTAATCGTGTTGGCGCTGTGGGGAGGACTGGCCGCAGGAGGGCTCTGGCCTCCCTCCGTGGCGGCGGCGGCGCCCCCGGTGGTGATGCACAGCGGTCCCTGCAATGCGTCAGCAGCCCTTCCCATGGGCGGTGAAGGACTGTTCGTTGTGGCCGACGACGAGGAGAAATTCCCTGCGACGTTAAGGCTCTACCGCAGCGGACAGGGCGGTCCAGCGGTGGGACAAGGGCAGATTCCGAAATCAGCGGTGGCTCCGGTGAAGGATGGCCACCCGGAACTGGATCTGGAGGGCTCAGCACGGATCGGCCCCCTGACCTACTGGATCGGCTCCCACGGCGCCGCAGAAGGCCGGGGGGAGGGGGCCATGGGAGAGCCCCGTCCGAACCACCGCAGGCTCTTCGCCACCAACCTCGGCATCAGGACTGGCCCCGACGGCCAGGGGATGGCCCTCACCGTGGAGCCCGTGGGGCGGGCCTACACAACGCTGATCGAAGATCTGACGGCCGATCCCCGCCATGCCCGCTTCGGGCTGGGCGCTGCTGCACAGCGTCCCGCCAAGGCAAAGGGGGGGTTAAACATCGAGGGGTTGGGGGCAACGCCGGGGGGCGAACTACTGATCGGCTTACGCAATCCCTTGATTGAGGGGAAAGCCCTCTTGGTGCGGCTCACCAACCCGAATGGGGTGATGGCTGGTGAACAGGCGGTCTTTGGGGATCCCGTGTTGCTGGATCTCGGCGGGCTAGGCATCCGCAGCCTGGAGTGGGTGAACGGCAACGTGCTGATCCTGGCCGGACCGGCCGAAGGCTCCAAGGGCAAGGCCACCCCATCGGCCCTTTACCGCTGGAGCGGCCAGGTCGCCACCCCCCCTCAACGGCTCCGCACCTTTCCCCCCGTTGCTGGGGCATCGCTCAACCCGGAGGCCCTCTTCCTGGCTGGCGATGCCTTGGTGGTGCTCAGCGACGACGGGTCGTTGAAAGAAAATGGGAAGGCCTGCGAAGACCGTCCAAAGGGGAAGCAAACCTTTCGGGAACTCCGCCTCACGCCCGTGCCCTAGGGGAAAGGACCGCCAAGCGGTCCTCGAACGGAGGGCGCCTCCGGAAACGGAACTGATCGGGTCACTCCACCTGTCCTGGCTCAGGGGCGAACACCACAGACCAGTCTGTTTTCATGTCCACCACCAGCCAGCGGCGCTCCGGGGCCTCCCGAAGGGCATGCACCAACTGGCCCGTGCTCTTGGAAACGGCGTCGTAGGCGTATTCCCGCTCCCCATCCGTATGGTGCACGATCAGGCCAAAGCTGGGGAGGGGGTTGGCCATGGTGGTGTACTGCAGCATGGCGTGGTCGCCATCGCTGTTGCCGCAGCAGAACACGGGCCGGCGGCCGATGAATTGATGGATGCCCACCGGCTTACCGCCGTGGTCGTTGACGAAAAGGTAATCGAGGGTTTTGGTGAACACCGGCACCCCATCACAAAGCTTGAAGGTGGGGCGGGCCGTGGAGCCCACCACCTGCTCCGGCGGGATGCCATACACCCGCTCCACCCAGACGCGCATGAAATCCGCTCCACCGCCGGAGACGATATAGGTCTTGAAGCCACTGGCCCTGAGATGGCGCAGGAGCTCCTGCATGGGCTGGTAGGTGAGGGCGTCGTAGGACCGGCCAAAGCGAGGATGGGTGGCAGAGGCCAGCCAGGCCTCCACGGCCTGGTGAAACGCGTGGTTGGTCATGCCGGCATGGGTGAGGGCCACGAGTTTCAACAGGCCCTCAAAGTGATCACCTGCCATCAGAGTGGCCAGATCCCCAGCAAGAGCAGCCTGCACCATGGGGTCTTCCGCCAGGCAGGGTTCACTGAGGAGCGTCCGCTGGAGTTCGTCGATGGCAAAGGCCGCCTGAAAAGGCAGGGGATGTTCGGGCCAGAGGGTGCCGTCGTTGTCCACCACGGCGATGCGTTCGGCCAGGGGAATGAAATCGGGGGAGCCCTCCTGGCTCACCTGGGCCACAAACGCCAGGATCGCTGCCTTGGACGGGCCCTCCCGCCAGGAGGGCAGGGGATCAGCAGCGATGGAGGTCATGGAGCTTGGTCTGAGCCACTCCGTAATCTCCCACCTGATACAAACTCACCGTCTGGGCCCGGACAGGGAAGGGTTCGAAGGGTTCGGCCTTGAGGGCATCCAGAAAATCCCGCATGCCGATGCCCACGGTGATGTGGGGGTTGTAGTTCGATCCGGTGCGGGGTCCCACAAAGGTGTTCACGTAGTCCACCGTGAGTTGGCTGATGGGCGCACCATCCAGCCTTGGGGCAAAGGCCTCAGCCGTGCCCTGTTCCGCCGCGAAGGGAGCCACCGCCTCGATGATCCCCAGCTGAAGGCGGCGCCAAGCCTCCGTGGGTTGGATCACGATGCCCATCGCGCCGAGGTCCCCATGGGTCAGGTCGTACAACCCCGTGGCCACGCTCTCCCAGTTCGGGGTGGGTTTGGCAGCCACCACATCCCGCACCGCCTGAGCGACCGCCTCGACGGCGTCGCTGGGCACAAACCGCTGCAGGATCGTGATGTGCGGGGTGTGATGGCGATCGAGGGGAAAACCTTGGGGATAGTTCCCCAGCAGGCGAGCATTGAGGGCCTTGGCGCGCTCCACGGCGACCGCATCGGGCTCAA
>JBEIGX010000151.1:0-5757 GCA_040381675.1 Aphanothece sp.
CCGGATCGCCACCTCCGCTGGCTCCTGTTGCGGCCCTGGATTCTTCTCACCCGGCTGGTGGTGGTGGTGTTCACCCTGGGCCGCATGGTCATCGAGGTGGTGGCGCAGGGAAACAGTTCAGATGCCAGAACCCAGCAAAGGGTGGCGCGCCGGATCCTCACCAGCCTGACCGACCTTGGGCCATGTTTCATCAAGCTGGGTCAGGCCCTCTCCACCCGACCAGACCTGGTGCGCCGCGACTGGCTGGAGGAGCTCACCCGTCTGCAGGACGATCTGCCCCCCTTCCCCTGTCCGCTGGCGCGGCAGACGATCACCTCGGAATTGGGCGCAGAGATCGGCGAGCTCTTTGAGGAGTTCCCCAGTTATCCGATTGCCGCAGCCAGCCTCGGTCAGGTGTATCGGGCTCGCCTCAAGGATGGGCGTTGGGTTGCGGTGAAGGTGCAGCGTCCTAATCTGCCCTACATCTTGAAACGAGACCTGGCGATCATTCGCGCCTTGGGGGTGTTGAGCGCTCCCTTCCTCCCCCTCAATCTCGGGTTTGGGCTGGGCACGATCATTGATGAATTTGGCCGCAGCTTGTTTGATGAGATTGACTATCGCAAAGAGGCCGATAATGCTGAGCATTTTGCCCGTCTCTTTGCGGCCCATCCCGAGGTCACAATTCCCGATGTAGAGCGCAGCCTCTCGAGCCGGCGGGTGCTCACCACCACCTGGATCAATGGGGTGAAGATGCTCAATCGGAAGGAGGTGGAATCCCACCATCTTGATCCGGCAGCTCTCATCCGGACGGGGGTGATTTCAGGTTTGCGGCAATTGCTGGAGTTTGGCTACTTTCACGCCGATCCCCACCCCGGCAACCTGTTCGCCTTGCCTGGCGTGACCAATGGGATGGGCCACATGGCCTATGTGGATTTTGGCATGATGGATGCTTTGAGCCAACAGGACAGGCTCACGTTGACCGGTGCTGTCGTTCATCTCATCAACCGTGATTTCAGAGGCCTGGCGAAGGATTTTCAGGCCCTTGGTTTCCTCCATCCCCAAGCCGAACTGGATCCCATTATTCCTGCCTTGGAGCATGTGCTCGGTGATGCGATTGGCAAAAACGTGGGCAGCTTCAACTTCAAATCCATCACCGACCGCTTCTCGGAGTTGATGTACGACTATCCCTTTCGGGTGCCGGCGCGCTTTGCTCTCATCATTCGCGCCGTGGTGAGCCAGGAGGGGTTGGCCCTGAGGTTGGATCCGGATTTTCGCATCCTTCAGGTGGCCTATCCCTACGTGGCCAGGCGTTTGCTGGCCGGTGATACGGCGGAGATGCGGGAGAAGCTCATGGAAGTGATCTTCGATCAAAATGGCCGCTTGCGCCTGGAGCGTTTATCCAATCTGTTGAGTGTGGTGGAGTCTGATCTTCCCGGAGGGCAGGATCTCCTTCCTGTGGCCCGCGATGGTCTGCGTCTGCTGCTGGGTCCTGATGGCAGCAGCATCCGCCAGCGTTTTCTACTCAGTCTTGTGGCCGAAAACCAGCTGCATGCAGACGACTTGCGAGCCCTGCTTGATCTGGTTCGGCAGCACTTTTCCTTCGGCAAGCTGGCCACAGGATTGCTCAGTCGCCTGAATCCTTTGGCTGCTTAAGTTAGGCCGCTGATTAGTTCAGGGATTTCTCAAGCAAGAAAGCGGCGAGGTTGGACAGGGAGCGGCCTTCATTGTCGCTCCTGTCCTTGAGGTGCATGAAAATATTATGGGGCAGAGTGATCGTTACTCTTACTGGCTTCCTGAAGATGCTCGGGAAATTCGTTTGTTTGTCCATCCCTCAAGTGTGATGGGTTACTGAGTCAATTAAATCAGTAACCCCACCCTTTTCGAGGGTTTTACCTCCGGTCAACCCGTTGAATTTCGTCCCCCAGATGTCTTTGCGTTCCTAGGCCTTCCGGGCCTTTCTCGCCCTTGCCAGGGGCGGCTGTCGTGGTGTGGCCCCGGGGGCTTTAGGGTTCGCCATGATCTGCGCCCTCTTCTGGTTGTGTTTTCCTGGCCCTTCCTTGTCAGTGCTCCCCTGGATCTCCAGGAGGCTGTGGATGCCGCAGCAACGGGCGACTATGGCGATCTGGATGCGGCGGAAATCCTGCTGGAGTTTGCCCCTCTCACCCAGCCTCCCTATCTCCTGGCAGGAGCCGGATTGGTCATCAGCATCCTCTGCGGTCTGACCTTCAGCCGCCTGGTTGGGGAGCGGCTTGATGCCTGGAAGCAAGATCGGCTGCCCCTCCTTCCCCTGGGTCGGCTGCAGACCATCCTTCCCTGGGTGGGCCTGCTGCTAGGCGTCACCCTGTTCATTGGGGCGAGTCTGCAGGTGTTCGGCTTTGCCCCCGGAGCGGCCTTGCTGTTGGCCTTTCTGCTGTCGCTGGCTACGGGCGGAGCGCTATGGGTTCAGCTGGAACGCCTGATGCAACAGGTGCAGGACGGAAACTTCAAAGCCGTCGACTTTGACAATTTTGACGAATTTTTCTGAGGCCTGCCTTGGGGTCGCCTCAGCGGGTCGTCGGCTGGGAGGGAAAGGGAGTGGGCGTTGGACTGGTGATGGGGAAGAGGGTGGGAAGACGCCTCGGTACCGTGCCTCCCGCGGGATCGGGAGCCGTTCGCGTCACCATGTTCACCAGTTCCGTTTCCACAAGATAGTGGTTGCCCAGGTAACTCATTTGGATTCTCCTTGGAATCTCCATTTGCTCAAGGTTGCCGTTCCCCACGGCTGGAGTGTTGGTGTTGACATCAAAGGGGGTTTGTTGGGCAATGCGCCAACGGGTATCCAGCAACAGGGAGCCATTGTCGATGGCTAGCCTGCCAGGAGGGACATTGTATAAATTTTCTTTGAATGGTGTGATCTGTATGTTGCGTACATTTTGCACTTTCACATTGACGTCAGATCGATCGGGGAGCTGGCGAAAATAGATGAAGCTGATGTCGGATTCGCTAATCTTCACTTCTTGTCCATCTTTATTGATAAAGAGAAACTCTTTGGTTTGTGGGTTATAGGATTTAACGGATACCAGCCCTGTGTAATTTGTGCCATAGGGATTTTGAACCCTCAGCGAATACCAGCCGATCTGCAGGGCTCTGTTGAGGTCGATGCCATTGGGAGCCGCTTTGGCCTGGTCGCTCACGAGAGACGGCCCGAGCACAACAGCGGCCAAAGCGGAAAGCAGGCCTGCCTTTAGGGGAGATAATCTGGCGTCATTCCTCCTGCTTTTCGCCATAGAAACTCTGTCTTCCTTTGAATTCACTCTATTCCCAGTCAAGCTGCTGCCGGTCGGGCCGTCAAGCGGCCTTGGTGTTGGGCTCATTTGAGCAGCTTGATCTGGTACAGCACATCCTGCACGGCATCTGCGGCGGATATGGCGATGAACCGCTGCGGGGTGGGGCTCTGGCAGCAGCAGGCCAGGGGGGAAAGAATCGTGGTGGGCCGTGGATGGCAAAACTGCACCACGCTGAACCGTTCCGACTGGGATTCGGCGGCTGAGATCACCCGGTGCCAGCCACTGGGGAATCGGCCATTGCTGAGCCTTTCGAGCATCAATCCCGTGTTGATGATCACCTGGTTGTCCGGTGGGGTCACGGGATGCCACTGCCCTTCGATGGCTACTTCGAGGCCGGGTGCCGTGGCCCGTGGCAGCACGGTGATGAGGTTGATATCAGCGTGGGGGGCGGCCCAGCAGATCCCCTCCGCGGGGGCATCGGCCATGGGGGGGTAGCGCAGGGCCCGGGTGAGGGTTGGGCCATCCCGCACCATCTCCTCAAACAGGGCTTCATCCGCCCCCAGGGCCAGGGCCACCACCCGAAGAAATCGTCGCTGGAGATCGGCCATGGCCCCATGGAAATGGTTCAGCACGGCGCTGATTCCAGGCACGGCCTCCTCGGGTAAGAGCCCTTCTGGATAGAAAAGGGGGTATTGGAGCCTGAGGGGGTGATCCTTCGGCAGGGGGGCCGACCAGTTGAGCATCTCCTTCCAGTCGGCCTTCTCCGCCCCTGCGGCCGTCTCCACCAACAGCTCGGTATATCCCGTCTGTCCGTGGGCATCGGGCCTGTGGAATTGCCGTTTGACCTCCAGCGGTAGGTGAAAGAATTCGGCGAGCAGTCCGTAGGCCTGATCCAGAAGATCTGTCGGGAGATCGTGGGTGGTGGTGACGAATCCCGTGCTCAGGCTGCGCTGCACACCCTCCACCACTCCCTGGCGAGCGGATGTGCTGCCCTGTTCAAAGGCCAGGAGATCCACATCCAGAATCCTGAGGGTCATCGCCAATGGGCCGGTGGCCAGCTGAGAATGGCACTTCGCACAATGTTGACCTCCCAACCCTGGATGCCCTGGCAGCTGTTGCCCCTTCTGCTTGTTCTCCTGACGGCCTGCGGCGACCTGCGCCGCCTCCTCCCCCCCAGCGAGGAACCGCAGGGCTCCCGAAGGGGAGCCGTGGCTCCCAAGGCGCGTTCCGCTCCTGATGTGTCCAGGCAGCTGGCGATCACCCGTGAGCGCTGCCTGCGGGAGCGTGCAGAGCTGGACGTCCAGATGGCCGATCTCAGGCGTTCAGAAGCCCGATTGGCCAGGGTGAAGGAGGAGGTCTATTCGCCCGTGTTTTCCCCACCCCGCTGGAACGAAGACGAGGAATCGCGATTCCGCATGGAAGATCGGGAAGCGGATTGGCAGAGATACCTGCAGGCCCGGGAGGATTGGACCCGCAAGGAGGGGAGCCATCGTGCGCGCTGGCAGTCGGATCACACGCGGAGATGGCAGGAGGCCCAGGCCCGGCTGGATGAATCGGCACGAGCGCTGCGGAGGCAACACCCCGATCTCTTTTCCGCCCCTGGAAGCATCGAGTTCAATCCCGGGACGGTTCGTCGTCTTCGCCAGTGCGACGGCTGATGAGCCTGCTGGGCTCTGTCAGGGTTGGAGAGGACGGTTCAGTCCAAGAAGTTCGGCGCCATACTGCTCGCTCATTTCCGCCTGGAGTTGCCAGGCGGTGAGCAGGGTTTTAGCCACCCGGCGCAATTCATCGATGTCCGTGCAGGCATCGATGGCCCTGGAATGCAGTTCCGTCGAGAATTTGCGGGAGAGAGAGCGTGACATCGGGTCAGACAATGTCAACACATGTTAAGAAATTTTTGGCTGTCCGGTTTGCGGTTCTCCGTACGCAGTTTTGGCCAGTCGACGATCGAGTAGCAGAAGCCCCACCACCGTGGTGAAGGTGACCATCAACACCACGGCAGAAAACTCCACGGCGTTGATGACGCCCGCCTGCCGCGCTGTCGTTGCAAAAACCAGCCCGGGTAGACCTCTTGGGATCAGTCCGAAAACCACCACGGCCCGGTCCACCCCAGAGGCCACATCCTGCCGCCAGATCCCCAGGGCGCAGGCCGCCTTGCTGAGCAGGGCGAGGCCAATCAGCCCGGCGGCCAGGGCCCAGGCTCTCGGTTCGAGCAGGGCCGCCAGGGGCAGACGCATCCCCACGCTGATGAAATAAAGGGGCAGAAACACGTCCGTCAGAACCTGGAAGGTGCCTTGCACCACCTGATCGTGCTCCGGGCTGTCTGCCTCCGTGCCCCTGAGCCGGGAGAGGAGCACCCCTCCCCAGAGGGCCCCCAGCAGGGAACTCAAGCCGCTCACCTCGCCCACCCAGGCGCAGCTGATCAGCAGGATCAGCAGGGCCAGGGGATTCTGGGGCCGTTCAAGGCGATGGCGCATCCACAGGCCTGTGGCCCACCAGCTCAGGGCTGCCG
>JBEIGX010000152.1:0-5730 GCA_040381675.1 Aphanothece sp.
CACAGCCTGTCAGGGCCTGAGTGTGACGGACGTGCAGCGCCAATTGGCCACGCTCTCCCTTCCCTCTGAACCCGGTCAGCAGCCCCCCAACATCGGCGCGTCCGGCGTGCAGGTGCTGGATGGGGGTCGCTCCGTGGTGGTGCGGGCGCCAGCTCTCAGCCCCGCCCAGGGTCAGGCCCTGATCGAGGGCCTCAGCCCCGCCTTGGGCCCTCTCAGCAGCAAAGGCACCTCCGTCGACACCATCGGACCCACCCTGGGGTCCCGATTGCTGCGCAGCAGCCTCCTCTCCTTGGTGGTGAGCTTTGCGGCCATTGCCGTCTACATCAGCTTTCGCTACAGCGGCATCTTTGCCTTCCTGGCCCTGCTCTGCCTGGCCCATGATGTGCTCATCACCTGCGGACTGTTCGCCTGGCTGGGCCTGCTTCGCGGAGTGGAGGTGGATTCCCTCTTCGCCGTGGCTCTGATCACCGTGGCGGGTTACTCCGTCACCGACACGGTGGTGGTGTACGACCGGATTCGTGAGCAAAAAACCGCGCTGGCCCATCTTCCCCTTACCGAGCAGGTGGATGTGGCGGTGGATGCCACCCTCACCCGCTCGATTTACACATCGCTCACCACCCTTCTTCCCCTTCTGGGTCTGATTTTCTTTGGTGGGAACAGTCTCTTCTGGTTCGCGATTGCTCTAGCTCTCGGGATTGGGGTCGGCAGCTGGTCCAGCATTGGGTTGGCCCCCACCCTTTTGCCTCTTCTCTCCCGTCCGTGAGGGTGGCATGAACCGCCGCAAGGTGCCCCTGATTCCCCTGGTGCTCTTTCTTTTAGCCCTTGCGGATCTGAAGTTGGAACTTCGCCTGCTGGTGGATCATTTCACCTTCACTACCGCTCTGGTGGCGATTCAGAACCATCTGCTGGCGGTGACGACCCTGGCCCTCCTTCCCTCCCTCTGGAGGCACTATCGACGGGATCAGGCCTGATCCGTCTTGCCATCCCATTGGTCCATCACATCGTGTACGAGCACTTCTCTTCCCAGCACTTGCAGCACCACGACAAGGGGAAGGGCCAGCAACACCCCAGGCAGGCCGAGGAGCACACCGAGACAGAGCTGGGAAATAAGAGCCACAGTGGGTAGCAGATTCACCGTGCGGCTGAGGAGCAGCGGAGTGAGAACAAAGGCCTCAAGGATTTGCAGCACTTGGCGCAGGATCAGCACCTCAACCATTTTGAAAGGAGACACCAATAGAAGAGCTACCCCCATGGGCAACAAGGTGCCCATGGTGGGGCCAATGGTGGGAACAAAGGTCAGCAGACCACACACCAAGGCACTGAGAAGGGCCAATGGGACCCTCAGAAGAGAGAGTCCGGCCCAGGTGGTCAGGAAGACCACTACGGCTGAGAGGGTCATTCCAGCCAACCAACCCCCGAGGGCTTCCCTGGATTCCCGCATCAGCAGCTGCATGCGTGGACGGTAGAAGTTCGGGGTGGAGGCGGTGAGAAGCCGCTGATGGCTGCGGGGATCGAGGGCCAAAAGCACGGCGAGCAGAGCCATGAGGAGCGTCTGAATCGTGCCGTTGGCCGCACCGCCGGCGAACCCCAGGAGCTGCTCGCCCAGGGGTTGCATCCGCTCCAAGGAGGTTTGGTTGAGAAACTGCTCCTCCAGGCTTTCGAGAACGGGCACCTGGCGGATGAGGCTGGTGAGCTGGGCGGGAAGGGCCGGGATGATGCGTTGCAGCAGGTTGGCCTGCTCGATCACTTCAGGCAGGAGAAGGAAAGAGAGCAGGCTGCCAATCCCCAGGATCACCGCCAGCACCAGGACCAGTGCTGCGGGCCGGCTCAGGGGGAAAAGGCGGCGCAGCCAGGTGATGGGCACATCCAGCGCCACGGCGAGCACCACGGCCCCGAACAGCACGAGCAGGACCCAGCGCAGCTGCCAAACCAGCAGGGTGGCCACCACCAGGGCCAGGGCACCGATCAGGTGGCGGGCGTTCATGGGTGATTCTGGGTGGGGTTCCAGTGGTCCAACACGTCGTGAATGATCACCTCCCGCACGATCACCTGGACGCAGACCGCAAGGGGTAAGGCCAGAACCAGGCCAAGGGGGCCAAACAGAACCGTGAAGAGAAGCTGGGCTGTGAGGGTGAGCCCTGGGAGAAGCTTGAGCTGGTGATGCATCACCGAAGGGGTGATCACATAACTCTCGAGATTCTGAATGATGATGTAAATAATCAGCACAGCCGCCGCTTTCCACGGGGCATCGAGCAGGGCCACCGACATGGGAAAGAGGGTGCTCAAGGTGGGCCCCAGGTTGGGAATGATGTTCAGCAGGCCTGCCAATACCGCATTTGCCGCCACGAGTTTGACCCCCAGCAACAACAGGCTCACGGCAGCAAGGGTGCCCACACAGAGGGAGCTGATCAGCACCCCACCCATCCAGGCACTGAGGGACTCGCCGCATTGCAGGAGCACTTCCCGGGCGCGACGCCGGTAGAAGCCAGGAACAAGCAGCAGGGCCACCTCCCGATAGGCCGTGGGTTGGGCGGTGATCATCAAGGCCACGGCCACCACAAAGAGGGTTTGCAGCAATGCCGTGCCCAGGTTGCCGGCCACGCCCAGCAGGCGCCAGGCCCCGCCGCTGATGTTCTCAACCATCCCTGGGCTCCCAGTGGTCCCGGAGGGCAGGGTGAGGGTTTGCCGGAGCCAGCCCAGGCCCCCATCTCGCGTGCCGTAGAGCATCTTCGAGGCCGATTCCATGGCCTGGTTGATCAGGTTGAGGAGGGTCTGGGCGGCCTTTGGCAGCTTCTGGAGCAATTCGGCAAATTCCGTCATGAATGGCGGAATGATGGCGGTGGCCACGATGGCCAGCAGCACGGCTACCCCCAGCAGGCTCAGAGCGAGGGCCAGCTGACGCCGGCAGCCCAGCCGCCGTTGCACGGTGCCAACGAGGGTGCACAGGGCCATGGCCAGCACCACCGCAGCAAACAGAAGCACCAAGGCATCACGCAGGCTCCAGAGCAGAAGGAGTGCAGCGACAACGCCAGCCAGACCCAGCCAGTTTCCGAAGCTCAAGCCTCTTGGTCCCCTGCCGTCTCGTCATCAGTCTGCTCTCCCTGGCCGGAGAAGCCCAGCCCGTGGCTTTCGGCATAGCGCTGGGCAAAGCGCATGAAGCGCTCGAAATCGCCGGGGGTCTTCCAGGTGTAGGAGCACTCCAAGGCACTGGCCTTGCCATTGACGAAGCGGGCCTTCACTTCCCTGGACACCAGTTGCCCTTCCTCATCCACCAGATACATGCCCGTGATGTCTCCCATGGTTTCGGGCGCAAGGGCTTCCGGTTCTTCAAAGACAAACAGGGCCTGCCCTGTGCGGCCATCTCGGGACCGTGTGAGGCGAATGTCCGGCACGGTTGGCTCATCCACACCCTGAAAAAACTGGATGGAGGCGGGCATGGATTCGTGGCGAAAACACATCGATCCTAGGCAGTGCCAAACCACTGGCCCTCGGGCCTGAGATAGGGTGCCCTAACTGACTGCTGCCGACGACTGATCGCCTGCCATGCTTTCCGGTGCTCCGGTTTCCAGCACGCTCCGGGCTGATCAACTCCTGGATCAATTTCTCCAGGGATCCGATCGTCAGGCCCGCACCCTCGTGAAATCCCTGCGTCAGCGGGTGGGCGATCTGGCCCCCCTGATCGGGGAGCGTCTTCCCACCGCGGATCGCCAGGAGGCCTCCTGGCGGTGGGGCTTTCTTTTCCAGCTCCTGCAGGAATCCATTAGTCCTTCGGGCGTGGTGGAGGGGCTGGCTGCCTTCTCTGGGGCCTGGCTCACTGCACCGAGCGCCGCAGGCATCGACTACAGCCCCCTTCAGCACCATTTGCTGCGACAGGAATTTGAAGCGGCCGACAGGCTCACCAGCACCCACCTGCGCGAGCTGGCTGGCCCGGCGGCAGAACGGCGCGGGTATGTGTATTTCAGTGAGGTGGCGGCGATGCCAGCCCTGGATCTGGAGAGTCTGGATCGGCTCTGGATCACCTATTCCCTGGGGCGTTTCGGCTTCTCCGTGCAGGGGCAGATCCTGCGCCGTTGCCAGGGGCGCTGGGAGGAGCTCTGGCCGCGGCTGGGGTGGAAACATGAGGGCACCTGGACCCGCTATCCAGGCTCCTTTACCTGGTCGCTGGAGGCCCCGGAGGGCCACATGCCCCTGATCAATCAGTTGCGAGGGGTGCGGCTCATGGATGCTTTGCTCCACCACCCTGCCCTGCAGGCGAGGACGGAAGCGGCCTTGGGCACGGCCAAGGGTTAAGGTCGAATTGTCTGCCGCAAGCGGTTGCACGCAGCACGATGGCACTGCGCTGGGCCGATTTCATCACCCCCTCCACGCTGCAGCTTGCGCCCCTGCTGGACCTCCTGTTGGAGCCCCTGCCAGCGGCGCCCGATGCCCGCATGGATGTGCAACTGGGGTTGCAGGAAGTGCTGGTGAATGCGGTGCGCCATGGCAATGGCTGTGATCCCTGCAAGTGCCTGCGGGTGCGCCGGATCCTCACGCCCCACTGGGTGATCTGGCAGGTGCAGGATGAGGGCCCAGGTATCCCCAGCCATGCACGCCATCGGGCCCTGCCGGCCAACCCGGAGGTGCTCACCGGCCGCGGGCTGTTCATCATTCACAGCTGCTTCGATGATGTGCGCTGGAGTGGTCGGGGCAACCGGCTGCAGGTGGCGGTGCGGCGGGCCCGTTTCAGCGGCCGTGGCTCGGGCAGCCCGGGTCGCTGATTTCCGCCCGCAGCCAGCCGAGGGCATGCTCCACCAGGGCGGTGGCGTCCTGGCGGGCCGGGGTGGGGAGGGAGGCCTTTGGATCATCGGCGGCCAGGAGTTGCACGAGGGCCGCGGCGAGCTGTTCAGCGGCCCGGCGTGAGCGTTGGCTTTTGAGCCGATGCCAGTGCCGGTCGTCGATCGAGAGGCTGCGCTGCAGCTGCTGGGCCAGTGCCAGGGATTCCGGAGGCCAGTGGGCGCTGCCAGTGGACGCGACAGCTGGAGCTTCAGGCGTGCCGGAGGCAGACATGGGGGGAGGATGGGTGGAGGTGCCATCCTGGCGTGGGACCATTCGCCCTGAGGAGGGTGCTGGATGCATTCCCGCTATCGAGGAGCCCGTCGACCTGACCGGCCTCAGTCTGCGCCGCGCCTTCTCCATCACCTGCAGGCTCTGCTGGCTCTTGCGGGGCGGGCTCCGGTGAAGTTGGCCCCAGGGGATCAGCCTCCCGGACGTTCCGAGCGGCGACGCCGCCAGCACCTGGCCTTGAGCCAGAGGCTTCTGGATCCCCTGCCCGTGGGCCTTCGTTCCACTGGCCACGGAGCGGACCGCTTCTGGACGGTGCTGCGCTGGGGTGGATGCGGCATGGTGCTGGCTCACTTGTTGGGATAGGAGTGCTGGCCGATGGCACACTGGCAACGATCGCGAGTGTTGAGGAAGAGAGATGGGTTCCCTCTCTGAACTTGTTCAACCTCTTGCCACACGTGCTGCGACTGCTTCGGGGGATCGGAGGATCGATGCCTTCCTAGGGGAAGTAGCACTCACCCCACCGGCATCCTGAGTTGAGAATCAATAGCCTCGGTGGCAATGACACGATGGAGGGAGGCTTTGGTGCTGATCGATCGGTAGGTGGTGCCGGCAGGGATCTGTTTGTCTATTCCAGAGCCGGCCAATCCGGCATGGATTCCCGACGCGATCGGATCATCGATTTTGTCA
>JBEIGX010000153.1:0-5670 GCA_040381675.1 Aphanothece sp.
GAGTTGTTGAGATCCACCTTGCCGGCGGACTCCGCAATCTTGTCGTCAGCCACGTTGCGACGGTCCGCAGCCTGGGCGGCACCGGGAAGCCAGAGGCTCACGAGCAGACCGGCCAGGGCAACACCACCCATCAACCAGGCGAGCAGCCGCTTCATCACACCAACACTCCGTTGAAGAAACTTCAACGTTACAGAACCTCGGCGGATGCACCCCCTGGGGGATCTCCGCCATTCGCAGTTCTTCAGATCAGCCCGCTGAGATGGGGGGCAAGCAGGGCTGCTCCGAAAAAGATCCCATCCACCACCAGGGTGGAGGCCAGGGCGGCGGCGGCCACCCGGCAGGCCCCATCGCCTTTCCAGAGCTGGCGCGACATCAGGAGAATCCACCACCCCGCCAGGGCCAGAGCCAGCAGGGGCAAGGGGTGGAGCAGGGCCTGGGCCGCGCTCTGAAGCAGGAGGCCAGCCTCGGTGGGGCTCGCCTGCACCACCTGGGGCCAGAGGGGCATCAGACCGGTGGCGGCAATCAGGCTATCCGTGGCGGCCGTGCCCAGTAGGGAGGCCAGGTAAAACCAGGCGCCCATCCGCCAGCGGGTCTGGAGGCCCCCCAGAGCCAGGGGCAGGGCAAAGGCTTCAATCGGCAGGTGCCAGAAGGGATACTCCCGACCCCATCCCCAGAACAGGGATCCACCCAGCCAGCTTCCGGCGAAGCCCACCAATAGGGAGCCCATCCGCTGACGGGCCGGATTGGGATGGAACGCCAGCACCAGCGCCAGCACCAGCAGGGGGATGGTGCCCAGGGCCGCACCCATGGGGGAGAGGCGCACCAAAGGAGCCTGGAGAAACACTGGACCCAGGGTCAGGAAGGTGGCCAGGGCGGGGAGGCCCCAGTCGCCCAGGGCGTCCATGGGGCGGGCCGGTAGGGAACGGGCTGGAAAGCTGCTCGATGGGAGCCCGATCACTGCGGCTGTGAAGAAAGATGACCAACCTTAAGGGGTGTGTGGGTTGGCACGCGAAGAGCCGGGGCATAAGGTCGCACAAAAGTGCCAGCCCCATGTCGCTTGCCAACCCAGCCCAGCCCCTCTCCCTGCTGGAGGCCTGTTGGCATGCCCTGGTGCTGGGCGTGGTGCAGGGGCTGACGGAATTCCTGCCCATCAGCAGCACCGCCCATCTCAAGGTGGTGCCCGTGCTTCTGGGCTGGGGCGACCCCGGGGTGGCGGTGACGGCCGTGATTCAGCTAGGCAGCATCGCGGCGGTGCTGGCCTACTTCCGCAACGATCTGGCCGAGGTGATGCGCGGAATCTCCAGGGCCTTTCGCTATGGCCAGTGGAGCGATCCCCAGGCTCGGCTCGGGGTGGCCATCGCCCTGGGCACCATCCCCATTCTGATTGCCGGCCTCCTGCTCAAAAAGTTTGTTCCCGACTACGACACTTCGCCGCTGCGCAGCATGACGTCGATCGGGGCGGTGTCGATCGCGATGGCCCTCCTCCTGGCGCTGGCCGAGCTGGTGGGTCGCCGCCGTCGCAGCCTGGGCGACGTGCTTCCCCGGGATGGGGTGCTGGTGGGGTTGGCCCAGGCCCTGGCCCTCGTGCCCGGGGTCTCCCGCTCCGGAAGCACCCTCACGGCCTCCCTCTTTGATGGATGGCAGAGGGCCGCGGCGGCCCGCTTCTCCTTCTTACTGGGCATTCCGGCCATCACGCTGGCTGGTCTGGTGGAACTCAAGGGGGCCTTCGAAGCTGACGCCAACGGGGGGCCGCTGCCGATGCTGGTGGGCATCCTCTCGGCCGCGGTGGTGTCCTGGCTGGCCATTGCCTGGTTGCTTCGCTTCCTCCAAAACCATGGCACCTGGGTGTTTGTGGCCTATCGCCTGATTTTTGGGGTGGTGATCCTGCTGTTCTTCCGTCAAGCCATCTGAGCAGGCCATCGGGTTCCCTCCGTGGGCCCATGAAACCTGCAAACTGAAGGGGTTTCCCAGCGTTCAAGCTGTGTGGATTGAGCCGCCTGCCGGGATTCCCCTCCAGAGCCTCCAGGCCGGAGACCCGCCACGCCTTCCCCAACCCGCCGAGGTGGTGGGGGTGGAGCCCGATTCAATCGGAGAGGAGCTGGGCTTTCAGTGCGGCGACCGTCTCCTCAGCATCAACGGCATCCGTCCGCGCGATCTCATCGACCTCCAGATTCTCTGCGGGGAGGAGGAGCTCACCCTGGAGGTGGAGGATCCCCAAGGGAGCCTTCACCGGGTGGAGCTGGAGAAGGAGGCCGATGACGGCCTGGGGCTCGTGTTCCGGGAGGCGCTCTTCGATGGCCTGAAGCAATGCAACAACCACTGCCCCTTCTGCTTCATCGATCAGCAACCCCCCGGCCATCGGCGCAGTCTCTATCTCAAGGATGACGACTATCGGCTGAGTTTTCTTTACGGCTCCTACCTCACCCTCACCAACCTCAGCCCAGCGGACTGGCAGCGGATCCAAGATCAGCGTCTCTCTCCTCTGTATGTCTCTGTCCACGCCACTGATCCGGAGCTCCGCAGCCGTTTGCTGGTGAATCCCAGGGGAGCTCTGCTGATGGACCAACTGGCCTGGTTCGCCGAGCGGCGCCTCCAGGTGCATGCCCAGGTGGTCGTCTGTCCGGGCCTGAACGACGGCGCGGCCCTCACCCGCACGCTCACCGATCTGGCCCGTTTTGGGGAGGGGGATTGGCCGGCGGTGCTCTCCACGGCCGTAGTGCCCGTGGGCCTCACCCGGTTCCGTCCACCTGGGGATGCCCTCCGCCCGGTGGAACCCGCGTGCGCCCAGGAGGTGATTCGCCAGGTGGAGCCCCTGCAGCAGCACTTCCTCCAAACCCTGGGCAGCCGTTTTGCTTGGCTCTCGGATGAGTGGTATCTCCTGGCGGGCCTTCCGCTGCCGCCCCGGCCCAACTACGAAAATCTGCCCCAGCAGGAGAATGGGGTGGGCAGCATTCGGGCCTTTCTCGAAGCGCTCGAGCTGGCAACCACCGACCTGCCGCGGGCCTTGGCCCGCCCGCGGCGCCTGAGCTGGGTGGTGGGCGCTCTGGTGGCCCAGGCCCTTCAACCGGTGGTCGATCGCCTCAACGGGATCCAGGGCCTGGAGCTCCTCCTCCATGGCCTTCCCAGTCCCTACTGGGGACAGGAGCTGGTGGTGACGGGCTTGCTGACCGGTGCAGATCTGCTGCAGGGGTTGGCGGGCCTGGATCTTGGGGAGGAGCTTCTGCTTCCAACGGTCATGTTGCGCCAGGGAGAGCCTGTGTTTTTGGACGACACCACCCTGGAGGAGGTGGCCCGCCGACTGCCCGTTCCGATCCGTTTGGTCACGGGGGCGGAAGATCTGGTGGCCGTTTGCAGCGGCAGGCCTGGCGAGGGTGCCTAAGCTCCTGCGGTTTGCTGCTTGGCCCGTGGGGCGCTCCCAGTTCGTTTGTACAGCGCTCCTCGTCACCGCCGCTGGTTTTGGGGTTGGAGCCCTGCCGGGCCGTGCCTCCTCTGCGTCCCCCCCCGTCCAACAGGCGGCTTCTTCAGCCCCGGCACCCACCCCCTTTCCCCCAACCCCGGCCGGTGTGGCGCCCGCACCCCAGCCCGCCCCATCCCTTCCCCTGCTGCCCCGCCAGGTGCTGCCCCTCGCCCCCAAGGTGCTGGGCCCCCGGCCCAAGTCGAACCCGAAGGTGATGCCGCCGGCCTCTAAGCGCTTGCCTGCTGATCAACCCGATCTGGCGGCCCCTGCCCCCTTGGCCCTGCCCAACCAGCCCCAGCAGGTGCGCATCGAGGAACTTCGCCCCATCAGCCTGGACGAGGCGGAAACCATTGCGGAAGTCAACAGCCCCGATCTCAAGATCTTCTCCAGCCAGGTGGATCAGGCCCAATCGGCCCTGCGGGCGGAGATTGCCCGTTGGTATCCCTCTCTCACCCTGAATGCCAACAGCTTTCCAGCCACCACCACCTCCCAGCGCTACAACCGGCGCTCTGATCTGTTTATCCAGAACAACGGGTCCGGCTACAGCGTGCAGACCATCACGGCGATGGATGCCTCGCTCCAGGCCACCTGGGCCCTGATCGATCCACGGCGGGTGCCCTCGATCGCCGCGGCTCGCGACCGCTACGAACAGGCCAAAAACGCCTATCTGATTGGCCTCAGGGAGCTCCGACTCCAGGTGGCCGAGACCTACTTCGATCTGCAGAACGCCGATGAGCAGGTGCGCATCGGCCAGGAATCGGTGCGTGCTTCGCTGGTGAGCTTGCGGGATGCCCAGGCCCGTTTCCAGGCGGGGGTGGCCACCAAGCTGGAGGTTCTGGAGGCCCAGACCCAGCTGGCCCGCGACCAGCAGCTGCTCACCCAGGCCCTCTATGGGCGCACGGCGGGGTCTCTCTCCGCTTCGCCGGGCCAGGCCATCGCCCGACGGGATCTGGCGGCCCTGCTGGACCTGCCCCAGAACGTCACTCCCACCGCCAAGGATCCCGCCCGGGTGGTTGGCACCTGGATCCCCTCCCTGCAGGAAAGCATCGTGGCGGCCTACGCCTTCCGGGAGGAACTCGACCAGATCCTGCTCGACATTTCTATCGCCAACAGCACCGCTAACCGGGAACTGGCGGAGGTGCAGCCTGTGTTGAACCTGTTCAACCGGTTCGGCATGAGCCGCGGCACGGGCTCGTCTTACTCCCCTGGTCGCGAGTCTGGCTTTGATCCGGCCACTCTTGCTCCCTTCTCTCTGGAGAATCAACCCGAGCGTCAGTGGCAGGTGGAAAACGCCTTTGGCATCAATGTGAATTGGAGCATCTTTGATGGGGGCAGAGCCAAGGCGCTCTATCGGCAAAACAAACAGAGAGCGAAGGAAGAAACCTTCAACTTCTCCAAAACCCGCGACCAGATCCGCCAGCAGGTCGAAGTCAGTTTCTACGATTTGCTCACCAATAACCGCAATATCGTCACCACGTCCAACGAGGTGCTCTCCGCCCGCGAATCTCTGCGTCTGGCGCGCCTGCGTTTTCAGGCTGGGGTCACCACCCAGCGGGAAGTGGTGGATACCCAGCGCGACCTCACCCAGGCGGAGGTGCGCTACACCCTGGCGATCACCAACTACAACAAGAGCCTGGCCGAACTCCGCCGCCGCACCGGTCTCGACTTGATTGCTCTGTGCCAGCGGCCCAATCTGCCTTCCCTCCGCCCTTCCTCCAGTACGGCGGACGTGCCCATTGAACCCACGCCCCTGATCCCCGCTTGTCAGGCTGGGGGCCTCTCCACCCGCACCAGCCCCTGACGTCCCCTGTGCGTTCCCCAGCCCCTCTGGCCGGGCCGACCGGTCTCTCCCTCCCAGCCACCTTGCGCCTGGGGCTGTTTCAGGGCTGCCTGGGCTGCCTGGCGGTGATCTTCGCCGGCCTCCTCAACCGGGTGATGATTAGCGAGCTGGGGTTTCCGGGGCTGTTGGTGGGAGGGGCCCTGGCTTTTGAGCAATTCGTGGCGCCCAGCCGGATCTGGTTTGGCCAGATGTCCGATTCCCGCCCCATCGGCGGACGCCGTCGGTTGCCTTACATCTGGCTGGGCACCCTGCTGTTCTGCGGGCTGGCCGTCCTCTCGGTTCCCCTGATCTTCCATGTGGCCGGTCTGCTGCGGGACGACTCAAGGGGCGCCCTCTTCGGAGGGGTCGCGGCCCTCTGTGGCCTCTTTGCCGC
>JBEIGX010000154.1:0-5665 GCA_040381675.1 Aphanothece sp.
CGATGGCGGCCAGCAGCTCAGGGGAGGGAGCCCCTCCTTGCCCCACAGGGGCCATGGCCGTCCAGAACTGGCTGTGGTTCCAATGTCCCCCGCCGTTGTTGCGCACCGCCTCCGGAAACTGGGAGATCTGGCCCTGCAGCTCCTCCAGTCCCAGGTCCCGCAGGGCCGGATTGGCCTTGATCTGGCCATTGAGGTTGGCCACATAGGCGCCGTGGTGCCGGTCGTGGTGAAGGGTCATCGTGGTGGCATCGATGGCCGGCTCGAGGGCCTCTGCCGCGTAGGGGAGGGGCGGCAGGCTGAAGTTGGCCCAGGCGGGCAGGGCTGCGCCCAGCAGCAAAAGCAGGGCCGCCAGGGGCGCAAGCCAACGCTTGGGGGAGGGAAGGGCGGGCATGGAGGCAACAGTGCAGGACCGCCAGCTTGCCGGAGCGTCTTCGCCGCTTAACGGTTGATCAGGCGCCGCATGCTGCTCAAGAACAGTTCCATCGAGCCGATCGCCAGCACCACACTGAGCAGATTCACCCCCCATCCGAGCAGGTAGAAAGCTGGCAGGAGCTGGGGAGCCATGCCCCCCTGCAACGACCCCAGCAGGTAATCGAGGGCCCCATCGAGCATGGAGAACAGCGAGGCCACAAACATGGCCAGGGAAGCCTGAATGAGGGGATCCATCTCCTCATGGTTGGAGGGGAGGTGGCGCGCCAGATTGATCTGAAAGTTGGCCACCAGAACCAGAACGGCAAACACCGTGATCTGGGTGAGTTGCCGCTGGCTGGCCACCTCCCGGGCTTCCAGGAGGAGATAGGCCAGGGCCACAGCCCAGAGCAGCAGGCGCAGGATGGGCAGGCTCAAGCGTTGCAGCGGCCGAAGCCAGTGCTGTGGTAAGAGCCAGCCCACGCTTTGAGGGGTCCCCTTTCGGCCCATGCGGCCCACCGACGATTCAGCCTTGTGGGAGCGTAAGTGGCCGCACGGTTCCGGAACGATTCCCTCAGACCGTGACAGACTGGATGCATGAGCCTCATGCACTGTCCTCTCTGTATCGGTCTGGCCCTGTTGTCTGTCGTCCGGGCCGCCTCCCATCTGTTTTTGGTGGGATTGCGCCTGGTCCCCAGAGCCGCGATCTAGGGGGCAGCCGCAAAAAAGCCGCCCCAAGGGGCGGCTGAAAGGGCCATTGGCCTCAGGTTCACCAGCGCTGACCGCCGCCGCCACCCGTACCGCCGCCACTGGAACCGCGGGGTTCGGCCTTGTTCACACGGATGTTGCGACCCATCCATTCGACATCCTGGAGGTCGTCGATGGCCTTGGTTTCCTCTACAGCCGAAGCCATGTCGACGAAGGCAAAACCACGCTTGCGGCCGGTGTCGCGATCGAGGGGGAGGGTGCACTTGCTGACGGAGCCATATTCAGCAAACAGATTTTTGAGATCTTCCACTTCGGCATCGAAGGAAAGATTACCTACGTAAATCGTCATGTATCAGAGAAGGTATGGACAGATTCGTCGAAATCCCTGGAGAAAGCTGGCCTTGGTGGAGAAGTCTTATGGAGCTCGCCGCACTGGGTCAAAACCCGCTGAAGAGTGTTCGTTGAATCGATTTCACCCTACAGCAGGGAGTGCAACCTTCCGACCGTCCCTGACCTTGGCGGATGACCGCCAGGGTCAGGTTCCAGGAGGAATCAGCATCCAGCAGATGGATATGGCCACGCCACTGAAGGCCACCACCACCAAGGGCCAGCTGCTGTCGAGATCCTCCAGGCGCTGGCGCAGTTTCTCCTGGGCTGGGCCCTCCTCCATCGATTCCATGGAGGCATAGCGGCGCCCGATCCAGATCACCAGCACGAAGGCCACCAGGGTCACCACGTAGGCCACCACGTACACCTGATCCAGAAAGGTGAGAAACGGCAGGGCCGGAAGCCCATCCCGGTAGGCCTGCTGGAGGAACACCAGCGTGAGCAGCACCGTGACGGGAATGCTGGCCCGGGCATCCTGCTCATCGGGCCGCACTTTGAACACGAGCAACACCATGGCCATGAGCACCGTCAGGGGAAGCAGCAGGCGCCAGAAGGAGGCCCAGGAGGAGGTGCCGAAGGATGTTTCAAAAAGAACCAGGCTGTAATCCAGCTCCGTGCCGCCCCGGCCCAGGGTGCTCGCGTAGTGGTGGCGATACTCGGCGATCGACCAACCCTGGTTGAGCCAGCCGATGATGTGGGCAAAGAGCCCCATGCCGCTGTTTCGGATATCCGCTTCCATGCGGAGCTCTTGGTAAGTGAGTCCGCCGTCGACGTCGTCGACCTCAAAGGCCAGAGGCAGGCTCACACTCATGAAGGGGTAGTGCCGGAAGCTGGCCTTGTCGACGTAATAGCGGCCGCGGAAGGAGAACAACTGGTAGTAACTGCCGTTGGCGAGGCGCTCCGGCACCTCCCCCACGGGCTCAATTTGGGGAGGGGCATCCGTGATCAGGGTGTTGATCAGGCCGAAGCGTTGCTCGATCGTGGTGCCCTTGGATTCCAGATAGCGCTGCAGGGGCTCCTGCCAGATCATCCAGATGAAGCCGCTGGCGGCATAACTGGGGATGCCCAGCTCCAGCTCGGAGGTGGTGTTGGCGTAGATCCCCACTTTCACGTGATGGGTGGCCGAGTCGAGCTCCTCCAGGTCGGTGCGGGCCTCGTCATCGCTGAGGAGGGTGCCGCGGAGGGTGCTCCAGCCACTGGGGGGCAGCTGGGCCGGGTCGATGTTCAGAGCCCGGGCGGACGTGGAGAGGCGCAGGTTGTCGCGGCTGCGCACTTGGCTGACATCAATCCGGCTGATGGCCATCAAGGCCAGAATCATCGCCAGCACCACCGCCACGATGGCCAGAATGTTCCAGCTCTTCTGCTTCCGCACCGGCTGGTTACAGAGGTTCGGTGCGAGATTAGGGGGGCGGGGTGGCCTGGCACTGCTACCACTGATGCTGGCGCCATGGATGGCGTCTTCGACCCCGTTGGAGAAGCCACTGCAAAGGGCGCTACCAACAGGTCAGGCGGACATCGTGGTCGGCCAGTCGGCCCCCTTCAGCGGACCCTCCTCCCGCACAGCCCAGGAATTCCGGGACGGAGCACTCGCCTGGTTTTCAGAGGTGAACCGCCGCGGCGGCATTCATGGCCGCCGGGTGAGGCTGGTGAGCCTGGATGACCGCTACGACCCGAAGCTGACCGTGGCCAACACCCGACAGCTGATCGATCAGGAGCGCGCCATTGCTTTGTTTGGCTTCTTTGGCACAGCGAATTCAGAGGCGGTCTTGCCTCTTGTGGAGAAGGTGGGGATCCCTTTGGTGGCTCCACGTACCGGGGCCCGCTCGCTGAGGGAGCCCATCCGCGCCATGGTGTTCAACCTGCGGGCCAGCTACCAGGCGGAGATCGATGTGATCGTCGATCAGCTGGTGCGCGATGGCCGTCACAAGGTTGCTGTGGTTCGCATCCAGGATGCCTTTGGCGAGGACGGTCTGCGGGCCACCCAGGCCGCCTTGGGCCGCCATGGCCTGAAGCCTGTGGCGGTCGCCGGTGTGACGCGCAACACAAGGAAAACGTTGGAGACGGCCAGGCAGATCCACGCCGCCCACCCCAGCGCCGTGCTGATCATCAGCACCTTCACAACCTCCGCCGCACTCACCAGGGATCTTCAGAGGCTCGGCAGCGAGGCCCAACTGATGAATCTTTCGCCTGTCGATGTGGAGGGACTGCAGGACGCCCTGCCTGGCGGCCAGGCCAACGGGATCGGGGTCTCCCAGGTGGTGCCCTTCCCCTGGAGCAGGCAGGTGCCGGTGGTGAGGGACTACCAGCGGCTCCTTCGCCAGCAGCAGCGCAGTGCCCATTACAGCTTTACCAGCATGGAGGGTTTCTTGGCGGCACGCTTGCTCACGGAAGCCTTGGAGAGGGCGGGTGCCAACCCGGGCCGCATGAAGCTACGGGCCGCTTTTGAGAGCATGGGCCAGCTCAACCTGGGCGGTTTCCGGATCACGATGGGCCGTGGCGATCACCAGGCCAGCGACTTTGTTGACATGACCTATCTGGGCGCTCAGCGATGGGGCCCCTGAGCTGCTTGCCAACCCAGCCAGACCTGGTTCAGGTCGGCCCTGAAGGCCCCCAAAGCCACAATGACTCCTAATCACCACCTCCAAGGTCGCCAGGATGTCGCAGCGCTTCACCTTCCGCTCCGGCTGGGTCGCGAAGATCGGTGCGAAATGGGGAAGGCGAGGCGGCCTCGCACTGCTGCCGTTGATGTTGGCGCCGTTGATGGCGGCCTCAAACCCAGAGGTTCCCCAACCCCGTCCGAGGGCAACAGGGGCAATGGAGACGGAGCCTTCTGAAATTGTGCTCGGCCAATCGGCTCCGTTCAGCGGCCCTTCCGCCCAGCTGGGCCGGGATTACCGCGATGGGGCTATGGCCTGGTTCAACGAGGTGAACCGCCGTGGCGGCATCCATGGCCGTCGGCTGCGGCTCGTGAGCCTGGATGATCGCTACGAACCTTCCCTGACCGATCAGAACACCCGGCAATTGATCAATGGGGATCGGGCCCTTGTGCTCTTCGGCTATGTGGGCACCCCAACGGTGAAGGCCATTCTGCCGATGGTGGATCAGGCCCAGATCCCCCTGGTGGCTCCCCTCACCGGTGCGCGGCTGCTGCGCCAACCGTTTCGCCCCATGGTGTTCAATCTGCGGGCCAGTTACCAGGCGGAGGTGGATCAGATGGTCAATGCCCTGGTGCGCGATGGACGCCACCGGATTGCGGTGCTCCATCAGGAGGATGCCTTTGGGGAGGATGGTCTGCAGGCCACCAGAAGCGCCTTGGCGCGCCATGGCCTGAAGCCCGTGGCGATCGCCGGCGTGCGGCGCAATTCCACGGCCACTGAGGCTGCGGCTCGGCAGGTGAGGCGGGCTGATCCCAGTGCGGTGGTGATCATCAGTGCCTATCCCAGCTCGGCGGCCTTCAGCCGCGACCTGCACAACCTCGGCAGCACGGCTCAACTCATGAATGTGTCCTTTGTGGGCACTGGCGCCCTACAGGATGCTTTGCCGGGGGGCCAGGCCAGTGGCATCGGTGTGAGCCAGGTGGTGCCCTTCCCCTGGAATCGGCAGGTGAAGGTGGTGGCGGACTATCAGCGGCTGATGCAGCGCCAGCAGCGCCGGGCCCACTTTGGTTTTTCCAGCCTGGAAGGGTTCCTGGCGGCCCGCTGGCTCACCGCCGCCCTGGAAAAGGCGGGGCCCAATCCCACGCGCCAGCGGGTGGTGGCCGCCTTTGAGAGCTTGCCCGAATTGGATCTGGGGGGCTTCCGGCTCAAGCTGGGCCCTAAGGATCACCAGGCCAGCGACTTCGTTGATCTCACGTATCTGGGCGCCCAGCGCTGGGGACCCTGACAACTCATAAGCCCGGCTGATTCGTGCCATCGGGACCGCTGATGGCCATGGGGGGCCTCCGTCCTCACGATCCCGCAAGATTCCGTTACATTGAATGGGCCGGTGAAAACCGAGCTCTAATTCCGCCCTCTGGGCACCTTTCCCGTTCTCATGACAGCCACTCTCCAACAGCGCTCCGGCGCTTCGGCGTGGAATCAGTTCTGTGATTGGATCACCTCCACCAACAACCGCCTCTATGTGGGCTGGTTCGGTGTGCTGATGATCCCCACCCTGCTGGCCG
>JBEIGX010000155.1:0-5630 GCA_040381675.1 Aphanothece sp.
CCGGCGGTGTTCTGGGCCGGCCCTGAGCGCACCACGGCGGCGATGCGCCGCGGCGAGCAGCCGGTGCAGGGGGGGCAGCGGCGGGAGGGGGCACGGCTGCGGCTCGGCATCGCCGGCGAGATGCTGTCCTATGCGATCGAGCTCGGCTTCCGCGCCGACGATATGGACAGCGCCTTTGTGCTGGATCCGGAGATCAAGCGGGAGTGGATTTGGGCCGGCGGGCCCTTCCATCCCCGCAGCCTGCTGGTGCAGCGCACGGGTCCAGTGGTGGAGCGCGCCGGGGACGGGGGCGGCCGCCCCCATCCCTTGGCCTTGGAAGTGTCGCCCCACGAGAGCCTGTTCACCGCGGTGTCCGATCCGGTGGAGGCGCCGGAGGTGTTTCAGCTGCGGCGCACGATCGAAAGCTGGCGCTTCTACGACAGCTTCCGCACCGACCGGCTGGCGCCGGCCCGCACTGGCCGCCTGGCCACCCGCACCCCTTCGCTGGCCGCCGATGGGGGCGATCTGGCGGCAGCGGTGCAAACAATCTTCGAGATCGGCGACAAGGAGGGCCTGCAGGGCGCCATCGCCGATGCCTTCCCGGGTTGTCGCCTGGGAGTGGACACCAGCCAGCCGATCTTTTGCCTTCAGCTCCACCAGCCGGGCTTGTTGCGGCCACTGGATGGGACGGAGCTCTCCGACGGCACCCTGCGCTACCTGCTGCTGGCGACAGCCCTCTTCAGCCCCCATCTCCCGCCCCTGCTGGTGCTCAATGAACCCGAAAACAGCCTCCATCCGGATTTGCTGAGTCCATTGGCCCGGTTGATTGCGGCGGTGGCTGAACGCACCCAGGTGTGGGTGGTGGCCCATGCGGACCCTCTGATTCGTGCTCTAGAGGAAAGTCCTGGTTGCCAGGTGCTCCGCCTGAATCGCGAGCTGGGGGCTACGGTTCTGCCCGGCCAGAGCGTCCTGGAGCGGGCGCAGTGGCGCTGGCCGGGCTGAGCGGCCGTGCCCGCCGATCGCCAAACAAAAAACCCCCAGGCGGTGCCTGAGGGTTTTGCTGACGACACTTGGATCGGGATCAACCCAGGCCGATCTGGGAGAGAATGCCTTGTCCGGTCAGCAGTTCGGTGGCCAGGCCAATCACAAAACCGAGCATGGCCAGGCGGCCGTTCCAGGTCTCAGCAAAAGCCACGAAACCAAAGCGGGAAGAAGAGTCAGCCATTGGAGAGTCCAAATCTGGAAGCACTGTAACACATTGTGAAGACGCCAAGCGGTTGCCCCCCCTGGTTGCTATGCGCCATGTGTTGTGGAACACCAGTGGGTGGTTGCCAAAAGTTGATCATGAGTCGTGCTCAACAACGGTTTTTTGAGGGCTCAGTTCTTTCGAATCGGCAAATCCCCGTCTGCTCGGCGCAAACCCCCGTCCGCTCGGCTCAAGCGCCTGCGAAAAATTCGCAGGGTGATCCTCCAAGTGGTCCTGCTCTGCATCCTCAAGGTGCTCATTCACTCCGCCCGGCTTGATCGGATCAGCATCAACCCGTTGTTTTCGGCCATGGTGGCGTCCACGGTGTTCCTGCTGGGTTTTCTGTTGAGCGGTGTTCTGGCCGACTACAAGGAGAGCGAAAAAATCCCCGCGGAGTTGGCTACCGCCCTGGAATCGCTCACTCTGGAGATTCGTGCCATCCCTGCCTATCACCCGAAGGTCCAGATCGATCCGGCCCTTTTGGGCATTTGCGATCTTGGGGTGAACCTTCTGGACTGGCTCCGGGAAGGCCTGAACTCGGAGAAACTGTTTGTCACCTATTGGCGAGTCCATCACGAGGTGGTGCGGGCGGCGGTTTTATTCAGAGGCGATGCCTCAACCCTGAGGGGAAGGCTGATGCAGGATATGGCCGTGGTGCTGCAAAAAATCAACCGGGTGCAGACGATCCGCGAGACCAAGTTCGCCCCGCTTGTGTATTGGATGGCCGATATTGCCTCGATACTGTTGTTTGCCGGTTTGGTGATGGCGAAATCAGAGAATCTGGCGGAGTCGGTCTTTTTTCTATCCGTCATCTCTTTTATCATTATTCTTCTTCTCTGTCTGATTGACGATATCGACAACCCCTTCGGCCTCTGCGACCCGGATTCCGCTGAAAATGTCTCCATCGATCTGCTGGAACGGGCCGTCAGCCGGCTTCAATCTGCCCTTCCCACGGCAGAGGCCTGAGGTCGCGGGTTCACCTTTTGCGACCATGGGCTCAGCTGCTGTCGCCCTGTCCGTGCCCGAGGACGTCCTGCCCAAGACCTACGACCCGGTTGGCACAGAAGCCCGCTGGCAGGCCGCCTGGGAAGCCGCCGGCGCCTTCCATCCCGATCCTGCAGCCCCCGGCGAGCCCTTCTCCGTGGTGATTCCGCCGCCGAACGTGACCGGCAGCCTGCACATGGGCCATGCCTTCAACACGGCCCTGATCGACACGGTGGTGCGCTTCCAGCGCCTGCGGGGCAAGAACGTGCTCTGCCTGCCCGGCACAGACCACGCCTCCATCGCCGTGCAGACCATCCTGGAGCGTCAGATCAAGGCGGAGGGTGGTAGCAAGGACGATCTCGGCCGGGATGCCTTCCTGGAGCGGGCTTGGGCCTGGAAGGCCGAGAGCGGCGGCACGATCGTGGGCCAGCTGCGCCGCCTGGGTTATTCGGTGGACTGGCAGCGGGAGCGTTTCACCCTGGATCCGGGCCTCAACAGGGCTGTGGTGGAGGCCTTCCTGCGGCTGCACGAGCAGGGGTTGATCTACCGGGGCGAATACCTGGTGAATTGGTGCCCGGCTTCCGGTTCAGCGGTGAGCGATCTGGAGGTGGAGATGAAGGAGGTGGAGGGCCACCTCTGGCACCTGCGCTACCCCCTGGCCGACGGCACCGACCACCTGGTGGTGGCCACCACCCGCCCGGAAACCATGCTCGGCGACACCGCCGTGGCCGTGAACCCCACCGATCCCCGCTACGCCCATCTGGTGGGCCGCATGATCGCGCTGCCCCTGGTGGGGCGCCAGATCCCGATCGTGGCCGACGGCCATGTGGATCCGGCTTTCGGCACGGGATGTGTGAAGGTCACCCCCGCCCACGACCCCAACGATTTTGCCATCGGCGCCCGCCACGGCCTGCCCCAGATCACGGTGATGGCCAAGGACGGCACCATGAACGCCGCCGCTGGGTCCTTTGCCGGGCTGGATCGCTTCGAGGCCCGCAAAGCCGTGGTGGCGGCGATGGAGGCCGAGGGGCTGCTGGTGAAAACCGAGCCCCATCGCCACAGCGTGCCCTTCTCCGATCGGGGCAAGGTGCCCGTGGAGCCCCTGCTCTCCACCCAGTGGTTCGTGCGCACCGAGCCCCTGGCCGCCCATTGCCGCGGCGCCCTGGATCACGGCGAGCCCCGCTTCGTGCCGGAGCGCTGGAGCAAGGTGTATCGCGACTGGCTCACCGACATCCGGGATTGGTGCATCAGCCGCCAGCTCTGGTGGGGGCACCGCATCCCCGCCTGGTTCGTGGTGAGTGAAACTGGCGGCGTGATCACGGAGACCACGCCCTACGTGGTGGCCCGCGATGAAGCTGAAGCCCGGGCCAAGGCGGAAGCGGCCCATGGGGCGGCAGGCCGGGAGCTGGTGCTGGAGCAAGACCCGGACGTGCTCGACACCTGGTTTTCGAGTGGCCTCTGGCCCTTCTCCACCCTGGGCTGGCCCGGCGAACCCGGCCAGGACGCGCCCGCTGATCTGGCCCGCTGGTATCCCACCAGCGTGCTGGTGACGGGCTTCGACATCATCTTTTTCTGGGTGGCCCGGATGACGATGCTGGCCGGCGCCTTCCTGCCGGAGGCCGGCCCACCCTTTCGGGATGTCTACATCCACGGCCTGGTGCGCGATGAGAACAACCGCAAGATGAGCAAATCGGCAGGGAATGGCATCGACCCCCTGCTGCTGATTGCGCGCTACGGCGCCGATGCCCTGCGTTTTGCCCTGGTGCGGGAGGTGGCTGGCGCCGGCCAGGACATCCGCCTCGACTACGACCGCAAGTCCGACACGTCGGGCACGGTGGAGTCGGCCCGCAACTTTGCCAACAAGCTCTTCAACGTCACCCGTTTCGCCCTGATGAATCTGGGGGGCGAAACGCCGGCCTCCCTCGGCGAGCCCGATCCCGCTGCCCTGCAGCTGGCCGATCGCTGGATCCTCTCCCGGCTCGCCCGGGTGAATGGAGAAACCGCCGAGCGCTACGCCAGCTATGGCCTGGGCGAGGCGGCCAAGGGGCTCTACGAGTTCGCCTGGAACGAGGTGTGCGACTGGTATGTGGAGCTGATCAAGCGACGGCTGCAGGTGCCGGCCGAGCTGGAGGGCGCTGAACGCGAAGCGGCCGTGGCTGATCAGCGCACGGCGCGGCAGGTGCTGGCCAAGGTGCTCAGCGAGCTTCTGGTGATGCTCCATCCTCTGTTGCCCCACCTCAGCGAAGAGCTCTGGCATGGGCTCACCGGTGCTCCTGCGGAGACGTTCCTGGCGCTTCAGCCCTGGTCGGGGGTCGAGGAGGGAGCTGTCAATGTCGAACTGGAGGAGGCGTTTGCGGAGTTGATCGAGGCGATTCGGGTGGTGCGCAACCTGCGGGCGGTGGCGGGCCTCAAGCCGAGCCAGGGCGCGCCGGTGCGCTTCATCAGCGGCCGGCCGGAACTGGCGGCCGTGCTTCGCCAGGCCACGGCCGATATCACCGCCCTAACCCGCGCGGAACGCGTGGAGGTGCTCGATCCAGATGCCGCTGCTGCGGCACCGGCCGCCCGGGCCCTGGCGGGGGTGAGCGGGGAGCTGCAGGTGCTCCTGCCACTGGAGGGCCTGGTGGATCTCGACGCCCTGCGCGGCCGGCTGGAGAAGGACATCGCCAAGGCCGAGAAGGAGATCGCCGGCCTTTCTGGCCGCCTGGCCAATCCCAACTTCGCGGGCAAGGCCCCGCCGGAGGTGGTGGCCGAGTGCAAGGCCAACCTGGCCGATGCGGAAGCCCAGGCAGATCTCGCCCGCCGACGGCTCATGGAGCTGGGGTAAGGGCGAGCACCGTTCAAGGTCTGGCGATGTTCAGGGCGTGCGCTGCCTCAATAGGCGCGCCACCACTTCGTGAGCTCCGCATAGACATCAGCGTCTGATTCGTGCAAACAAAGAATGTCGTAGTTGTTGATTCTTGGGCAATTTGCGCTGTGAATCTTGTATTGATAGCGGTTCAGATCTTTGATCGACTCAACGGAGTCTGTCGAAAGAAGGTGAAAGCCTGGATCCTCCCAGGCTATGAAATAACGATAGCCAATGTTGGAGAGGTTGTCGTAAAGCTTGTTGGACGCCTCCAGTTCATGCTCATGGCGAAACTGGTTCTCAAACAACAGGCCAGGTTTTTGTTGCGCCAGCCAGGGAAGGGCGGCATTCAGGATGCTGCACTCAAAGCCATCCCGATCTTGATGAAGCGGGTGTTCTCATCGGCGATCTCGGAGAGCGGAAGCGTTGGGGTGGTGAGCTCCTCCTGCTCGAGATGCTTGAAATAGGCGGTTCCACCCCAGTGGCGGAGTTCCCCCTGAATGACGCTGCCATCCGACACCATGGCCTTGATGGGAACAAGCAGATTCGGGAAGAGGTGTAGGTTTTTCTCTAAAA
>JBEIGX010000156.1:0-5608 GCA_040381675.1 Aphanothece sp.
CTATCTTCAGCGGTTCAAGTTTGCGCTGCGGCGGCGCAAAAAAAGCGGCCCCCAAAGGGGCCGCAGAAGCGTTGGCCGCAGCCGGGATCACTTGATGGTGACCTTGCCGCCCGCTTCTTCGATGGTTTTCTTGAGAGCCTCGGCATCTTCCTTCTTGATGCCTTCCTTCACCGCCTTGGGAGCGGCTTCCACCAGAGCCTTGGCTTCGCCCAGGCCCAAACCGGTGGCTTCCCGCACGGCCTTGAGCTCCTTGATCTTGGCGGCAGGGTCGAAGCTGTCGAGAATTAGATCGAATTCGGTCTGCTCTTCCACCGCTTCGGCGGCGGCACCACCGGCGGCAGGAGCGGCCATCATCACCCCGGCGGAGGGGGCAGCCGACACGCCGAAGGCTTCTTCAATCTGCTTCACCAGCTCGGAGGCTTCGAGCAGGGAAAGGGTCTTCAGTTGTTCGAGAATTTGGTCAGTGGTAGCGGTCATGGTTTGAAATCAGCAACAGATCAGGAATGGAAAAGCGGATCGGGCGGGCAGCTCGGCAGCCCAGCAGGGGCGGCCTAGGAGGCCGAACCCTCGCCATCGGCGTGCTGCTTGAGTGCCCGGGCCAGGCCGGAGGGCACCTCGTTGATCCCCACCGCCAGCTTGGTGGTCACGGCATTGATCGCACCGGCGATCTGGGCCATGAGCACTTCCTTGGTGGGCAGGTCGCCAATCGCCTTGATATCGGCTTCCGAGAGCAACTGGCCTTCAAACAGGCCGCCCTTGGTTTCCGATTTCTTCGTCTCCTTCTGGAAGGCCTGCAGAGCTTTCACAGCCCCGCCGACATCTCCCTTCACGAGCACGAAGGCGTTGGTGCCCTCGAGGAGGGATTCGAGATTGGCCCAGGCGCTGTCTCCTTCGATGGCCCGGCGCATCAAGGTGTTTTTGGTCACCTTGCACACGCCGTTGATCGCCGCCAGACGGGATCGGAGATCCTTCATCTCGCGGATGGAGAGGCCCTGGTAGTCCAGAACCAACGCCATTTCGGCCTCGCCGAGGAGCTCCTTGAGCTCTCCGACGATCTGTTGCTTGTTCTCCAGTGTGCGGCCCATGGGTTGGTGGATCGGGGTGGTGGAACAAGCCGGGTACGCGGCCCGAAACGTGCACCCCCAAGGAAACCCTCGGGGGGACGCGAGGCCGCGGCTTGCTCCACTCCCAAAGCCACTCCAATGGAGCCCTTCAGGGTGATTTCAAACGCGTGAACCTCGGCAGGGTTTACAGCGAAAGCTCACCTGCTGTCTGGGGTGGGCGCGTGCCCGTTGGAAAACCTACCACCCGGCCGGTTTGGCCGGGTGGGGGCGGCCTCAGATCTCCTTCTTGATGTCCTGCAGAGCGGTGACATCCACTTCCACCGAGGGGCCCATGGTGGAGGTGACGTAGAGGCTGCGCCAATAGCGCCCCTTGGCGCCGCTGGGCTTGTTGCGGTCGATCGTTTCCTGCAGGGCCTTGAGGTTGTCGAGCAACTTGTCCGCATCAAAGCTGGCCTTGCCGAAGCGCACGTGCACGATGCCGGCGCGATCCGCCCGGAATTCCAGCTTGCCCGCCTTGAATTCGTTGATCGCCCCAGCCAGATCGGTGGTCACCGTGCCTGCCTTGGGGTTGGGCATCAGGCCGCGGGGACCCAGCACCCGGCCCAGCTTGGCCACCTTCGGCATCATGTCGGGGGTGGCGATCAGCAGGTCGAAGTCCATCGCGCCGCCGGCGATCTCATCCACCAGCTCCTCATCCCCTGCCAGGTCGGCCCCGGCCGCCTTGGCCTCGGCCACCTTCTCGCCTCGGGCGATCACCGCGATGCGAATGGTCTGGCCCGTGCCGTGGGGCAGGGCCACGGTGGTGCGCAATTGCTGGTCGGTGTACTTGGGATCGATGCCCAAACGGGCGTGGGCTTCGATCGTTTCGTCGAATTTTGCCGTGGCATTGGCCTTCACCAGCTCAATCGCCTCCGTAGGCGTATGGAGCCGGTCCTGAACCTTTTCAACCAGGGCGGTGAAGCGTTTGGAGGGTTTGCTCATGGATGGAAGGGGTGCGAACGACCGTGTGGGTCTCCCCCGGTAGGGTGATTAGTCGTTGACGGCGACGCCCATGTTGCGGGCGGTGCCTTCGATGATGCGCATGGCCGACTCCACGCTGGTGCAGTTGAGGTCGGGCAGCTTGGTTTTGGCGATCTCCTCGAGTTGGGCCCGGGTGATCGCACCCACCGATCCCTTGGCCGAGGTGGCAGCTCCTTTCGGAATGCCGGCGGCTTTCTGGATCAGCACGGAGGCGGGAGGCGTCTTCGTGATGAAGGTGAAGCTGCGGTCTTCAAAGACCGAGATCTCCACCGGAATCACGTAGCCGGCCTTGTCCTCGGTGCGGGCGTTGTACTCCTTACAGAACGCCATGATGTTGACCCCGTGCTGACCGAGGGCAGGGCCCACCGGCGGTGCGGGGTTGGCTTTGCCGGCCTGGAGGGCCAGCTTGATCACAGCTACGACTTTTTTGGCCATCGGCTAGGCAGGGAGGCTGGACAGGGACTGGACGCTGGTCGGTCTGCGGATCCCCGAATCCAGTGGATCGGGGTGGGTGGTGAAACACCACCGCGGGCCGCCCTCCGCAGGGAGACGGCCGCATGGACGGTCAGTTTTGCTTGCTCACCTGAGAAAACTCCAGTTCCACCGGCGTTTCCCGGCCGAAGATCGAGAGCAGGGCCTTCAGCTTGCTGCGCTCTGCCGACACCTCGATCACCTCGCCCTGGAAATCCTTGAAGGGACCACCCGTCACCAGGATCTGGTCGCCCTCGCTGAGATCCACCTTCACCACGGCCTTCTTCTCGGAAGCCCGGCGGAAGATGCGCTCCACCTCCGAGCGGCTCAGGGGGCGCGGCTTGATGTGACCCCGGGACTTGCCCGTGGCCCGCCGCTCCTCCTGCCCCACGAAGTTGATCACGTTGGGCGTGCTGCGCACCGCCATCATCGTGTCTTCATCGAGGTACATCCGCACCAGCACGTAGCCGGGGAACACCTTTTCCTCGATCGACTGGCGGGTGCCGTCCTTCTTCAGCTTCACCCCCGGGGTCTGGGGGATCTCGATCTCCAGGATCCGGTTGTCGACCCCGAGGGTGACGGCCCGCTGCTCCAGGGTGGCCTTCACCTTCTTCTCACAGCTCGACGCCACCTGCACCGCAAACCAGCGGGCCACCTGGGGCTTCTCCGCGCCCTCCGGTGCAGCACCTTCCGCGGCCACGACCTCTCCACCGGCCCCATCGGCCACCGGCGCCGGAAGCTCCAGGGGCTCGATCCCTTCCGTCGGGTCAGGCAGCTCGCCTTCCGTCGGGTCAGGCAGGCCCTCGTTATTCAGCTCAGACAGGGAAGACTCAGTCACCATCATCATTGGAACAGCAGTTGGGCTCCCCAGCCGTAGAAGCGATCGAGGGCGGCGATGGCGGCGGCCGAAGCCGCCACCATCACGATCACCGCCACCGTTTCGTTGAACAGTTGCTGGCGGCTGGGCCACACCACCTTGCGGAGCTCGGCCATGGTGGCCGCCGCAAAGCCGCCCCCCTTGTCCCCTTGGGGCCCCTGGGGTTCGGGGCCGCCCTCGCCGGGGGAGACGGGGCGTTCAGGCGTGGACGTGGGGGCGGGAGAGGAGGAATCCACGGCAGGGAGATCGCTGGCGGAGCGGCGCTTGCCGGGCGTCTCCGCCCATCAGCAAACGACCACCCTACCGGACGCTCCCCCCCTCCTGCCCCAGGGGCTGGAATTGGAGCCGGTCGGGATCCTCGGCCGGGCCCAGGCTCACCTTCACCCCCCAGGCGCCCGTGAAGTGCTCCTCCAGCAATTCCGTGGCCAGGGGATTCTCGATCCAGCGGCGCATCACCCGCCGCAGGGGGCGCGCCCCATACTCCGGCTCGTAGCCCCGCTCCGCCAGCGCGCTCACCACGGCCTCCTCCACCTCCAGGCGCAGCTGCTGCTCCGCCAGCAGGCCCGCCAGCTCCCGCAGCTGCAAGCGCACGATCCGCTGCAGATCCTGGCGGTCGAGGGGGCGGAAGCGGATCACCTCATCGATGCGGTTGAGAAATTCCGGGCGGAACTGGCGGGCCAGGGCCTGGTCGACCTCCGCCTGCAGGGCTGCCTCCGCCTCCGCCTGGCTTCCCTCCACCGCCCGGGCCCGCTCCAGGATCGCCCGCCCCGCCAGGTTGCTGGTCATGATCACCACGGTGTGGCGGAAATCCACCGTGCGGCCCTGGGAATCGGTGAGCCGGCCGTCGTCCAGCACCTGCAGCAGCAGGTTGAACACCTCCGGATGGGCCTTCTCCACCTCATCCAGCAGCAACACCGCATAGGGGCGGCGCCGCACGGCCTCCGTGAGCTGGCCCCCCTCCTCGTAGCCCACGTAGCCCGGCGGGGCCCCCACCAGCCGGGCCACGGCGTTGCGCTCCATGTATTCGCTCATGTCGAGCCGCACCAGGGCCTCCTCCTCATCGAACAGGGAGGCGGCCAGGGCCTTGGCCAGCTCGGTTTTGCCCACGCCCGTGGGGCCGAGAAACAGGAAGGAGCCCACGGGCCGGCTCGGGGCCTTCATGCCCGCCCGGGCGCGGCGGATGGCGGCGGCCACGGCCGCCACCGCCTCCGGCTGGCCGATCACCCGTTCCCCCAGACGCGCCTCCAGCTCCAGCAGCTTCTGCCGCTCCCCCGCCAGCAGCTGCTGCACCGGAATGCCCGTGGAGCGGGCTACCACATCGGCGATGTCGCCCTCCTCCACCTGCTCCCGCAACAGCGGATCGCGCCGCAGCTCCGCCTCCAGGGCCGCGCGCTGCTGCTGTAGCCGTTGCAGCTGGTCGTACTGCAGGCGGGCGGCCGTTTCCAGATCCCCCTCCCGCTCCGCCTCGGCGATGGCCTGCCGCAGCCGTTCGTCCTCCTCCAGCAGCTCCCGCAGCTCCGCCAGCCGCTCCCGCTCCTGGTCCCAGCGCTGCTGCAGCACCTCCAGGGCTGCGGTGGTGCGCTGGCGCTGCTCCTGCAGCTGTACGCGCTCCTCCCGCGGCGCCGCTTCCGCCGCCAGCAGGGCCAGCTCCACCCGCCGCAGGTCGGCCTCCGCCTCCTCCACCACCCGGGGCTTGGAGGTCACCTCCATGCGCAGCTGGGCGGCGGCCTCATCCACCAGATCAATCGCCGAATCGGGCAGGCAGCGGTCGCTGATGTAGCGATCCGCCAGGCGGCAGGCCGCCACCAGGGCCGGGTCGGTGATGGTGACGCCATGGTGCAGCTCGTAGCGCTCCTTCAGCCCCCGCAGGATCTCCAGGCAGGTGTCCCGATCGGGCTCCCGGATCACCACCTGCTGGAAGCGCCGCTCCAGGGCCTGGTCCTTGCCGATCGTGCGGCGGTAGTCCTCCGGGGTGGTGGCGCCGATGCAGCGCAGATCGCCCCGGGCCAGGGCGGGCTTGAGCAGGCTGCCCGCATCCGCCGAGCTCCGCTCTCCCCCCCCCACGGTGTGCAGCTCATCGATGAAGAGCACCACCCCGCCGTTGCTGCTCTCCGCCTCCCGCACCTCCTCCCGCACGCCCCGCAGCCGTTCCTCGAACTGCCCGCGAAACTTCGCC
>JBEIGX010000157.1:0-5580 GCA_040381675.1 Aphanothece sp.
ATCAGTCAGATCCTTTCTGGAATGGGGATGCCCGCCAATCCCCAGCAGTCCACGGCCAACAAGATCACGCCGGTGATGATCACCGCCATGTTTCTGTTCTTCCCCCTGCCGGCAGGGGTGCTGCTCTACATGGTGGTGGCCAACATCTTCCAGGGGCTGCAGACCTTCATCTTGAGCAAGGAAGCCCTGCCGGACAACCTGCAGCAGATCCTGGAGAAGCAGATGGCCTCCCAGCCGGTACCAGTGGCCGCCTCTGGCGATCGGTTGCCCTTTGAGCCCAATTCGAAAAAGTGAGCCGCCTGCTCCGCCCGGTGCCCCTCGCGGAGTTGCGCACTCTGCCCGAGGGCAAAGAGTGGGAGGTGGATCAACCCATCGCTGGGCTTGAGAGCCTCACCCCCGTCCGGGGCAAGGTGTTGGCGGTTCACCACGGTACGGTTTTGGAGGTGAGCGGCGAGGCCGAAACGATCATCACCCTCTGCTGCGCCCGCTGCCTCCAGCACTACAACCAGGGGTTGCGGGCCAAGGTGCGGGAACTGATCGAATTCCGCGGTGGCCCCCTCACCCCAGAGAACGACCCGTTGGCCCCCCTGGGCAACGACCTGGATGATCGCCTCGATCCGGCGGGCAGCTTTGATCCGGAGCGCTGGCTGTTTGAGCAATTGAGCCTGCAGCTGCCTCTTGTGAACCGTTGCGGGAAGGAGTGTCCAGGTCCCGCAAGCTGGGGCAGTGGGGCGCCCGCGGCCGATCCCCGCTGGGAGGCTCTCAAGGCCCTCAGTCAGCCCCCCGCCTGAGGCAGGGCCATGACGCCTCCTGCGCTGGTGGAGCAGTTGGATCTGTTGATCCGCTCCCGTACCCCCATTCTCTGGATCCGCACCCTGGAGGAAGACCGGGTGGAGAGCCTGCTGAAGCAGGTGGCCCAGCAGCTGGGGGGGCGCACGCTCTGGAGCTGGGATTTCGTAAGTGGGCTGCAGGGGGCGGTGGGCCGGGAGGGGGAGGCGGCCCGCAATCCCATGGGGGCCCTGGAGCTGATGGCGGCCGTGCCCACCGACCAGGGCGCCATGCTGCTGCTCAAGGATTTTCACCGCTTCACGGAGGATGCGGGCATCTGCCGCCGGCTGCGCAACCTGGCCAGCCGCCTGCGGCAGGGGCCCCACACCCTGGTGATCACGGCCCCCCGCTGGGAGCTGCCCGGGGAGCTGCAGGACAGCATCACCACCCTGGAACTTCCCCTGCCCGATGCCCCGGCCATCGAGCGCCTGCTGGCCTCCATCGCCCAGGCGAGCGGCCATCCCCTACCGCCGGAGCTGCTCGATGAGCTCACAGCCGCCTGCCATGGGCTGAGCGAGCAGAGGGTGCGCCAGCTGGCGGCCCGGGCCCTGGCCCGGCGGGGGCAGCTGGGGGAGGAAGACCTGGCGGAGGTGCTGGAGGAAAAGCGGCTGGCGATCGCCCGCAGCGAGCTGCTGGAGTATTGCCCCACGGAAGCCACCCCGGCCGACATCGGCGGGCTGGAAGCCCTCAAGCACTGGCTGGAGCAGCGGCACCGGGCCTTCAGCGAGGAGGCCCGCCGCTTCGGGCTGCCCTTGCCCAGGGGGGTGCTGCTGCTGGGCCCCCAGGGCACGGGCAAATCGCTCACGGCCCGGGCGATTGCCCACAGCTGGTCGATGCCCCTGTTGCGGCTGGATGTGGGGCGGCTGTTTGCTGGGCTGGTGGGGGCCAGTGAGGCCCGCACCCGGGAGATGATCCAGTGGGTGGAGGCCCTGGCGCCCTGCGTGCTCTGGATCGACGAAATCGACAAGGGCTTTTCCTTCGGGGTGGGGGATGGCCGCAGCGATGGCGGCACGAGCCAGCGGGTGCTGGCAAGCCTGCTCACCTGGATGTCCGAAAAAACGAGCCCGGTGTTTGTGGTGGCCACCGCCAATGCGGTGGAGCGGCTGCCGGCGGAGCTGTTGCGCAAGGGTCGCTTCGATGAGATCTTCTTGCTGGAGCTGCCCGATGCCCAGGAGCGGCGGGCGATCCTCGATCTGCAGCTGCGCCGTCGCCGCCCCCACCACACCCTGCCCCTGGAGGTGCTGGTGGATCGCACGGCGGGCTTCTCCGGCGCCGAGCTGGAGCAAACCGTGATCGAGGCCATGCACCTCGCCTTTGGAGACAACCGCGACCTGCAGGAACCGGATCTGATCGCGGCGGCCAGCCAGGTGGTGCCCCTCTCCCGCACGGCGCGGGAGCAGCTGGAGGCCCTGCGCCAGTGGGCGAGCAGCGGCCGGGCACGGCCGGCATCGGATCAGAGGGTGAGCGGGTAAGCAGATCCGCTGCATGTAACGGTTGTGTGAAGAACTTCCTCGGTGGGTAACAACCTGGAGCGCAGACCTGGATGGAACCCAAAACCCCGCATAGCGTCTGCGAAGTCGTCCCCAGAGCCCATGCTCCCCGGCCCCGGTTCCCGTTTTCCCGGTCCCCGCTCCCAGGGTGAGCTCGTGTCCCAACTGGCAGTAGCAAGCCTTGGAGCTGGCGTGATCACCAGCCTGGCCGTGGCCCAGGGCCAGAACCCCCTCACCGCCCTGAGCATCACCCTCTTCTCCGCCATCGCCGCCGTAGCTGTCGGCCAGGTTCTGTAAGGCCAACGCGACCCGCAGTTGTTAAGACGATCCAAAACGTCGCAATGACGACAGGGAGATCGCGCATGGGGCCTAGGTTGCTCTATGGCTTTTCCCCGCATCAAGCCCCTGGCCGGTCTGCCCAGCCTCTCCAAGCAGTCGTTAGATCAGCTGAGCATCAAGTCGAAGCTGATCTTGATGCTCCTGCTGGCCAGCGGCCTTTCCACACTGCTCACGGCATTGCTGGGCTATCGCAGCGGCCAGATCAACCTCACCAACAGGGTTTTCAATCAACTCACCAGCATTCGAGCCTCGAAGGCCTATCAGATTGAAAGCTATTTTCGCAATATTCAGAATCACACCCAAACGCTGAGCGAAGATCTTTCGGTCGTGGCGGCGGTGCAGCAATTCGACGCCGCGTTCCAGCAGCTTGAAAAGGCACCCCCTCCTCCGGGAGCAACCCAGGCCCTGGACACCTACTACCGCAACGACTTCCTGCCCAGGCTCCCTCGCAGCAACGCCGGCTCCCCCAATCTCCAGGCCTATCTGCCGAGTGAGCCTGAGGCCCGCACCCTGCAGACGCTCTATCTCGCCACCAATCCCCATCCGGTCGGCAAGAAGCAGCTGCTGGTGGCCGCAAGCGATGGCAGCGCCTATTCCGAGGTGCATCGCCGCCATCACCCGATGTTCCGCAACATCGTGGCCAAGTTCGGCTACTACGACATGTTTCTGATCAATCCCCAGGGAGCGATCATCTACACCGTGTTCAAGGAAACGGATTACGCCACCAACCTGCAAACGGGACCGTATAAAGACAGCAATCTGGCCCGCCTGGTGAACAAGGTGATCACCTCCAAGCAGAAGGACTTCACCCAGCTGGAGGATTTTTCCGCCTATGCCCCCTCCTATGGCGAACCGGCGGCCTTCATTGCCGCCCCGATCCATGATGGCTCCCGGTTGGTGGGGGTATTGGCCTTTCAGATGCCCGTGGATGAGATCAACAGGGTGATGACGGGCAATCGACAGTGGCAAAAGGATGGCCTGGGCGAATCGGGGGAGACGATCCTGGTGGGCAACGACAACCTCATGCGCTCGGCCTCACGCTTCTATCTGGAGGATCCGAAGGGCTTTCTGGCCCTGCTCAAGGCGCGGGGGATCAAGGAAGAGGACATCACCCGCCTGGGGAAAACCACGATCCTCCATCAGCCTGTGGCCACACCCGATGTGACAAAGGCATTGGCGGGCGAAACCGGCACCCTCCAGGTGAACGACTACCGGAACGTGCCGGTGCTGAGCGCCTTCGCCCCGCTGGATATCCAGGGGTTGAAGTGGGTGATCCTGGCCCAGATGGATCTTTCGGAGGCCTACGCGCCGGTGGATGCGTTCCGGCGGCAGATCCTGATCGTGGTGACCCTGCTGATTCTGCTGGTGACCCTGCTGGCCATGGCCCTGGCCCATCTGTTCGTGAAGCCGGTGCAGCAGCTCATCGACAGCGCCCGCAAGGTGACCTCGGGGGAGCTGACAGGCATTCCCGATCTGAAGTCGAAAGATGAGTTCGGGGAGCTGGGGCAATCGTTCAACCGCATGGTGCAGAGCCTGCAAACCCAGACGGAGCTGGTGGATCAGAAGAATCAGGAGAATGAACGACTGCTCTTCAGCGTGTTCCCGTCGGCGATTGCCCGCCGGTTGCAGAGGGGGGAAACCCAGATCGCCGAGGAGGTGAGCAATGTGGCCGTGCTGTTCGCCGATCTCAAGGGCTTTTCCAAGCTGGTGACATCCCTGAGCGCCTACGAATCCCTCACGATCCTCAACGACCTGGTGGGCTCATTCGACGATCTGGCGGAGCAGTTTGGCCTGGAGAAGGTGAAAACCATCGGCGACAGCTACCTGGCGGTGTGCGGCCTCTCCGTGCCCTATCTCGACCACGACAAGCGGGCTCTGGATTTCGCCATCGAGATGCTCGGCATCCTGCGGCGTTTCAACATCGATCGCGGTTACCACCTCAGCATGCAGATCGGCATCCACTCCGGCGACATCGTGGCGGGCATTGTGGGCAAGAGCAGGGTGGTCTACGACATCTGGGGGGAAACGGTGAAGCGGTCCTATGGGCTGAGCCAGGGCTGTCCTGCAGGCGCGGTGGTGGTGTCGGAGGTGGTGCACCACAGACTGGAAGATCTCTACAGCTTCGAGCCAGCCACTGGCTCCCTGTCGGGGGATGGCCGGGCCTGGCGGCTCACGAGCGCCAAGGTGGTGCCCAGTGAGCTGTCCTCCCTGCCATGAGCACCACGTTGCCGCTCTGGATCTGGGGGCTGGGGTTGATCGTGGGGTTCCCCCTGGCCACGGTGGTGCTGGGGGAGGTGATCCATCGCCTGCGGCGGCGGGGGCTGCCCATTGCGGCCACGCTGCGTCTGGTGCGGGATGTGCTGGTGCCGATGCTGGTGCTGCAGGTGTTTCTGCAGCACCTGCTCCAGGTGGATCCGGGCAGCCGCCTGTTCCGCACGGTGGAAACCGTGTTCTGGGTGTGCGTGATCCACGCGGCCCTGTCTCTGTTGAATGTGCTGCTCTTCGAGCAGGCGGAGGCCGACACCTGGCGTGCCCGGGTGCCGAAGCTGCTGATCGACCTGGCGCGACTGTTTCTGATCCTGCTGGGCACGGCGTTTGTGCTGGCCACGGTGTGGAATGCGGATCTGGCGGGGCTGGTGACGGCTCTGGGGGTGAGCTCGATCGTGATTGGTCTGGCGCTGCAGGACACGCTGGGCAGTGTGATGTCGGGCATTGCGCTGCTGTTTGAGCGGCCCTTTTCCGTGGGCGACTGGCTGGAGGTGAACGGGGTGGTGGGCCAGGTGATCGACATCAACTGGCGGGCGGTGCGGCTGCTCACCCTGGAGAGGGAAATGGTGGTGATCCCCCACAAGCTGATCAGCAGCGAGATGATCCGCAATTTCACCAAGCCCACCCCGAACCACGCCGAGCGGATCCAGATCGG
>JBEIGX010000158.1:0-5570 GCA_040381675.1 Aphanothece sp.
CCTGGGCTCCAACCGGGAGGTGGTGGTGCGGGAGGTGATGCCGGGCCAGTTTCTCCTTGCGGAGTGGGGGCTCAGCAGCTCCGATCTGGCGGGCGAGAGCATGATTGAAACCCTGATGGTGCGCGTGGATGCGGGCGATGGCCAGCTCACCTTGCGCCTGCTGCCCCCCATCGGCAGCCCTTCGCGCGCCGTGCTTGATCTGGCTCTCCAGAGGCTGCGAACCATGGCCCGAAGTGCGGAGAAACAGGAGGCCCGCAGGCATTGGCGCCAGTTTTTCCTCCTGCGCGATGCGTTCGCCTCTCTCGGCCCCGCTGCCGTGCTCACCGTCCATCGCAGTCAGGGCAGCACGTTCGGGGAGGTGTTCGTGGCCGACGATGTGTTCTGGCCCAAGGATGAGCAACTGCGCCGTCAGCTGGTTTATGTGGCCGTCAGCCGTGCCAGTCAGGGGGTGGCAATGGAGGCGCGGCGGGCGCCCCAGGCCGATCAGGACCGGTGGCAGCGATGGCTCACAGAGGCGGAAGAGGGGGAAGAGAGCACCCTGAAAACAGAGCGACGTTAGATCTTTTTTGGTGACCTTCCTATCGAAAGGGGGGAATCATGGATATCCTCAGGGTACAGAATCCCTAAACCTGCAGAAGAGATGGAACCACGCAAATCTCTGAGTGGGGACCCGGGCGCATGACAACCGAGCCAGGCTTTTTTATGAAATCTTTGTCAGCCTTGGGCAACCTATTCCGCCGTCATAAAGCAGAAAAGCCTCTCCAGCTTCTCCCCAGAAGGAACCCGCTCCAGGCCTTCCGTTCAGGGCATGTCCAGATTCACGATCCCGACTATCTGGAACAGATCCTCAGCGCTGAACTGGAATCCCAGGAGAGCCACCCCTCCTCAGCTGAGGAGGGAGGCCGTTGAGGCCTGACTGATCTGAAGACCCTCCAGACCCTGCCAGCCCACCACCAGGGCCAGCACCAGGCAGATCGCCCCCACGAGGGGTTGGCCAAAGCGATCGATCACCCCTTTCATCGTCGCCAGAGCCGGTTGCAGCCGTTTCTGCCCCACCACCCCACAGGCCACCAGGGGCACCAGCAGCAGCAGGCTGGTGAGCACGCTGTAAGCAAGGCTCCAAATCACGTCCTGCAGGGCATGCCAACTGGGTTGGAACAGGGCGCCAGCTGCCTTGGCGTAGAGGAAGAGATCATCGGGCCATGCCACCTGAAGTGCCGCACTGAAGAGCAATAACAGCGGGAGGGGCATCTGGAGCAGCCGATCCAGCTGCTGACTCCATTCCGGAGCCCCATCGGCCCCAGCCGGGGGGGGGCGAAGGGTTCGCAGGCCAAGGGCGAAAAACGCTCCAGCGGCCAGGAGATCCAGGCTCGTTCGATGGCTGGTGCCCTTCTCCATGGTGAGCACCAAACCGTGTCCCACTCCCATCAGCAGGCCGATCACAAGTGCCGACATCAGGATCCAGGAGAGGACGAGAAACCCTCCCCTGCGCAAGGGATGGGGACCCAGCAGTAGGAGCAGCAACAGGGCCAGATGGAGGGGGCTGAAGCCAATGGCCAGGGCATACCCCATCAATTCCGGCCAGGGAGCGTTCACGATCGAAACCTCAGGTCAGCGGCGAATTTCAAACCAATCCCCACCGATCGGAGCGATGCGACTGGCGTTCACACTCGTGACGCGGGCTGGAAGGGGGCCATGCTCGCACCACATCAACAATGCCGTGAGATTGAACGGCTTGCCTTCCGCCTCCACCTCCACCGTTCCATCGGGGAGATTGCGCACCCAGCCGCTGAGCGCCAGATCCTGAGCGGCGCGGCAGCAGGCCTCCCGATAGCCCACGCCCTGCACCTTGCCGCGAACGATCAGGCGCCAGCGCTCCGGGAGGGTTGGGGGAGAGGGCTCCTGGGGCTGGAGAAAGCGCCGCCCTGCCGCTGCCTCCCGCCGGCCGCGATGGCGGCGCCCAAGCGCAAGGGGATCATCGGGAAACCAGCCCAGTGGAGATGGAGCCAACTGGCGTGCAGGGTCGGTGTGGTCCATCCCTCCAGACTCCTTTCAATACCCCACCCTTCAAGTTGCCACATCGGAGCCCCAGTTGGGGAGGTCAGTTGCCAACGGTGAAACTCATGGCCCCGATAGGTTTCCCCCTGGCGAATCAGTAGCCCATCCTTCTGGGCCTGGGCCTGCCGGTAGCCCAGGCTGAGGGCGCCGGGCCGGGCCTCGAAGGGCAGCAGGCCCGCCATGGGCCAGGCGGTGCCCTGGGGATCCACCAAGGCCTGGCCAAGGAGGAGCAGCCCGCCGCACTCCGCGATGATGGGCACCCCCTGCCGAGCGGCCTCCGCCAGGGAGGTTCGGCTGCGGCGGGCCTCGCCCAAGGTGGCGGCATGGAGCTCCGGATAGCCGCCGGGCAGCACCACCGCTGCACAGGTTTCCGGCAGGGGCTCATCGGCCAGGGGGCTCCAGGGCTCCACTTCCAACCCCAGGGCTGCCAGCAGCTCAAAGGTTTCGGGATAGGTGAAGTGGAAGGCCGTATCCCGGGCGACCATCACGGGCGGGCAGCCTTTCCAGGAGGGACGCTCAGGCCACGCCCCTTCCAGGGTGGTGAGGATGGGATCCTTCTGCCCTAAACCGGAGGCCGGCTGACAGGAGAGGAGGGGCCAGAGCCGGTCCAGGTCGAGATGGGTTTCCGCCAGGTGTACCCACGCCGCCATTCGGGCCTGCAGATCGGGCAACTCATGGGGGGGAAACAGGCCCAGGTGGCGGGAGGGCAGCTCCAGGGCGGGATCGGGGGGCAGAACCCCCAGCAGGGGAACGTTGATGGAGGCCAGAACCTCGGCCAGAAGGGCTCGATGGCGCTTGCTTCCCACACGATTCAGCACAACCCCCGCCAGGTTCACCCGGGGTGGGCCATGGTCGCGAAACCCGCTCACCAGGGCCGCCAGAGAGGCACTTTGGCGGGAGGCTTCCACCACGAGCACCACCGGCAGATCCAGCAGGTGGGCCACCTCAGCCGAACTCCCCTCCCCGGTGGGTCCTCGCCCATCAAACAGACCCATCACCCCCTCCACGAGCACGGCGTCCGCCTGGCTGCCATGCCAGTGGAACGACTGCCGCACCCACGGCTCGCCGCAGAGGAGGGGATCGAGATTGCGGCATGGCCTGCCGGCCACCTGGCCCAGCAACTGGGGATCGAGGTAGTCGGGGCCCACCTTGAAGGGTTGCAGGGTGGCGCCCCGGTGGCGCACCCAGGAGGCCAGGGCCAGGCTCAGCAGGGTTTTGCCGCTGCCGCTACAGGGGGCCGCAATCAGACAGCTCAAAACTTGGCAAATCCCTTGGCGCCAAGGGCTGCCGGCAGCAACTTCGCCGCCAGGGGGGCGGCTGCCGCCAGCAGGGGGTTGGTGGAGTCATGTCCTCCCCCCAGCAGCCGGGCCATTTCCTTTTCCTCACTCTCCTCGGGGGAGGGCACCACCTCTTCCGCCAGCTCCATCGCCGCCATGCCCCCGGCCTCCAGGCGCATGCAGCCGCCGCTCTCGGAACAGAGGATCACGCACAGGGGCGGCCGATGTTCGGGATGGCAGATCAGGCGCAGACCCACGATCGCCCCGGGATGGGCCTTGGCCACCCCAACGGGAACGGGCATCAGGCGAAAGCGAACCAGTTCCCCATCCGTGCGCTGAAACTCAGCAGCGATGCCGGTGGCGGAGCCATCCACATCCACGGTGTAGGAGCTTTCCAGGTGCCAGCCGAGCCGGTCGGCCATCCAGGCGGCCAGCAACAGACCCTTGACGGGGTGATCGCCCTCCACATCGATATCCAGCTGCACCACGTGCTGGAGGGCATCCCGCCTGAAGGGGGGGTCAAACACCATCGCCAGAGATTCCCGCCAGGCCCGCAGGCGCAACCAGTTGAAATCGTTCACGGCCTGGCCAGACTGGATGCGATTCACCAACACCTCCATGCAGCGGGCGGGCTGGCCCCGGGAGGTGTCGATCACCAGCCGGCGCGGGGGAGGGGCGAGGGCCTCCAGCAGCTCGGAGGGTTCATCCAGGCTGCTGTTCCACCACACCCAGCAGGGGAGGTCTTCCCGCACCAGGGGCTGCACCATCCCCATAGCTTGCTTCAGGGCCCCGAGACTTCCCCGCAACACCACCACATCCCCACAGGCTGCGCCGGAGCCCCCTTCCTCCGGCAGGGGGCAATAGGCGGCCACCAGGGTTTCCAGTGGCTTGGCCGGATCAATGGTGGGGGCCAGGGTGATCAGCCTCCGGGGCATGTAGGTGCTGATGGCGCTGTCCACGAATTGCCCGCGCAGATCCTGGGCCTCATGGCGGCCAGGCTGCTCACCCAGGGCCCAGGCCAGGCCAGGATCCATCGGGGCCGTGCTGGGGGGCAGCCCCAAGGTGGCTACCAGATCCCTCGCAGAGGCGAGCACCTCGGCCCGATCCAGGCCGGTGATCGGCCCATCCAGGCGGCCCATGCGCACCAGTTGCTGTTCCAGCCAGGAGGGTTCCCACACCAGGAGGGTGAAGGTGGTGGCCCCTGAGGTTCCCTCCAGTCCGTCCTGCCAGAGCTGCTGGAGGTAGGGCACCACCTCTTGGGGGGGAATCTCGACCGGGGCCTGGAGGGTGAGTTGGGCAGACATGGCAACGAGCAGGGAAGGGGGACGAAACGGGGGATGGAAGAGACGTCGTCGGGACGGTCAGGGTCGGCGCCAGATCAGGCCGTCGTCGGCCAGGAGGTTGTCGGAGGCAGCGGGACCCCAGGTGCGCGCTTCGTAGGGGTGCACGGGGAGTTGCCAGGGAGAGTCTTCGATGAGCTCCAGCAGAGGGGTGTAGAGCCTCCAGGCGGCCTCCACCTCATCACTGCGGGTGAAGAGGGTGGGGTCGCCCAGCATGGCGTCGGCCAGGAGGCGCACGTAGCCCTCATCCGAGGGTTCCCCGAAGGATTCGTCATAGCTGAAGGCCATGTCCACCGGCCGGCTCCGCATGCCCGAGCCGGGGGCCTTCACCTCGAACTTGATCTCGGCCCCTTCATCGGGCTGGATTCTCAGGATCAATTGGTTTGGGGTGGGGGCACCCCCGGCCGCATCGAAGAGATGCACCGGGGCCTCCCGGAAGGTGAGGACCACCTCGCTGAGCCGCTTGGGCAGGCGCTTGCCTGTGCGCAGATAGAACGGCACGCCTTGCCAGCGCCAGTTGTTGATGAACAGCTTCATCGCCACATAGGTTTCCGTGGTGCTGTTGGCGTTCACCCCAGGCTCCTGGCGGTAGCCGGGAAGGGGATTGGCGGCCGTTCCTCCGGCGCTGTACTGACCGCGCACACAGCATTTCCAGGCTTCATCCTCATGGGCCAGATGGGCAGCCTGGAGGACCTTGGCCTTCTCGTTGCGAATGGCCTCGGGATCGAAGCGCCCCGGGGGTTCCATGGCGGTAAGGGCAAGGATCTGGGTCAGATGGTTCTGGACCATGTCCCGCAGGGCACCCGAGGATTCGTAATACCCCGCACGCTCTTCAACGCCCACGGTTTCCGCGGCCGTGATCTGCACATTGGCAATGTAATTCCGGTTCCAAAGG
>JBEIGX010000159.1:0-5563 GCA_040381675.1 Aphanothece sp.
ATCCACCGATCACCCATCTGGTGAGCCCCGGTGCAGTGGAACTGCTTGGCAGCCTTCTCGGCCTCAGCCTTGGTGGCGTAGGTGGCCGGAACGGCGCTGCCGCTGGAGGGCTTCTGAGCCCACGCCGCCATGGGCACGAGGGAGGAAAGCAACAAAAAAGTGGCCAGAGGGAGGGTCGGCCTCATCAAAGAACAGGCAGCTTGGCAAGCCTAGGGGCCTTCCCCGCCTGTTGGCTGGCGCGCGACCTTAAGTCGTGTAATCGGCGTTGATGCGCACATATTGATCCGACAGATCACACCCCCAGGCCCTCCCCTCCCCTGAACCGGGGCCCACCACCAGGCGGATGACGACGGTGTCGTCCATCAGGTAGGCGCCAGCGGCCCGCTCCCGCATGTAGGACGAAGCGGCAGAGCGATCAAAGGGCAGGGGTTGGCCCGCGGCCATCAGCTGGTGTTCCCCCAGCCAGAGGGCCACCGCCTGGGGATCAAAGGCCACCCCAGCCCGACCCGCCGCCGCCACGATGCGGCCCCAGTTGGGATCGCGCCCATGGATGGCGCATTTCACCAGCGACGACCCACAGACGGTACGGGCGATGCGGCGGGCGGCCTCCCCATCGGAGGCCCCCTCCACCTGCACTTCGATCAGGCAAGTGGCCCCTTCCCCATCCCGGGCGATGGCCTTGGCCAGATGTTGCGACACCGCCGTCAGGCCGGCCTCCAGCGCATCGAAGTGTGCGGAGCTCAGGGACTCTCCGGCTGCAAACGCCAGGTAAGTGTCGTTGGTGCTGGTGTCGCCGTCCACTGTGATCGCATTGAACGACCGCTCCACCGCCCGCTTCACCATGCCCTGCCACACATCGGAGGGCACTCCCGCATCGCAGGTGAGATAGCCCAGCATGGTGGCCATGTCGGGGTGGATCATCCCCGACCCCTTGGCCATCCCACCGATTCGCACCGATCGGCCATCAAGGGACGCTTCGAGGGCGATCTGCTTCTCCACCAGGTCCGTGGTGAGGATGGCCCTGGCCGCCGCCGTGCCCCCCTCGCTGCTGAGGGCAGCCACCAGCGGATCCAAACCGGCCAGGAGGCGATCCATGGGGATCGGCACCCCGATCACCCCGGTGGAACAGATCAGGATCTCCTCTGGCGCCAGACCCAGCCGCTCCGCGAGGGCGGCCGTGGCCGCCAGGCTGTCCACCATTCCCCGCTCACCGGTGCAGGCATTGGCCTGGCCCGAATTGATCAGCACGGCCCGGGCCCTGCCACCGGAGGCACCCAGCCGCTCCGCACACAGATCCACACAGGCGGCCCGCACCACCGTGGTGGTGAACGTGCCGGCACAGACCGCCCCCTCGGGGGCCAGCAGCAAGGCCAGATCGGGACGGCCGGATGCTTTCAGGCCGGCGGTGCTGCCCGCGGCCTGAAAACCCAGGGGTGCCGTCACACCACCGGGAAGGGGAGACCAAAGTTCCGCCACCAGGCCCCGACAAACTGCTCCCATCTTGTCTCGCCAGGGCAAGATGGGCCCACCCACCACAGGGTTCGCCGCATGGCCACGGCCCCACCTCCGAACTCCTCACCACGGCAGGCCCGCCGTGAGCCCACCCCTCCGTCTCCACGCTGGCGGCGTTGGCTGCTGCTCGGGCTGATCTTCGGGCTTGGGTATGGCATCACCCAGCGGCTCCTGGAGGTGCCCTGGGGCGATGGATCGCCGAAGGCTCCGGCATTTAAGGAGAAGTCGGCCCCTGGCGGCACCACGCTGGAAGAGATGAGGGAGCGTCAGGGAGAGAAACCCAAGCCCCTGCCCGCAGACCTGGACGAGCTCGGCCGCCAGCAGCGCGAGGAGAAGGAAAAAGAACAGGAGGCGGAACAGGAGTCGGAGATCAAGCAGGACAGCGAGAAGCCGACCCAGAGGAAGCAAGACGAGGTGGAGGCTCCCCCGATCGAGCGCAACCCATCACCGAGCAGTCCAGCCCAGCCCCCCATCCTGGTGCCCCCACCCCCCGTGCCTCCTCCCCTGCTCCCTCCACCCCCCTTGCCCCCGCAACAGAGCCCCCCACCGGCATCCCAGGGCCCTAGCGAACCACCCCCACCCTTGCCCTGATCTGCCACAGTGCGCCATGGCGCCGGAACCGTGATGAGCACCCCGCAATCTCTCCTTCAGGCCACGATCAACCGGCTTAGTGCACGTCTGGGCAGCCAGCTGGCGGATCGGGTGGCGGAGCTCGCCGTTCTTGCACAGGATGCACCCCAGCGACTGCAGCAGGAATTCAGCCTCTTCTGGGAAGAGGTGGAGCAGGAAGCCCGCCGTCTCGACCATGGAGACTCCACCCCTGCGGATGACGCCCCCTCCAGCGACCCCCAGGATCAGATTGATGCCCTGCGTGCCCAGGTGGCCGCCCTGGCCCGCAAGTTGGAGTCTCCCCTCCGCGGGGGTGGGCCGGCGGGGTCCGTTTGATGGAGGGCACCGGGCTGGGGGCAAGGGCCCAACGCCGTTGGAGTTGGAGCAGCTGGACTCGCCCCCTACGGATCTGGTGGCTGGCGCTCAGGCTGCTGACGACCCTCTGGTGGGATGGGCGCTCCTGGAGCTATCCGGGCGGCATGACCCCGGAGCGTCAGGGCCTGCGGCAGCGGCGTCTGGCCCGCTGGCTCACGGGCCAGTTTCTGGATCTGGGGTCGGCCTTCATCAAGCTGGGACAGCTTCTTTCCGCCCGACCGGACGTGCTGCCGGCGGAGGTGGTGGAGGAGCTGTCCAGCCTGCAGGACCGCGTTCCGGCGTTCCCTTTCCCGGTGGTGGAATCCATCCTCGAACAGGAGCTCGGGCAACGGCGGCTGGAGATCATCGATCTGGAGGTGGATCCCCTGGGTTCGGCGAGCCTTGCCCAGGTGCACCGGGCCAGCCTGCGCAGTGGGCGCCAGGTGGTGTTCAAGGTGCAGCGCCCAGGCCTGGAGCGTCTGTTTCGCCTCGATCTGGAGGTGCTGCAGCAGGTGGCCTCCGCCGTTCAGCGCCATCCCCGTTGGGGGCAGGGGCGCGACTGGATCGCCATTGCCAAGGAATGCCGTCGCGTGCTCTTGCGGGAGTTGGATTTTCGCCTGGAGGCCCAGCATGCGGCCCGCTTCCGCCAACAGTTTCTGGATGATCCGGGCATCCGCATCCCTGCAGTGGTCTGGGAACTCAGTTCTCGCCGGGTGCTCTGCCTGGACTACGTGCCAGGCATCAAGATCACCGATCGCCAGGCCCTCATCCAGGCCGGAGTGGAGCCAGCCACTGTGGCCGAAAAAGGTGCGGCCAGCTACCTCCAGCAGTTGGTGCGCTTTGGTTTTTTCCATGCTGATCCCCACCCGGGCAACCTGGCCGTTGCCGCCGATGGCGCCCTGATCTACTACGACTTCGGGATGATGGGGCAGCTCTCCGAGAGGCTGCGCAGTCGGCTGGGTCGGATGGTGCGGGCCGCTGCCACCCGCGATGCGGCAAGTTTGGTGGAGGAACTGCAGCAGGCGGGCGTCATCGCCACCGGCATTGATCCAGGCCCGGTGCGACGCCTGGTGCGCCTCATGCTCAACGAAGCCCTCACCCCCCCCTTCAGCAGCAACATCATCGACAAGCTCTCTGGGGATCTCTACGACCTGGTGTACGGCCAACCCTTTCGCCTGCCGGCGGAGCTGATCTTCGTCATGCGGGCCCTGTCCACTTTTGAAGGGGTGGGCCGTAGCCTCGATCCCGGCTTTAGCCTGATGGCGATTGCGCGCCCCTATCTTCTCCCTCTGATGACCTCCAGCGGCCCTGGTCCGAATGACCTTCTTGGCGAAATCACGCGACAGGCCGCTGATGTAGGGAGTCGTGCCCTGGGAATTCCCCGCCGGCTGGATGAAAGCCTGTCGCGCATCGAACAGGGCGACCTGCAGGTTCAGATTCGTGCCGGGGAGACGGATCGTCTGCTCAGGAGGCTGGCCCTGGCCCAGCAAAGCGCTGGACAATCGTTCCTTCTCGGGGGGTTGGCCGTGGCAGCTTCCCTGCTAGCGGCTAGCAGCAGGCCTGCCCTCACGGCCGTTCCCCTGGTTCTGGGGCTGCCAGTGGGGTGGGGCTGGCTGAAGCTGCAGACCAAGCTGAAGAGAGACGGACGCATCGACCAGCTGCCTGGCCAGATGCCGGGCACCTGAGGCGCGGCATCTGGACGCAGGAGCAACTCAGGCGACCGGAGCCTGGGCAAGGGGATTGGGTTCCACCTTGGCATCCGGCGTGAGCTTGTCGATCACCTGGGGCAGGAGATTAGCGATGAGATCAGAGGCTTGGTTGGGATCCACACCCAGCTTTTGGGCGATCTGCTGCACCTGGGCGGAGCCGAGAATGGCGCTGATCTTTTCTGCTGCGATGGACTTGTTGTCGCCGGTGCCCACCCAGCTGGCAAAAATCTCCCCAGCACCGCCGTTCTGAAACGTTTCAGCCAGCCCACTGACGCCCCCATTGTCCTTGAGAAACTTGGAGATGAGGCTCGACTGGTCTCCGGCGACCTTGGCCAGAACCGTATCGATCAGATTGTCCAGAAGGGCCATGAAAGAGCAAACCATTACGCCTCCCATTCTAGTTTGCGATCCCCGACACGAGCACCTGCCGAAGCCAGAGGGCAGCCAGGCGATCACTCCAACAGCCCGCGTCCGAATCCCCCGGTGCATGAAAACCATTGTGCCCGCCCCCATCGGTGACCATCACCTCCGGCCATGGACCGGATGGCAGGGCCAGGAGCGACGCGGCCGGCACCCAAGGATCATCCTTGGCATGCACCAACATCAGGGGTGGCATGCCATGCGGCACCTGGCGCAGCCGGGGCAACGGGCTGCAAGCGGCGTAGTAGGCGCCCACACCGGCAAACCCCCACCGCGGCGCTGTGATGCTTTCATCAAAGTCCCGGATCGTTCGGGGTCTCCGATGGCCTTGCAACCTTCGGCGCTCCTCCGCGGTGAGTCCTGAAGGATCGGCGAGGGTCTGCCGGATCAGCCTCCGCACCAACCACCTTCTGTAGAGCATGTTCCGCGGTCGTTCCATGGCCTCAGCACACCGCTGAAGATCGAGGGGACTGCTGATGCAAACCAACCCGTCCAGCAAGGGAGGATCGAGGTCCGCTCCGTCAAGCAGGGCATTGAGGAGCACGGTCCCCCCCAGGGAGAGCCCTACCGCCCCAAGAGGCAGCCGTCCTCCGGGGGATGCCAGGTTTTGGGCCAGTCGGCGGCAGTCTCCCAGAACAGGGAGGAGATCCCTGGAGCAATTTGCCGCATAGGTGCCCTTGGCCAGGGGCCTCCCAGGCCCCGCCCCGCGCAGATTCAGTCGGAGCACCCCGAAGCCCAACTGGCGCAAAGCTCTTCCGAGCCTGCGCTGGCTTCCATCATCACTGCTGCCGCCCAAGCCATGGACCACAACGACCAGGCCCTGGAGAGGATTGCCGCTCTCTGGCAGATCCAGGCGCGCCACAAGGCGATCCGCGGATGGCAGAGCAAACTCCACGCTCTGCCCCGTTTCCGGTTCGAGCTTGGCCGGTCGCAAGCTGTTGCGCAGGGTCTGGGGGTCG
>JBEIGX010000160.1:0-5542 GCA_040381675.1 Aphanothece sp.
CGCCTGGTGAATGAGGAGCGCATCGAAGACTGGCTCACGCGCCATGGCCGTTGGATCGGCATCAGCCCCCAGGAACTGCGACGATCGCGCACCTGGTTCAATCGGCACGGAACGGCCCTGGTGTTCTGGGGGCGTCTGGTGCCAGGCATCCGCACGTTGATCTCCGTCCCCGCTGGGATTGAGATGATGCCCATGGCTCCTTTCCTGGTCTGGACCACAGCCGGCAGCTTGATCTGGACCTTGCTGCTCACCGTGGCCGGTCTTCTGCTCGGCGAGAGCTACACCCGGGTTGAGCTCTGGATTGAACCCGTGGCCAAGTTGGTGAAGGTTCTGCTTGCTCTGGCTGCCGTTTCCTTCCTGGCCTGGTTGGGTCTGCGCATCTGGAAGAAGCAAGGATCTCGCTGATGCGGGGATCGGGCCCCATCCATGCAAAAAGCGCCCCGGAGGGGCGCTTGCGATGGGTTCCCGAACCGACTGGCCCATGGCCCGATGGGGTCTAGAACGGCACTTCTTCATCACTGGGCTCTCCGCCGCCAAACCCCCCTTCGCCGCTGTCGCCGTCGCGCCGGCTGCCGAGCAGTTCCAGCCGATCCACGCGGATCACGGGTTTGCTGCGCTCCTCCCCACTGGTGCGATCGGTCCAGCGGTCGAGCTTGAAGGAGCCGATGATGCCGAGCAGGGAACCTTTGCGGACATAATCCGCAGCCACCTGGGCCTGCTTGCCCCAGATTTCCAGGTTGAACCAGTCGGGTTCGTCGTCGCGGCTGCGGCGGTTGACGGCGAGCGTGAGGTTGGCCACAACGCTACCGGATTCGAAATAACGAACTTCCGGGTCGCGGCCGGCACGGCCCACAAGGGTGATGGAGTTGACGCCCATGGCGAAGGTTTCGGTGGATGAGGGATCAGTGGTGGGCCACCCTGTTGGGGGGGCTTACTCCTCCAGTTCCACCACTGATCCAGGTTGTCACATTCTGCTGCACAGCAACTCTGGATTTCCTGCGCACCAACCCTATGATCCGCCCTGACGCCTCCTGGTCGCGTGTTTCTCAGTCGCCTTCAGCTTTCCCGTGATCTTGGAATCGATCTGGGAACCGCCAATACGCTGATCTGGGTTTCGGGCAAGGGAATCATGCTGCAGGAGCCCTCTGTTGTGGCAGTGGATCTGAAGCAAAATGCCGTCACCCTCGCCGTGGGTGACAAGGCCAAGCCCATGCTCGGTCGCACGCCGGGCGACATCACGGCCGTGCGTCCTCTGAGCGATGGGGTCATCTCCGACACGGAAGCCACGGCGCGCATGCTCAAGGCTTTCCTGCAGAAGGTGCACGAGGGGCGGGAGGTGATGGCTCCCCGGATGGTGATCGCTGTTCCCGGGGGGGTGACCGCCAGCGAACGTCGGGAAATCCGGGCGGCCAGTGAAGCCCATGCCCGCCAGGTGTTCATGGTGGATGAAGCTGTGGCGTCTGCCCTGGGTGCAGGGATGCCCGTGATGCAGCCAGTGGGCACCATGATTGTGGACATCGGCGGAGGCACCACCGAAGTGGCGGTGCTCAGTCTCGGACGCACGGTCCTGAGTGAATCGGTTCGGGTTGCAGGGGATGAGCTTACCGATGCCATCAGCATGCACCTCAAAAAAGTGCACAATCTCGTGGTGGGGGAGCAGACCGCAGAGGACATCAAGATCCGTCTGGGCTCCGTTTTTCCCGATGAGGCCTTTGATCAGCAAGACATGGATGTGCGGGGGCTCCATCTCTTGTCCGGTCTGCCGCGCACCGTGAATGTGCGGGCCGGGGAGATTCGTGAGGCGATCGCCGAGCCCATCAACGTCATTGTCGAAGCGGTCCGGAGAACCCTGGAGCGCACCCCCCCTGAACTGGCGGCCGACATCGTCGATCGCGGCATCATGATCTCCGGTGGCGGCGCCCTGGTGAGAGGGATCTGTGATCTGGTGAGCCAGGAAACGGGAATCCTGAGCCATGTGGCCGAAGACCCTTTGCTCTGCGTCGTGCGGGGTTGCGGCATGATCCTCGACGACTTCACGCAATACGAGTGGGTGGTTGAGGTTCCTGATTACGCCAGGCAAGCCGCCTGATCCATGCCCCCCTCCCACCGGCGACGCCCCGCAGCGCCCCGGGGGAAGCTGCAATGGCCCGTCCTTCTGCTGTTCCTCCTCCTGCTCTTGGGGGTGCGCCTGAGCAAAGGAGTCCTGCTCACGGATGCCTTTGCTGTGCTGAGCCTTCCGCTCTGGCCTGGCCCTGCCCAGTCCGAGTGGTTGCGTTCCGCCCGGACCGTGGAGGACCGCGCCAGGATTGAGGCCCTCTCCCAGGACAACGACCGCCTGCGGGAGATGCTCGCCCTGCAGCGATCCCGCGATGGGCAGACGGTTGGGCAGACGGTCTCGGCCCCGGTGATCTCCAGGCAGACCGGGGGATGGTGGCAACAGCTGGTGATTGGCAAGGGCTCCTTGGCCGGGGTGCGCGCTGGCCAGCCGGTGCTCGCTCCTGGGGGCCTCATCGGCTTGGTGGCCAGCGTTACCCCGGCGACGGCCACGATCACCCTGCTCACGGACCCTTCCAGCCGGGTCGGGGTCTGGCTGGGTCGCACCAAGCACCATGGCCTGCTCACCGGCGTTGGGACGGCCCGCCCGGTGGTGCGATTTTTGGACAAGGATCCCGAGGCTCGGCCTGGAGATCTGGTGGTGACCTCTCCAGCCAGCACCCTGGTGCCCCCCAACATCCCCGTGGGGGTCGTCCAGAGTGTGGATGCCTCTGCCGATCCCGCCCCCACGGCCGTGGTGCAGCTGATCGCTCCGGTGCAGGCGGTGGATTGGGTGCAGGTGCTCCGACCTTGATGGAGCTCTTCAACCGTCAGCCCCTGTGGGCCACCAGCCTGTTGCTGGTTCCCCTCCTCACCCTGGCCGCCCCACCCTGGTTGGCTCTGGCCGGCGTGCCGCCCTGCTGGCCCGCTCTCTGGCTGCTTCCTTGGGCGCTGGCCGATGGACGACGGTCGGCCGTGCTGCTGGCTGTCGTGCTGGGACTGCTCATGGATGCCGTGCACCATGGCCCCGTCAGCTGGTTGCCTGGCCTCCTGTTGCTCGCCTGGTGGTGGGGGCCCCTCAGCACGCGCCGCCCGGCCATCGAGGGGCCCTTCAGCCTCGGTCTGCTCGTGTTGATGGGAACCGTGCTGCTCAATGCCACCTTCATGCTCCAGTGGCTGGCCTGGAGTTGGCGTTTCCCCTTGGGCAGGGGCGAAGGGGGGCCCGATGCCTCCGAGCTGGCCCAGCCCGGGTGGACCTGGCAGGATCTCTCCACCGCCGGCCTCCATGTGCTCCTGGCCCAGACCCTCCTGACGGCCCTTTTGGCTCCGTTGCTCTGCACTCCCCTGCTGCGGCTCTGGCGACGGGCCCACCCCGGCTGGCGTGGTTGATTCCCGGCCTTTGCTGAAGCGCCGTGCGGTCCTGCGCCACCTAACCCTGGGTGGCCTGGCCCTGGGCAGCGCGGCCTGCGGGGTCGGCCGTCCCCCCGCGTCCCAACCCCCGTCCACTCTCCAGCTCTGGACGCTCGATCTGGCGCCCAAGTTCTCGGCCTACATCCAGGGTGTTCTGGCGGCCTGGGAGCGGGAGCGCCCCCCAGGGAGTCCCATGGGGGTGCGCTGGACCGATGTGCCCTGGAGCTCCGTGGAGCGCAAGTTGCTCGCTTCGGTCTATGCCCGCACGGCCCCGGATCTGGTGAATCTCAACCCCCTCTTTGCCACGGGGCTGGCCAGCAGGGGTGGCCTGGTGGATCTCAATCCCTTGCTCCCTCCGGCGGCCTCCACGGCCTACTTGCCGGGGGTGTGGTCGTCCGGCCAGCTGGCTGGCCAGCAATTCGCCATCCCCTGGTATCTCACCACCCGGTTGACCATGGCCAACCGGGGCCTGTTGCGACAGGCCGGGTACGCGGCCCCGCCCCGGCGCTGGCAGGAGGTGCCGGCCTATGCCGAAGCCATCCGCCGCCGCACCGGGCGCTATGCCCTGTTTGTCACGGTCGTTCCGGAAGATTCGGCCGAGCTCCTGGAATCCCTGGTGCAGATGGGTGTTCGTCTGCTGGACAACCAGCACCAGGCGGCTTTCCTCAGCTCCGCCGGCCGGGACGCCTTCGCCTTCTGGACGGACCTCTATCGAAAAGGATGGCTTCCCCGGGAAGTGGTGAGCCAGGGCTATCGGCGGGCGATCGAGCTTTACCAGGCGGGTGATCTGGCCCAGGTGGCGACGGGTCCCGATTTTCTGCGCAACCTGCAGACCAATGCCCCGGGGGTGGCCTCCTTAAGTGAACCCCACCCTCCCCTGCGGGGGCCTTCGGGGCACACCAATGTGGCGGTGATGAATCTGGTGGTGCCGCGGGGGAGCGCCGCTCCGGCGGCAGCCGTTGATCTGGCGCTGTTTCTTACCAATGCGACCCACCAGCTGGCGTTTGCGGAGGAGGCGCGGGTGTTGCCCTCCTCCCGTGCGGCCTTGACGGAGCTGGAGCGCAGGCTGGGGGCCCAGACGCCCGCATCTCCCGAGGAGCGGTTGGTGCTGGAGGCACGCCTTCTGGCCATTCAGTCGCTGGCGGGAGCGCGGGTTCTCGTGCCCCCTACCCCAGGCCTGAAGCGCCTCCAGACCATCCTTTACACCCATTTGCAGCAGGCCATGCTGGGCCAGACCTCCAGCGACCGGGCGCTGGAGGCGGCGGCCCAGGAATGGAATCGCTACGCCACGTCCCGCTGGCCAGCTGGCCTTTCCTCTGGCGGAGGGGGATCCGTTAGCAGCCCTTCCCGCTGACGTCTGTTTCCGTAGAAATGCTTAAAAATCTCCCCGTCCCAGGCTGCGCTGAGGATTGAGGGGATGACCCCAGGAACGGCTCAACGGTATGGTTGCGATTCTTCATCAGGCGTCCCGCCCATGAGTTTGGAGGATCGTCCCGAGCCGTCCTCTTCCCCTTCGGATCTCTTCCGACCGGATCCCCTGGACCCATCCGACGGGGTCCTGGAGAGCGATCTGGCGGATGGGGATTCTGGCTCGACCCCCAAGCCCACGCTTCTCGTGGTGGATGACGAGCCAGCCGTTCGCAGGGTTCTGGTGATGCGGCTCCAGCTGGCGGGCTACCGGGTGGTCTGCGCGGAGGATGGAGAGCAGGCCCTGGAGCTGTTCCACAGCGAGCAGCCGGATCTGGTGGTGCTGGATGTGATGCTCCCCAAGCTCGATGGTTTTGCGGTGTGCCGCAGGCTGCGGGCCGAATCCTGTGTGCCGATCATCTTTCTTTCGGCCCTCGATGCCATTGCCGAGCGGGTGGCCGGCCTCGACCTGGGGGCCGATGATTACTTGCCCAAGCCCTTCAGCCCGAAGGAGCTGGAGGTTCGCATCGCCACCATCCTCCGCCGGGTCGGGCGGGGTTCTGCGGCCACCGAGCCCCGCGATGTTCCGGCTGGAAATGGCGTGCTCCGCCTCGGCGACCTTGTGGTGGACACCAATCGCCGCCAGGTGAGCCGGGAGGGTCAGCGCATCGCCCTGACTTACACCGAATTC
>JBEIGX010000161.1:0-5529 GCA_040381675.1 Aphanothece sp.
CCATCGCCCGCATCCACGCGCACCATCAGGGTTTCAATCATGCTCTCGCCCGCCAGATCGGAGCTGCTGAGCCCCCACTCCGCAAGGAGAAACTGGCCCGGCATCACCTCCCGCACCACCACCTCCCGGTTGGAGCCCAGGCACATCTCCGGATCCTCCGGAGCCGCAGCGTCTTCCATGCAGGCTGGGGCCATTACCGCGGCGCGGGTGATCAGCACCTCTCCCGGCAGAACGGGCGTGGTGTCGGCCATCTCGCCATGGAGGGCCCGACGGGCGAAGGGCACGAGCTGCTCCAGACGCCGGTTGGTGTAACAAAGGATCCGGGCCAGATCTGGATGGTCGGTTTCCTTGCTGCGACGCAAGGCCATCTGGGCCGCCAGGAGCCATTCCTGGGGATCCAGCAGGGCCACTAGACCCTGGGCCGTGCGGTGGGGGGGCAGCAGGGGGGGGCGGGTGCAGGGCAGGGCACCCAGACGCAGACCGGTGGCCAGGCGAAGCACGGGCCCCTGATGGCGCACCACATGGGTCAGGGAAGCCTGGCAGACCCGGGACAGGGAAAACACCGGGCTTTCCCGCTCCCCCACCGGGGGAAGCTGGGCAGGATCCCCGATGAACACCAACCGGCAGCGGAAGAGTTGGGCGCAGCGCAGGGTGATCTCCAGCAACTGGCCATCCACCATCGAGGCCTCATCCACCAGCACCAGGTGCAGATGTTCAAGGGCCGTGGCGGTTTGGGAGGTTTCCTCGCAGCGCTCCCGATCCCCCTCCCGCCGCAGCTTCAAACGCAGCAGGCGGTGAATCGTGGAGGGAAACCAGATGGGTTGCAGGCCGATCAGCTCAAGGTGGTGGCGCAACACCCCCACGGCCTTGTGGGTGGGGGCCACAACGGTCCAGCAGAGGCCTGAGGCCTCTGCCTGGGCCAGCAGGCGCATGGAAAGAAAGGTCTTGCCCGTGCCCGCATAGCCCCGCAGCAGAAAGGGCGTGCCGTCCGCTGGTCCCGCCAACCAGGTTTCAAATGCCTCGGCAGCGGCCTGCTGATCCCCGGTGAGGCCAGCTTCGGGGAGGCCAGGGGGGAGGGGGGGCTTCACCCGATCTGATGGAGGAGGCTGCGGGCCACGTGCAGGGGGGATCCGGCCCAGACCAGGCCTGGCAGGGCCACGGCCGGGCCCATCAGACTGCCCACCAGCACTTCCCAGCGGGTGTGGCCCAGATTTTCCTTGAGGGGGTTGAACAACGCGTGGACATCCCCCTCCCCCTGGCCCGGATGGGTCTCCCAGAGGCCATCCGGCAGGCCATTCACCCGGGCTGCCGTTAACCCTGCGGCCCGGCGCACCCCACTGGCGTCGTAGAGAATGATGAAGGTAAGGGCGGCAGCCAGGGCGAAGAGAGGGTCTCCGAACCCGTGGAGCCAGCCGATTCCCGCACTGGTGCCGGTCATCAGGGCGGAATGGCTGGAGGGCATGCCGCCGGTTTCCACGAGCACCGAGGGGCGCCAGCGGCGATGGACGACCGCTTCGATCAACAGCTTGGACAGTTGGGCCACACCGCAGGCGGCAAGTCCCCAAGCCAGAACGGCGTTGTCAAAGATGTCAATCAGCGGATGGTTCATCGATCGCGGCTGGTGATGTAATCGGCGAGGGCCAGCAGGGGCTGGGCTCTGGTGCCCCAAGGCTCCAAAACCCCCTTGGCCTCGATCACAAGCCCATCGGCCCGCTTTCGAGACTCCTCCAGTCCTAACAGCTTGGGGTAGGTGGTTTTATCGGCGGCCAGGTCCTTGCCGGCCGTTTTTCCAAGCACTTCGCTGCTGGCGGTCAGATCCAGAATGTCGTCAATGATCTGAAACGCCAAGCCAATGCCCCGGGCATAAACCCCCAGGGCAGTGAGCAGGGCCTCGTCGGCCCCACCGACCATTGCGCCGCAGACCACACAGGCCTTCAACAGCGCCCCGGTCTTATGGAGGTGGATGTATTCGAGGGTGGGCAGCTCCACATCCTTGCCCTCCGAATCCAGGTCCACCACCTGGCCGCCCACCAGCCCCGGGGCTCCGGCCGCCCTGGAGAGTTCACCCACCACGGCCAGCAGCCGCTTGGGCTCCACCCCTGGACTGCGCAGGGCCACCATTTCAAAGGCCCGGGTGAGAAGGGCATCGCCGGCCAGGATGGCCATGGCCTCCCCAAACTTTTTGTGACTAGTGGGCCGCCCGCGCCGCAGGTCGTCGTTGTCCATGGCGGGTAGGTCGTCGTGAATCAACGACATGGTGTGCACCATCTCCAGGGCCACCGCCGTGGGGAGCGCCAGGTCGGCGGGTGAGCCGGCCAGCTCGCAGGCCGCCAGACAAAGGATGGGACGCAGCCGTTTCCCTCCAGCCAGAAGGGAGTAACGCATGGCCTCGCGAAGGTTTTCCGGCTCTTCGGGTCCGAGGGAGGTGTCGAGGGCGACCTCAACCTGCTCTCTGGCCGCCTTGATGTAGGCGCCGAAGTCAAAGGACGTGTGGACCGCCGCAGTCATGGCGGGTGGGGAAGTCGGCAGCCGGATTCTCTCATCCACGGGGTAGCCCACTCCTCAGCTCACCAGATCATCCAGGCCGTGGGAGAGGCCATGGCTGCGGCTCCAGGCCACCACTGTGTTGACCATCAGCATGGCAACGGTCATCGGACCCACACCTCCGGGCACGGGGGTAATGGCCCGGGCCAGGGGCTCCACCTCCTCCCAGCACACATCCCCGCAGAGCTTGCCTTTGGCATCCGGACCTTCTTGCGGATCTGGCGGCAACCGGTGAATTCCCACGTCCACGACGACGGCTCCAGGGGTCACGTGCTCCGCCCGGATCATCCGAGGCCGGCCCGCGGCCACCACCAATACCTCGGCCTGCCGCGTGAGCGCAGCCAGGTCGCGGGTGCGGGAATGGGCCACGCTCACCGTGGCATTGGCCGCCTGGAGCATGAGGGCCATCGGTTGTCCCACCAGGATGCTGCGGCCCACCACCACGGCCCGGCAGCCCTCCAGCTCAATGTGGGCCTGGCGCAACAGCGCCATCACACCGGCGGGGGTGCAACTGCGGGGTCCAGGTTCGCCCTTCACCAACCGGCCCAGATTGAGGGTGTGCAACCCATCGGCATCCTTCTGGGGATCGATGGCAGCCAGCAGGGGCCCCTCCTCCAGGCCAGGGGGAAGGGGAAGTTGCAGGAGAATCCCATCCACATCCGGATCCTGATTCAGCCGCTCGATGGTGGCCCGCACCTCTTCAGGAGGCGTGGTGGCCTGGAGATGGGCTCCCAGATTGCGAATCCCGATGCGAGCACAGGCTTTTTCCTTGTTGGCGACGTAGACGCCGCTGGCCGGGTCGTCGCCCACCCGCAGGACGGCCAGGCCTGGGGGACGGGCCACCGTCTTGAGACCTTCGGCGATCACCAGGCTCAGCCGTTGCTCGATGTCTGAAGCCAGGCGACGTCCGTCAAGAACAGCTGCCATGGATGGGGCCTGGGAACATCACATCTCCAGCATGCAATCCCGGAGCATCAGAGCAAGCATGGCGTGGCTAAGTTGTGACCTCGCGCAGCCGTGAATGGCGCTGGTGTTGCCCCCTCTCCAAAGGCTCGGCCGCAGGCTCTGGAGGTGGCTGTTGCGGTTGGAACGCCCCCGGCAAGCCATCGCCCCCTGGCTTCCCCTTGGGGCGACCAGTGTGGTTGCAGCCAGCCTCCTGGTGGCCCTGGTCAGCAGCTGGCCCTGGTTGGTGCAACCCAGCCTGATGCCTGGCGTGCCCTCCCCCTTTTCCGTGCGCGCTCCGCGGGAAGCGCGGGTGATCGACAGTGCGGCACTGGAACAGCGCCGCAGCCTGATCGGAGCCCGCTCCGACGTGCAGGTGGTGGATGAGAGAGCGAGCCGGCAACTGCAGGATGGGTTGGATGGGCTGCTGAAGGAGCTCCAGCTTCAGATCTCCAGTGCCCAGCCCCGGCTGGATCCGCTCAATGTGTCGGCCGCAGAACGCGCCTGGTTGCTCCAGCTCACGCCCCAGGAGCTGCTGAGCTGGCAACAGGCGGTGCAGAAAGCCCAGCTGCGGATGCTGAGCCAGGGCGTGGTGGCGTCCCTGGCCGACAGACCCCTGCTGCTGGCCGCCCGGATGCACCTGGACGACCAAGCCCTGCCCGGGCAGAGCCTGGGCAGCCGCCTGGTGGTGCGCAGCCTGCAGGGACGCACCAATCTCCGCAGCGATCGCTTTCTCCATCAACGGCGTATCGAGGAGCTGCTCAACCAGGGGGGGATTCCCACCATCACTGTGCGCCGGGGCGACCTGATCGCTCGGCAGGGGGAGCCCATCACCTCTCAGGCGTTTGATGTGCTGGATTATTTCGGCCTGATCAATCGCCGCCCCCAACCCCTTGCCTGGCTGGGGCATTTCGCTGAGGCGATGGCCGCCTGCGGCGTGATGGTGCTGGTGATGCGCCGATGGCGGGCGAGTCTCGAGCCACGCCAGGCCCTGCTGGCCCTTGGCACGCTGCTGGTTGTACAGATCTGCAAGCTCTGGCTCGGCAGCCAGGCATCCCCCATGGCCTTGCTGGTTCCCCCCACCCTCCTGCTGGCCCAGGGACTGGGAACAGCCCCGGGACTGGGGTGGTTGTCGGTGGCCAGCCTGCTCTGGCCCGTTCCCCTCGACCCCCTCGGCCAGGGGCGCCAACTGCTGGCGGTGGCGGTGGCCACCTTTGCCGCCGTTTTTGCCGGTCGGCAGCGGAACCGGGCCCAGTTGCTCCAGCTCGCCCTGCTCCTGCCAGCGGCGGCTCTGCTGCTCCAGACGCTCCTTGTGCAGGCTGCCTTCCTGATCGGGGAGGGGGGGGAGTCGCGCCTGCCCCGCACCCAGGACCTCTTCCATGAGGCGTTGATCGTTTGCGGCCTGCTGATGGCGGGCTTACTTCTGGCGCCGTTGGTGGAGAGCTTCTTCGGCTTGCTCACCCGGGCCCGCCTGATGGAACTGGCAGACCTGGAACGGCCGTTGCTACGACGCCTCTCCACGGAAGCCCCCGGCACCTTTGAACACACCCTGATGATCCTGGGGCTGGCCCAGGAGGGCGCCCGGTCCATCCAGGCGGATGTGGATCTGATTCGAACCGGAGCGCTCTATCACGATGTCGGCAAACTGCACGGCCCCCATTGGTTCATCGAAAACCAGGATGGGACCCACAACCCCCATGACACTCTGAACAATCCCCATGAAAGTGCGGCGATCCTTCAGGCCCATGTGGATGAGGGTCTGAAACTGGCCCGCCGCTATCACCTGCCCCGCCCCCTGGCGGATTTCATCCCGGAACATCAGGGCACCCTGAAGATGGGGTATTTCTTCCATCAGGCTCGCGAGCGGCAACCCTCCGTTTCGGAGGAGGATTTCCGCTATCGAGGCCCCATTCCCCGCTGCCGGGAGACGGGCATCCTGATGTTGGCCGACGGGTGTGAAGCGGCCCTGAGAGCCTTGCCCACCGACACCAGCGAAGCTGAGGCCACCCGGACCGTTCGGCGCATCGTGGAAGCCAGGCAGGA
>JBEIGX010000162.1:0-5527 GCA_040381675.1 Aphanothece sp.
CACGCCGGTTTAACCCTGGCCATCCAACAAGGTCAGCAGCACCTGCCGATGGCGCGGCCCGTCCAGCTCCACGAGGAGCACGGACTGCCAGCGGCCGATGCCCAGCTTCCCTTCCACCACAGGGAGGGTGAGCTGGTTGCCCAGCATCAGGGCAATGAGGTGGGCGTGGGCATTGCGCGGTTCGTCGGGAGGGATGCCCTGGCGCAGATGGAGATCGTTGTGGAGCCAGGGGCGATCGGGCGGGGCCAGGTCCAGGAAAAAGCGCTGAATGTCGCTTAACAGCCGTTCCTCGTTTTCATTGAGGGCCAGCGCGGTGGTGGTGTGCTGGCCCACGGCCACCAAGAGGCCATCACGGATGCCGCTGCGATCGATCTGGGCCTGTAGTTCCGGGGTGATGTCGTGGCAGCAGAAGGAGCCGGCCGTCTGCAACTCAAGGCGGTGGTGGAGGAGAGGGGCCATTGACTCAGCCGGGCCTGGAGGGGTTAAACGTCAGTATCGATCTCGCGTAGCCCCGGCTATGGGCAAGCCCGTCGCCTACGACAAAGTTGGATGGTCTAATTTTCATTCACCCAATGTGGCCATTGCCAGGTTCCTTAGTCTTGTCCCATGGCAATCATCACAGACCATCTTGACGCGCCGCTACATCGGCCCCGCATGAGCGATCGCCTGTCCTTCGGGCTGGGCTTGCTTTTCATCCCCAGTGCCCCCGTTGCCCTGGCGCTGGTTCTGGCTCTGCTGGGCACCGCACCCGCTCGCAGTGAGACCCGTGCTGCAGACCCTGCTGCGCCGCAGGAACTCGCTCCTGCAGCCGTGGGAGTGGACGCCAAGCCGCAAGGCGTTCGCCTGGCTGATCGGGCCAGCTTTTACGGTCGGCTGGGCCTCGGCTTCGACTGGCCGGAGGGCAGCCGCTACCGCGATGCCAACTGCACCAGTACCGAGCCCCCCGCATTGTTCGGCTGTCGGGACGGGGCTGATGGGCGCCAGCTGGGGGCCTATGGCGACTTTGATCCAACAGCCGTGCTTGATGCCGGCCTGGGCTATCGGGTCAATGACTGGCTGCGGGCGGAAGCCCTGCTCAGCTGGCGGCCCACCATGGACTTTCACGGCCAGAGCAATTTCCTCGGTGCGGGATCCAATCAACCGGTCAGTGGCTCGGTGTCGTCCGTGGCGGGCTTTGGCGTGGCCTACCTGGATCTGCCCCGGCTCGGCCAGGTTCGCCCCTTTCTTGGGGCCGGCCTTGGCGTGGCCAACAACCGCATGGGGGCCATGACCTACGCCTTCCCCAACCTGTCGGCCACGGCCACCACCACCATGGCTGGCGGTAGCAGCACCGATCTGGCCTACCTGCTCACCGCTGGTCTCAGCGTGCCCCTGGGCGATCGCGTCGATCTGGATCTGGCCTATCGCTACACCGACCTGGGCCAGGTCCAGACCGAATCCGGCCAGGCCACCGTGGTGCGCTCGGCCGGCACCCGCAGCATTGCCATCGGCGGCACGCAAGCCGACCTGCGGAGCCATGGGGTGACGCTCAGCGTGCGCTACGCCTTCTGAGGGTTGCTGTCTAGCGGGTTTTATTGATCAATACGGAAGCGATGAAATCAAGGTAGACGTTTTGGATGCAAGCAATCCGTAGATTCACAATGACGACCAGATTTATTGCTGCGAAAACAAGCTCCAATCGCCCGAAACGTTTGCTCCTGCTGGCTCTGCTCTACGCCTGCGGTGCGGCCGCTTCAGTGCGGGCTGACAGCACCACCGCCACCTGCATCTTCAGTCGCCACGACCACACGATTCCGCTCGAGAAGGGGCCGTGCACGTTCAGCCAGCGCCAGGGTAACGCCACTGTGCGCTTCGGCCGTTGGGAGTTCCGCTTCCCGGTAGCCGAGCAGGGCCGCAGCTACGAGCGCAGCGCCAGCAGCGAGGGCATCCGCTTCAACCGGGAGGGGCAGTACACCCTCCAGGTGCTCTGGTCTCCAGCCGCGACGGCCATTGCCAAGCCCAAAGGCTGGGAGTTTGACAATTTTTTCCTCGGCCGTTGGCAGGGGCAGAGCACGGCGGGCCAAGCGGTGATCGATGTGCTCACGGTGGAGCCGAATCGGATCCGCTGGGGCAATCCGATCAACGGCAGTTGCGACAGCGACTACAGCGTCACGCAGCTGCCCTGGGGCCGCCACGGCCGCTACCCCGATCAGTTGGTGCCGCCCAGCGCGCCCAGCGATCTGGTGTTTGGCGTGGTTCGGCTGACGCTGCAGCCTGCCCCCTGCAGCACGGGGGATGCGGTGATCCAGTTGGCGATCCCGTTGGATGGCTCCAGCGCTCTCGAGGTGGTGACCTACAACGCCAAGGGACAGCTGATTGGCCAGTACGGCGCTTTCAAGGCACTGCCCAGGTTGAAACCGTGAGGGGCCTGGCACGAGGCATGCCCCTCAGCGACCTTCTCGTGGCCCTTGTCGGCGGCCTGCGGGTGTTTTTCACCGACGTTGAGATGGGCTTCAGGCCAGGCTGGTGAAATCGGTCAGGCTGAATTGGCCGTCACCGCCGAGGACGTGGTCGAAGCCGGGGGCGCGGCCGGCGATCGCGGCCAGGGCCGTGCCATCGACAAGGGCATCGTGGGCGGCGCCGATCAGGCTCTGGGGCCCCACGCTGTCGTTGGAAATGGCCCAGAACATCATTCCCCCCAGACCCGCTTTCTGCACATAGGCGGCTTTACCGGCGATGGTGGCGGTGGTTTCCACCGAGTTCCAGATGCGGTTGGTGGGGTTGTAGGCGAAGGCCGCCTTGTTGCTGTCATCCCAGATCAGCAGGTCGGTGCCGTTCTCGATGCCGGTGATCAGATCCATCTGGTCGTAGTTGCCCTTTTCGTAGGAGCCCGGTGCCAGGCTGGCATCGCCGCTCTGGCCATAGCCGAAGCTGCTGCCCGCCGCCACCCCACCCCAGGCGCGGGTGTAGGCCGGAGCTCCCAGCACCACCTTGTTCATCGCGATACCGGCCTGGCGGAACTGATCAATGGCCGTGACCACGTCGTAGCCACCGGCATCGCCGGTCATGGCCGCCTGGTGCCCGGTCCGGCTCTCCCAGCCACCGTGGAAGTCGTAGGACATGACGTTGTAGAAGTCGACAGAGGCGTCGATCCCCTGCAGGTTGAGGTTGGCCAGTTTTTCGGCGCCCCCGGCTGTGGCGATCGAGATCTCGACGCTGCGGCCCGTGCGCGCTTCCAGGGCCTCCAGCTTCTGATCGAGCAGCTGCAGCGTGAGCGCCAGGTTGGTGCCGTCCTGGCTGTTGACCGCATTGTTGGCCAGGCCACCTCCAACGGGATATTCCCAGTCGAAATCAACGCTGCTGAAGAAGTCGTAGTACTCCAGGTGATCGATGATCGATTGGGTGAAGATTTCGCGGCCGCTGGCGTCGTCCAGGTTGCTGCTGAAGTTGCCCGAAAGGGTCCAGCCACCGATGGCGAAGCCGATACTCAGCTCGGGGTTCAGTTGTTTGAGCAGCCGCAGCTGGTTGAGGTTGCCGGCGTAGAGCTTCTGCCAATGGGCGGGCGCATCATCGACCCAGGCGTTGGCATTCCGCACCAGGTCGCCATCGGCCCGCAGGGTGAGGGTGCGACCGTTTCCGGCGGTGAAGTGGGCGTCGACGACAGCGATCCTCTGGGCTGTGGTGCTGCCGTTAGGGGTGAAGCTGCCCTGCCATTGGTCGGTCCAGCTGTAGTCCTGGCTGTGGCTGACCAGATAGGACTGGCGGGTATCGCTGAGGCCATCCCAATCGGCCTTGCTGAACGTGCGTTGGATCCCCCCCTGGGAGTCGGCCCAGGTGTCGGCCTTGGAACGCACCAGCCGGGAGCCATCACTGGCCATGCTCACCTCAAAGTCGCCGCCGTTGAGGTAGGTCTGGCGCCGCTCTTCGCTCAGGCCCTGCCATTGGCCGGAGTCGAAGCGGCGGCTCACCAGCTGGTCAGCCTGGGTGAAGGTCTTCTCATAGGCAGCCCAGGTGTCGTGGATGCCGAGGCCGCCTGGGGTGTTGCTGTTGAGGCCGAGGTAGCTGGGTTGCACCATGGCCCCGGGGAGCACGTTGAGCTCCGCGGCCATGAAGGCGAGATCGGACGGGGTGGGGGTGATGCCGAAGAAGCTGTAGTTCAGGTGGGTGAGATCGTCGGCCTTGACATCGGCCACGCGGAAATCGCGGCCATAGATGCCCCACTCCTCGAAGTAACCGACGATTCTCTTCGCCTCTCCGTTGACGCCCGCGTCGCCACTGCCACTGCCGCTGCTGTTGCCGCTGCCGCTTCCTGGGGCAGCGGTATCTTCGGTGCTGGAGCCATCGCCCTCCAAGCCGGTGCCGGGGTTGCCCGAGCCGGAATCTGTACTCCCGCTGCCAGATCCAGATCCAGATCCAGATCCAGATCCAGATCCAGATCCAGAGCCGGCGCTGGTGCCGGTGTCCGTGGTGCCGCTGCCAGCACCGCTGGGGACGACGATCTCGAACAGGTCGGCCACGGTCTGACCGGCGGGACTGCCGCTGGCCTGGAAGTAGGAGCTGAGGCTGGCACCCGCCGCCAGGCCCTGGCCCGCCGCCCAGCTGGGTGCCGAGAGGGTGAGCACATAACGGCCATCGCTGCGCTGGACCTGCTGGACGTTGAAGTCGCTGATGTTGCGCAGGGCATGGTCGCTGATCAGGGTGACGGACCAGCCCGCCGGCACAGCTCCAGAGCCGCCATTGCGGACCGTGAGGGTGCCTTCGTAGGTGCCGCTCCAGCTGGCGCCGAGTTGGATCTCCAGGGAGAGGGCAGCGGTGTGGGTTTCATCGCCGCTGCTGCCGCTACCAGCGGTGGTTCTACCGCTGGATGTGTCGCTCGGTGACGACGGTTCCGTGCTGCTCCCATCTGTCGTGGAGCTACCGGTGGCCAGGAACACCTCCGCCAGGGTGACGGTGGGGTCGCTGTCGCTGTTGACCGTGAAGCCGAGGGAGAGGCTGGCACCGGCGGCGAGCGCAGGGGATCCGATGGCGGAGCGGATGGTGATCGTGTATGTGCCGTCGCCGTTGGCCTGGGCGCTCTCGCTGGCGTTGTAGAAATCGAAATTGCTATAGCGGGAAACGAAGCTGAAGCTCCAATTGCTGAGCGACTGACTGCTGAGATTGGTGATCGATAAGCTCGAGCTCAGGCCGCCCCAGAAGCTGTTCCCCGCTTGCAAGGACCCCCTGAGCAGCTCGTTGAGCAGGATGGTTTGACTTGTCATTGCTGTGGGGTAGGTGAGTCCATCGTGTTCTCACCGCGCGCTCAAGGGAACACTGCGGATGCAGTGTTCTTGTCTCCGCCACCGACCCGGCCACTCAGTCCCCCCTCTGCCAGCAAAGTTGACGCCTCTCCAAAACGACCATTCCAACAACCCCCCCTCTGCCAGCAAAGTTGACGCCTCTCCAAAACGACCATTCCAACAACCAGGGGGCCTGATGGAGTTGTTCAATGCGTCCTTACAGCGAGGCGGTCAAAGCGGATGTGCGTCGTCGGATGAGTCCTCCCAATCGG
>JBEIGX010000163.1:0-5483 GCA_040381675.1 Aphanothece sp.
AAAAAACCGCCTAGCCAATGAAGCCAGACGGTGACTGGATTTCAGGAATGGAGCCAAGCGGATTCGAACCGCTGACCCCCTGCATGCCATGCAGGTGCTCTACCAGCTGAGCTATGGCCCCATTGGTGTGGCCAGGCGGGCTTGCCACGAGGAAGAGTTTACACCGTGCAGGTCAGGCTTACACCTGGCGCCACACGGCCACGAGCTTCCCTTGGATGGTCACGTCCTCTGCAGGCAGCAGGATCGGGGCATAAGCCGGATTGGCGGGCTCCAGGCGCACCTGGGCTCCCTGGCGGTGGAAGTGCTTGAGGGTGGTGCCGCTACCGGGCACCAGGGCGCTCACGATCGTGCCCTCCTTCAGGCGGGTGGCGTCGTTCACCGGCTCCAGCAACACCACATCCCCATCGGCGATATGGGCGTCCACCATGGAATCGCCGTTCACGGTGAGGGCAAACAGACCCCGGGTTTCCAGCAGAGGCGCCAGGTTCAGCCGCTCCTGGGTGTCGCTGAAGGCTTCGATCAGGCCACCGGCAGCCACGGCGCCCAACACCGGAATGCCTCCTTGAGCGGCATCGCCCAGGAGCTGGAGGGTGCGAGCCTGGCCCTCCTGCCAGGTGATCCAGCCCTTCTGCTGAAGGTGGCGCAGGCGGCTCTGGATGGGGGCGGGCGAGCGCAGGTTCATGGCCTGCATCATCTGCCGGATCGAAGGGCTATGGCGGTACTGCCCGATGTAGGTGGCCAGCCAGTCGTAGAGCTCCTGCTGGGCGGGGGTGAGGTCTTCGGGCACGAGGGAAGAACGGACGGCATCTGGTACAGATGTACCGCCTCGGCGGCTTTCTGTCCAGTGTCCGCTCCTGGGGTCAGAGGCCGCCCAGCAGGGTGGCGAGCAGAGCCTGCTGCACGTGGAGCCTGTTCTCCGCCTGGTCGAACACCCGGCTGGCCTCCCCTTCGATCACCCCGGCGCTGATCTCCTCCCCCCGATGGGCCGGCAGGCAGTGGAGCACGATCGCCCGGCTGTCGGCTTCAGAAAGCAGGCTCTCCTCCAGGCACCAGCCGCGAAACGCCTCCTCCCGCCGGCTCTGCTCCGCCTCCTGGCCCATCGACGCCCACACATCCGTGTAGAGGGCATGGGCCCCCTTCACGGCGGTGAGGGGATCGGTGACGGTGGAGATGGTGCACCGCCCGCCCGCCAGCTCCTGAGCGCGGGCCACCATGGCCGGATCGGGGGCAAATCCCTCAGGCGTGCCAATGCGCACGTTCACCCCCAGCAGGGCACCGCAGAGCATCAGGGAGTGGGCCACGTTGTTGCCATCGCCCACATAGGCCAGGGTGAGGCCAGCGATCGCCCCGAAGGCTTCCCGCAGGGTGAGGAAGTCGGCCAGGGCCTGGCAGGGGTGCTCCTCGTCGGTGAGGGCATTGATCACGGGAATCGTGGCCCAGTGGGCGTAGTCCTCCAGTTCGCTCTGGGCGAAGGTGCGCACCGCCAGGGCATCCACGTAACGGCTCAGTACCCGGGCCGTGTCCGCCAGGGGTTCGCCACGCCCCAGCTGGGTGTTGGCCGGATCCAGATCGATGGTTTGCCCGCCAAGCCGGGCCATGGCCACGGTGAAGCTCACCCGGGTGCGGGTGGAGGCCTTGGTGAAGATCAGGCCCAGGGTGCGGCCAGAGAGATCACAGCGGCGCCTGCCGGCCTTGAGATCGGCCGCCAGATCCAGCAGGGCGGCCGTCTGGGAGGCATCGAAATCCGCAGACGACAGGTAGTTCTGTCCCTTCAGGCCCACCAGAGCCTGGGTATCGCCTCCTGCCATCCTTCGATCCCAAAGAACCCTTATCAGAGATCGAGGGGCCCCTCGTCAAGGGCCGGGGTAGGGACGTGGTTCCGCTCGGAAACTGCGGTAATGGGGAAGCTCGGCCGCCAGCAGCAGCTCCCGATCCCCCCGGCTGTCCCCATAGGCCTCCAGCACAAACCCCTCCAGGGGCCCCAGATGGGCCTGGAGGCGACGCACCTTTTCGGGCCCCTTGCAATTGGCCCCCTCCAGCCGGGGCTGCCAACGCCCGCCCTCCTGCAGGAGCTCGGTGGCCAGCAGCTCCACCCGCAGATACTCGGCCAGGGGCTGCAGCAGCATGCGGGGCGAGGCGGAGCAGAGCAGCACCCGATCCCCTCGCGCTTGGTGCCAGCGCAGCCGCTCGAGGGCTTCCGGCCGGAGGCGGCGAATCAGCACCGGCAGCAACCATTCCCGGCGGCCGGCGTCCTCCTCCCTGTTCACCCTCTCGCAGACGCGAAAGAGGGCCAGGGTCTGGGCCTTGAACGCACCGGTGGACAGGCGGTTCTGCCACCAGGCCAGCAGCGAGGGCAGCAGGGCCACCCCCGCCCCCAGCACCCCCAGGGGACTGCGGGAACGGAGAGCGGCCATGTGGAGGCAATCCCCTTTGAGGAGGGTGCGGTCCACATCAAAGACAGCGATCAGCGGCGGCGGTGGAGAAAGGGGGCCCTGCATCGGCTGGCAGCTTTGGGATGACGGCTCAGGCCGCCATCACCACCTCTCCGGGCATCACGCTGGTGGCCAGGAGATTCTTGAGCTCGTCGCCCTCGATCACCTCCTTCTCCAGGATCTCCTGGGAGATGGATTCCAGCAGCTCCCGGTTGTGGCGCAGGATCGACAGGGCCCGCTCGTGGCCCCGATCCACCAAGCCCCGCACCTCCCGGTCGATGGCCTGGGCCGTGGCATCGCTCACCACCCGGCGGGGGTTGTTGGCGCCTCCCAGGAAGCGGCTACCTCCCTGCTTGTCGTAGGCGAGGGGGCCGAGGGTGTCGCTCATGCCGTAGGTGCCCACCATCTGCTCGGCGATATCCGTGGCCCGTTGCAGGTCGTTGGCGGCGCCGGTGGTCACCTCGCCAAACACGAGTTCCTCCGCGCTGCGACCGCCCAGCAGAGTGGCGATCTGACCTTCGAGGTCGTCCTTGGAATTCAGGAAGCGCTCTTCCGTGGGCAGCTGCAGGGTGTAGCCGAGGGCGCTCATCCCACGGGGCACGATCGAGATCTTGGCCACCTTGCTGCCGCCGGGCATCAGGTGGCCCACGATGGCGTGGCCCACCTCGTGATACGCCACCACCTTCTTCTCATCGGGCTGAAGCACCCGGCTCTTCTTCTCCAGGCCGGCCACCACCCGCTCGATGGCTTCGTTGAGGTCGGCCTGCTCCACGGAGGTGCGGTAGCTGCGGGCCGCCAGCAGGGCGGCTTCGTTCACCAGGTTGGCGAGATCGGCGCCGGCGAAGCCCGCGGTGGCCTGGGCGATCTTGTCGAGATCCACGCCTTCGGAGAGCTTCACCTTCTTGGCGTAGATGTCGAGGATGGTGCGGCGGCCCGAGAGATCGGGGCGATCCACCAGCACCTGGCGGTCGAAGCGGCCCGGCCGCAGAAGGGCGGCATCCAGAGTTTCGGGCTGGTTGGTGGCCGCGAGCACGATCACCGGCTTGTCCTTGGCGGTAAAGCCATCCATCTCCGTGAGCAGCTGGTTGAGGGTCTGCTCCCGCTCATCGTTGCCCCCCACCACGCCCATGGAACCTGCCCGGCTCTTGCCGATGGCATCGAGCTCATCGATGAAGATGATGCAGGGCGCTTTTTTCTTGGCTTCCTCGAACAGATCCCGCACCCGGGCCGCGCCGGCGCCCACAAACAGCTCCACGAACTCCGAGCCGGAAATGATGAAGAAGGGCACGCTGGCCTCTCCGGCCACGGCCTTGGAGAGCAGGGTTTTGCCGGTGCCGGGAGGGCCCACCAGCAGCACCCCCTTGGGGATGCGGGCCCCGATGGCCAGATAGCGCTCGGGGGTTTTCAGAAAATCCACGATTTCCGTGAGCTCGGCCTTGGCCTCATCCACCCCGGCCACATCCGCAAAGGTGACCCTGGATTCCTCATCCGGCACATACACCTTGGCCTTGCTCTTGGTGAAGTTCAGGGCACCCTGAGCGCCGCCCATCTGGCGACGGGCGAAGAACTGCAGCACCAGGATGAAGATCAGGGGGGGCACCACCCAGCTCAGCAGGGTGGTGAAGAGGTTGGGTTTAGCGGGCGGTGCGGCCGCGAATTCCACTCCATGCTTCTCCAGCCGCTGAGGCAGCTCCATATCGAAGATCGGCGTGGTGGCCAGCACCGTGGGAGCTCCCTCCACCGTGGGCGCCTTCAGCTCGTAACGGATCTGGTCGGATGTGATGTACGCCCGCTTCACATTGTCGGCATCCACCTGGCCGATGAACAGGGAATACGGAACGCGGGGCACCTGGGAGCCCGGGTTGGTGAGGAAGTTGCTGAGCAGCAGGAGGGTGCCCAGGCCGATCAACAGGAGATTGATCAGACCTAACCGCCGATTCGGGCGGTTGTCGTCCTGGCGGAGGGCCATGGGGCGGTTGGAAGCGAATGGGCCCAAGCTAGGCAACGACGCCCTTGCCTGCTCCATTCCCGGGGCTGGAGAACCGAACGCCGGATGCTATGTGCGGCCGCTACTCCCTCACCACTTCCATCGATCGGCTCCTGCCCCACCTCAAGGGCCCCCTGCCGGAGGGGCTGGTCGAGCACTATGCCCCCCGCCCCCAAGTGCGGCCGGGGGAACCTGTGCTGCTCCAGCGCCAGGAGCACGGCCGGCTGGAGGTGGGCCTGGCCCTGTGGGGCCTGCTGCCGGACTGGGCCAAGGATCCCCAGGGCCTGCGGCGGCCCATCAACGCCCGCAGCGAAACCGTGGCCGAGAAGCCGTTTTTCCGTGGCCCTTGGCGCCATCGGCGCGCCCTGCTGCCGGCAGATGGCTTCTACGAATGGCAGCGCCGGGGCGATGGCAGCAAGCAGCCCTGGCTGTTTCGCCACCGGAGCCGTGAGCCCTTCTGGCTCGGGGGGCTGTGGGAGCGCTGGATCGGGGCCGATGGGGGCGAGCTCGACACCGCCGTGATCCTCACCACCGCCCCGAACGATCTGCTGCGGCGGGTGCACGACCGCATGCCCGTGGTGATCCCTTCGGGCCTGGAGGAGGCCTGGCTTGAGGCGGTGGATGGGCCAGGCCTGCGGGCCCTGGAGCCCCTGCTGGCCCCCTGGGAGCCGGTGGGTTGGGAGGCGGTGAAGCTGGAGCCCGGCACCCTGCGGGAGATGGCCTCAGAAGAACGCAGCGAACTCAGCTAGAGAGGAAGGGTGTACCGCGCCCTCCCCATGAGCCTCGATCAGCTCGATGCCTTCCTGGCCCAGGTCCGCCTCCAGCCCGCTCTGGCCAGCCGGCTGAGCGATCCGGCCGATCCCCTGGATCTGGAGAGTTTTCTGGCCCTGGCCAGGGAGCAGGGCTTCCAGGTGGAGGAGGCCGATGTGATCGCAGCCCAGGTGCGCGCCGAAGCCAACCTCAGCGATGAGGAGTTGCAGCGCCGGGCCGGGGAGGAGGCGCGCCGACTGCGCCATTTCATCCCGGGCTGACCCTCACTCGCGCGTCTCGCTCGCAAACTCGCG
>JBEIGX010000164.1:0-5470 GCA_040381675.1 Aphanothece sp.
AGCATGCGGTTGCGCTGCTGGTTCCACTCGCCGATCAGCTTGCTGATGCCCGCTTCCGCCGCCTTGCGGGCGCCGTAGGTCTGGCTGTTGGCCATGCTTCCCAGCTGGCCCTGGGTGGTGCGCGACACCAGGGTGCCCGCCCCGATCAGGATGCCCAGCACTGCCAGGAGAATAACCACCAAGGAGCCGGGCTCCCTTCCCTGCCCAGGCCTGGCCCTCAGCAGGTGGAGCCATCCGTGGCCGAGAGTCCCGAAGAGCCTTGGCCGGGCTTGACGGCGTGGCCTCCTGTCTGGGCCCATTGTCTTGGTGGCGATCCTGCTGATGGGTGAGATCCCTTAAGGATGCTCACGCCAGCGGTAAAAGTCAGCCTAGATCAACAGTGTGATTCCCGATCCTCCAGCCGCCGCGGCCGCTCTCAGGGTGCCGCCAGCCCCGTGTCGTAGGCGGTAAAGCCGCAGCGGGTGGCCGCAGACTGCCAGGCCTGGTCGAACAGTTCCCAACGGAAATGGCGGGGGTCGTAGCGGCTGCGGCTCCGATCCACCGCCGCATGGGTGGTGAGCCGGTTGAGGGGGATCCCCCAGCGGGCCTGCCAGAGCAACACCTGGGCGGCGGCGGCCTGGTATTGGGCGGGGCTGTAGCCGCTGTGGGAGGGGCTGTCGCCCCGGCCATCGGGAGGGCTCACCAGACCGAGGTGGAGGGCCACGTTGTTGATCGATCCCACGGAGGTGGGGCGAATGCGCACGCTCATGTCGCCCCAGGCCGACATGCCGGCCCCATAGGCCCGTTGCTCGTCGGCCACCAGCCGGAGCCGCTCTCCCTGGGGGGTGATCAGGAGGTGGTAGCTGGCCTGGTCCGCATCCCGGGGATGGGGGGTGCGGAAAAGCTTGAGGGTGTCGGCTTCACTCACCACGGTTTCGTGCAGCACGATCAACTGGGGGGAATGGGGCACCCGGCGGCCGAGAACGTCCTTGGGTTGACGCTCGCCGAAGTTGGTGGGATCAGCCGGAGTGGCCTGCTCGGGCTTCGCGGCGCCAGCGGCCGCCAGGGTCTGGGCGCAGCGTTGCACTGCCTCCTCCGCCTGGGGCGCCACGGGGCTGGGCACCAACTCCCGCACCGGCCAGGCGGGCGGCGGGCCACAGGCCGTAAGCAGCAAGGCCAGGCCCGAAAGGGTGCCAACGCCCCCGCCCCAGGGCAGCAGGGGCGTTTGGCGAAAGGTTGACTTACGGTGAAACACCAATGGACGCTCTGATGCGCTCATGTTGGCGCTTGCTCCCGACCTGGTCCATGGGACGGGCGCCATGAGCACGCCCAGCCACCTTCTCCGGCAACTGGGCCTCTGGCTGGCCACCACCGATCTCGGCCTGGGCTTGCTGCTCGTGGTGGCAGCCTCCATGGCCCTCTCCCACGTGTTTGCCCTGCTGGCCAACCGGCTCAGCGGGCGGCAGATCCTGGTGCATCTCCTGCTGGATGGCCTGATCTTCTCGGTGGCCCTGCTGCTGGCCCTGGCCATCGACATGGTGCTGTTGCGATGGTTCGCCTCCCGACCCGTGGCCCCCGGCACCCTGTTGGCCGGGGTGGCGCCCTGCCTGCTGCCCGCCACGCTCTACGTGCTGGCCGCCGCGCCCTACGTGGGCCCGCTGATCGCCGGGGCCCTCTGGGTGCTGGTGCACCTGAATGTGGTGGCCTTCGTGCACACCCAGTTCGCCCTGCCCCCCCGGGAGGCCCTGCTGCTCTGCAGCCCGGGCTATGGACTGGCGGCGGTGCTGGTGTGGCTGCGGTTTCGCCAGAGCTGGCAGGCCAGCTACACCACCCTGGCCACCCATCTGGGCGAGCTGTAGCCATGGGCACCTCTTCTCTCAGCTCGGCGATCCGCGCCGCCATTCGGACCCAGACGCGAAACCAGCGACATGGGGGTCTGGGGGTGCTTGGGGTGATCGCCCTCGGCCTGACCCTGCTGGTGTTCGGCCATCTGCTGGGCCCCCTGGGGGCGTTGTTGAACGACGCCGAGCAGGCCCCCCTGGTGCGGGTGATCGGCGCGCTGCTGCTGGTGCTCATCCCCACCGCCGGCATCTATTCGCTGGTGGGGCAGTTTGCTTTTTGGGAGGGCTGGATCGGAGGCCTCCAGGAGCCCGCCCAGCTCTTCGCCTCCCAGGAGAAACGGGCCAGGGCCAATGGCCGAGCGGATCCGCATCCACCTCAGCCGCACTACGTGGTGTACCTCGATGGCATCCATCAGCACGCCAGCGAGCACCCGCCGCGCATCACCACCTTTCTATCCCTCCTGGAGCAGGCCCTCGGCCCCCAGGCCCAGCTCCTGAAGGGCATCGAGGCCTACACCGTGTTGCCCGTGGGTCTGGCGGAGGATCCGGGCACCGCCTGGTTCTGGCGCCGTCTGTTCAACCTCCAGGAGCAGAACCCCAGCGCACTGGTGCAGGTGCTGGCGGGGATGCTCGTGCAGGCCAACAATGTGATCAAGGTGGGGATCTCCTCGGATCGGCGCTATGGGCCGATCGTCAACGTGGAGCAGGCGCTGAAGGTGGCCGAACGGCTCGCCGAGCTGGGCTTTCATCCCTCCTCCGGAACGCCGATCACCCTGCTGGGTTACAGCGGCGGTGGAGAAATGGCCATGGGGATGGCGGATTATCTGCGCCGCATCTGTCGCACACCGGTGCACATCGTCACCTTCTGCGGGGTGTTCAGCGGCAACCAGGAACTCGCCAAGGTGGAAGGGATCACCACGGTGGTGGGCACCCGGGATCCCCTGCAGGTGGTGGGCCGCATCGCCTTTCCCGGCCGCTCTCCCCTCCTGCCGTTCACACGCTGGAACAAGGCCGTGCGCAGTGGCGCCGTACGCCACACCCTGATTCCCGGCATGACCCACAACGGCAACCAGGGACCCTTCTCGGAGCGCCACCGCGATGCGGTGATCCAGGCCATTCTGGCGGCGAGGCCCCGGCATGCCTGATCCTCACGCCCTCGCCAACTGGCCCACCACCACAAAGGGGCTATTGCTGGGCTGAGACGTCCGCAACCGGGCCAGGGCCCGATCCGCCTCCGCCCCCTGCAGGAAGCCATCAAAGGGCAACGCCGCCAGGGCCTCCTGGTAGCGCTCCAGGGCCGCGCGGTGCTCCTCACCCAAGGAGGCGCTGGCCAGCACCGTCTGGCTCCGCCGGTGCAGCCGTTCCCGCCAGATGCCGCCCAGCAGCACGGGAAACACCTCACAGCGCCCCTCCAGGCCCTGCTGAAGCAGGGCCGCACTGTCGATGCAGAGGCCCAGGGGGCCATAGCCCCCATGGAACAGGTGCCGGTCCGTGGCTTCCAGGTTGTGCACCAACGCCATGGCATCACAGAGATCCAAAGCGGCAGAGAGCCGCTCGCCCCGATAAGGCTCGCTGAAGTAGTGGAGGGTGCCGTTGTGGCGATCGTTCTGCCAGGGTCGCTGCAGGTCGTTGAGCCCCTCCCAACCGCAGAGCCCCTCCATGCCCTGGTAGTGCTGCAGCCGGATGGTGTCCTCCCCCCGGCGCCACTCCATCTCCAGGCAGCAATGGGGCAGGAGCGAGATCCGCTCCTTGCCTTCCCCATCCAGCAGTCCCGTGCGGATCGGCAGGGCCAGGGGCACCTGGCTCCAGCCGTCCCCTTCGACCAAAGGCAAACAGGCCCCCAGCCCAAAGCTGGTGACCCCGCAGCGCAGCTGGGCCCACACCTGCCAGCCCTGGCGCTCCAGCTCCCGCACCAGCGCCGCACTGCTGGCGCAGCCCTCCAGGGTCCAGGGGGCGCCGCCCTCGCCGCCGAGAAGGTTGGCCCCCAGGCGATTGAGGGCCCGGGCGCAGCGACTGTTGCGCGCCAGCTCCAGGGGCGTTTGCCCGGGGCTGAGGCCCTGGTTGCCCCACACCAGGCCGCCGGCGAGGGCAGCCAAGCCCTCGGGCCGGGATGGGTGCTCCTGCCGGGAGGGGTGTGGCTCGCCGCCCGTTCCCGCCGGCGAGCCATCCTCCCCAGGTGCCAGGGCAAGCAGATCGACCAGAGCCGTCGGCAGTGGAAGGCCCTCCCGATCCGCCCAGAGCGCCAGGGCGGAAGGCTTGCTCTCATCCGTGGGAGGAAGGAGGTGGGGAAGGTCGTCCGCCAGGGCCACCAGCAAAGCGGGGGTGAGCAGGCCCCGTTCGAGCACACCGGCCAGCGCTTGCAAGCGGGGTGGCAGGTGGGCCGGCTCGAGCCGCCATCCCCGCGGCAGCAGCCAGAGCATGGGCAACAGGGCAGGCTTATCAAGGGAGCGGGCCAGCCGCTGGAGCCACTCCTGCCGGCTCAGGCCACTGCGAAACACGCTCTGCTCCAGAGCCTCCTCCAATGGAATCAGGGGGATGGGGCAGGGCCAGGCGGGGTCGAGGGCGAGGGGGTCGAAGGTATCGGTGGCAGAAGGGTTGCCCGGGAGTGGTGGAATAGCCATCGCCCCATCCTGTGTCGTGATGGCCGCCCCCTTTCCCCCCACCGCCTTCTTGGGCCTCGGTGCCCTCGGGGCTCCAATGGCGGCCAATCTGCTGGCGGCAGGAATCCCCCTCACCGTGCACAACCGCACCCGGGAGCGGGGAGCGCCCCTGGTAGCCGCCGGGGCCCGGGCCGCCGCCAGCCCGGCGGAGGCGGCCGCCGATACGGAGGTGCTGATGGTGTGTGTGAGCGACGGTGCCGCCGTGGAGGAGGTGCTCTTCGGGGAAGCGGGCGCCGCCGCTGCCCTGGCGCCGGGCGCCCTGGTGATCGACTTCTCCACCATCGAACCGGCCCGCACCGCCCTTCTGGCGGCGCGGCTGGCGGAGCGGGGCATCGCCTGGCTGGATGCCCCGGTCACCGGCGGCACGGAAGGGGCCCGGGCAGGCACGCTCTCGGTGCTGGTGGGCGGCGAAGCGGCCGTGCTCGAACGGGCCCGGCCCCTGCTGGAGGTCGTTGGAGGCACCATCACCCATTTCGGGCCGGCGGGGGCAGGCCAGCAGGCCAAGGCCATCAACCAGATCCTGGTGGCAGGGAGCTACGCGGCGGTGGCCGAAGCCATGGCCCTGGGGCAACGTCTGGGCCTGCCGATGGAGGCGTTGCGCCAGGCCCTCGCCGGGGGCGCCGCCGGTTCCTGGGCCCTGCAGCACCGATCCGCCGGCATGGTGGCGGGCACCTTTCCCCTCGGTTTTCGGTTGGCCCTGCACCGCAAGGATCTGGCCATCGCCCTGGCCGCCGCGGAGGCCACCGGGCTGGAGCTGCCGGTGTGCCGCACGGTGGCCGCCATGGAAGACACCCTGATGGTCGCCGGCCATGGGGAGGAGGATGTGTCAGCCCTGGCCCGCTGGTTTGCCCTCAACCCAGGGTCTGCCCCGAGCCCAGCTCCCCCAGCCAGCGGCGAAGCAGGGGAAGGCTGAGGCCGATCACGCTCGAGAAACAGCCCTCGATCCGCTCCACCACCTGCCCGCCCCGACCCTCCAGGGCGAAGCCCCCT
>JBEIGX010000165.1:0-5444 GCA_040381675.1 Aphanothece sp.
CACATCGGCCGGGCTCTGGGCCCCTTCCTGGCGCAGCCGCTCAATCAGGGCGTCATCCTTGCCCTCCAGCAGCTTCACGCGGATGCCGGTGCGGGCGGTGAACTGCTTGTAGAGGGCCTGGTCGCTGTTGTAGTGGCGGCCGGAGTAGACCCCGATTTCCGGGGCCTGCGACTGGGACACCCCCCGCACCAGGGCCACCACAGCTCCCACGGCGAGGAGCCCAAAGCCAACCAAGAGGGGGGTGGACAGGGGGGATGGGGATCGGGTCACAGTCGTCCGGTAAGGGCTGGAGAAGCCAGATGCAGCCCAGGCTAGAAACCAGCCTGGGGGAGGGCTTGGGCAAATGCTGCCAAGCCATGTGACATTTGCTACCCAAACGCAGCTGCAATTGAGAATCGCTTGCAAAAGGCGGCCTCTGTCTTTTACGTTGCGAACCATTCGCAAGACGGTCGTGTTGGCTCAGGCCGCCCATCGCCCCCCCTCGTCCGCCCCTGGGAATCCCATCCAGCTCCAGACGGGCCAATCCGTGCTCCTCGATCCCAGCCTGCGCCCCTCCGGCGCCTGCCTGGAGGTGCTCGAGGGCGTCGCCCGGGTGTATTGCCCCTGTGAAGAAACCGAGGGCATGACCATCGCCTTCCTCCAGGCCGGCGACCACCTGCGCACCGACCGTCTCTGCAGCGAAGGGGTGTGCGTGGAGGCCCTCACCCCCCTGAGCTTCTGCCGCCATGGCCTCAGCGAGGAGGGGATGGGGTTCGACGCGGTGAACGAATGGACCTTGCAACTCCTGCGGATCCGCCATCTGGGCAATGCCGAAACCCGTCTGCACGCCCTGCTCGCTTTGCTGGTGCGCCGACTGGGCCGGCGCTGCGGGGCCTGGTGTGATCTCCCCTTCCGGCTCACCCACGAACGCATCGCCGAACTGATTGGCACCACCCGGGTCACCACCACCCGCCTCCTCTCCCGCTTCCGCAACGCCGACTTGCTGCACGTGCCCGCCGGTGAGCCCGGGCTGCGACTGGCCCCCTCCCTGGTGGAATCGGCTCCCCTGGCCGAGGGTTGAGCAGGGAGCCGAAACGGCCCGCCCAGCCGATCAGCGCTTTGCGGCCCGCAGCCCCCCTCCGGCAGCGATCAGCCCCAGCAAGGGAACCTCTCCCCCCAGCAGATAGGGGGTGAGCCGCCGGCTGGCCGACACGGTGAACAGGCCCGTGCCCGGACGCCCCGGGGGCAGAGCCGCCGCCACCCGCCCGGACGGATCCACCAGCAGGCTGGGGCCCGTGTTGGCCGCACTCACCAACCAGCGGCCGTTTTCCAGGGCGCGCAGCTGGGCCAGGGCCTGGAACTGGTGCTGCAGGGCCAGGGGATAGGGGTCGAGATTGGCCGTAGCCAACAACCACCTGGCCCCCCCGCGGCTGGCCGCCGCCAAAGCCTGGCCATCGGCGATCTCGTAGCAGATCGCCACACCGATCGCCCCCCCCGGCCTGGGCAACAGGCGGGAGGCGCCCCCCCCCTCGATCCCCCCCACGGCAGACAGGCCGCTCCAGCGGAAGAGCGGGGCCAACGGCACCCATTCCCCCAGGGGCACCACCCGGTGCTTATCCACCCAGCCGTCCGGCCAAGTGGCCGGAGGGGCAAAGCGCAGCACGGCACTGTGCACGCTGGCCCCACTCCGGCGGAACCCCCCACTGAGCACCTCCACCGGGGCGGGAGCAGGCAGGGGCTGACCCAGGGCCAGGGCCCCCTCGGGCAGCACCACCGTGGCGCCGCTGGGTCGGGCTTCCGCCATGGCCGAGGTGAGCAGGCCCAGAAGGCGCTCCTGCTGGGCGGGAAGAAATTTCTCGCGGGTGGGAATGGCCGGCTGCACCACCAACACCTTCTCCGGAGCCGAGGGGCTGGGGCCATCTGCCGGGCCCTGGGCCGCCTGGGTCGCCACAACACCCTGCCGGGCCGCTCCACCCGCCCCATGCACCAGCACCAGCGCCGTGAGCAGCACCAGCCCCCGGCGCCACTGCCAGGAGCGGACCACCCTCCAGACGCCCCACCCCAGGAGCACCTGCACGGCCGCCAGCCCCCCGGTGCCCACCAGGGCCGCCAGGCCCGCCAGCCAGGGATCCCCAGGCAAGGGGGAGGCGCCCAGACCGATCCAGAACAGGGGGCCCTTGGCCAGCAGCACCTCACTTCCCCCCCACAGCCCGGCGGCCAGCAGGGCCGTGCTCAAGCGAGCGGGATCCAGACGGCGCACAAGGCCCGCCCAGGCCGCCACCAGAGCGCCCCCAAGACCAGCGCACAGCAGCCAGAGCAGCAGGCACAGGGGCAGGCTCAGGGGCAGGGGCACCCCCACCCAGTCGAGGGGGTGCAAGGCGGGCAACCAGCGGTGGCTGATCAGCACGGCCCCCAACCCCCAGAGGGCGCCGCAGGCCACCCCCTGCGGAGAACCGGCCAGGGCCCAGAGCAGCCCGAGGCAGGGCCAGAGCAGCCAGGGCCAGCCGAGGGGAGGCAGGGACAGGCCCGCCAGGGTGCCGGCAAACAGCGCCAGGAGCAGCCTCAGGCGCCGGTCATTCCCCATGGTCATGAACCCCGTGGTGTTGCCATTCTCAGAACGGCTCCCCTCCAAACCAACCCCACCATGGACCAGGGCAACCTCTTACAGATGCTCCTCCTGCGGGGCCTCGGCACCACCACCCTGGTGGCCGACCGCCTCCGCTATGTCACCCAGGAATGGGTTCAGAGCGGGAGGCTGGATCCGACCCATGCCTCAGCCCTCATGGACGATGTGCTCAAGGCCGTGCGCGGCGAGACGCCAGAGGTGGAGCAGCAGGCCGAGCGCCAGCTGGAGCGCAACCGGGACCAGCTTCTGCAGGATCTGGGGCTGGCCCGCCAACGGGAACTGGATGAACTGCGGGGCCGCATCGATCGCCTGGAAAGCCAGTTGCGGCAGGTCCAGAACAGGGGCGACTGGTCTGACGGGCTGAGCTGAGCCCAGCCCTGGCAGAATCCCTGGGAGTTCTCTGGCGTTCCCAGCCACCGATGCGCGACATTCTGATCAGCGTTGGCGTTTGCCTCGCTTGCCTCACGGTGGCCCTCATCAGCCAGCTGGTGACACCTTCCGTGGTGGAAGCCGCCCCACCCGAGCCCACCACGCTGGGGGCGGTGGCCGCTGCCACCCTGGATCGCACCATGCCGGGAGCCGGCTCCGCCGCCATGGCCCCCGCCGTGGTGAGCTCCCCTCTGGAATTGGACCCCGACGACGCCAACCCCTTTCTCTTTGCGATGGCTCCCATGGATGACTCCACCCTGGCCCAGGCCAATGCCCTCGGCGGCGAGATGAGTGCGGCCAAGCCGCGCGTCACCGCCACTGGCCTCGAGATCACCGATCTGGTGGTGGGTGAAGGGGAGGAAGCCAAAGCCGGTCAGACGGTGAGCGTCAACTACCGCGGCACCCTGACCAACGGCAAGGAATTCGACAGCAGCTACGGCCGCGGACCCTTCAGCTTTCCCCTCGGAGCGGGCCGGGTGATCAAGGGCTGGGATGAAGGCGTCGCGGGCATGCGCGTTGGAGGAAAGCGCAAGCTGGTGATCCCCCCCGATCTGGCCTATGGCTCCCGCGGTGCCGGTGGGGTGATCCCCCCCGATGCCACCCTTCTCTTTGAGGTGGAGCTGCTGAAGGTGGGCAACTAAGGGGTGGGATTCGATCGTTAAGATGCCCCAGCCGTCCGGTCCGTCCGGGCTCAAACCTGCACGCTTCCCTTTCCATGGCGCACCAGCTGCCCGCCCTGCCCTACGGCCTCGATGCGCTCGAGCCCCACATCTCCCGCTCCACCCTCGAGTTTCACCACGGCAAACACCACGCGGCCTACGTCACCAACCTGAACAACCTGGTGGCCGGCACCGACCTCGAAGGCCAATCCCTTGAGGCCACCATTCATGCCGTGGCCGGAGATGCCAGCAAAGCCGGCGTGTTCAACAATGCGGCCCAGGTGTGGAATCACACCTTCTACTGGCAGGGCATGAAGCCCGGTGGCGGTGGCGCCCCCAGTGGGGATCTGGCCGCCAAGATCGATGCGGATTTCGGCAGCTTCGACGCCTTCAAAGAACAGTTCAAAACCGCCGGAGCCACCCAGTTCGGCAGCGGCTGGGCCTGGTTGGTGCTCGACAACGGCACCCTGAAGATCACCAAGACCGGCAACGCCGACCTCCCCTTGGCCCATGGGCAGAAGGCTCTTCTCACCATGGATGTATGGGAGCACGCCTACTACCTCGACTACCAGAATCGCCGGCCGGATTACATGAGCACCTTCCTCGACAAGCTGGTGAACTGGGATTTCGTGGCCGCCAACCTGGCCGCCGCCTGAGGATTCCCGCCTGATCCCCGGCTCCCCTCTGGAGTTTCTTCCTAGCGTTTCGGGCCCTGGTCCGAAGCGCTTTTTTTGTGTGGACCCAACCCTTTAGAGGTCTGCGATGTTTGTGCTCAGCAAGCTGCTCCCCCTGCTCGTGCTGCCCCTGGGGCTGGCCCTGCTGCTCCTGGGGTGGGCTCTGGCCCGGCGGCGCTGGGCTCCGGTGCAGGCGGCCTTCGCCCTGCTCTGGCTGTTGGCCACCCCCCTCCTCGGCCAGGGGCTCTGGCGGCTGATGGAGCGGCCCTGGCAGCCCCTGCGGCCTGAGGCCATGCCGAACGCCGCGGCCATCGTGGTGCTGGGCGGCGGGCGCCATCCCGCCCCGGGGCCGCTGCGCCGCACGGAGTGGGTGGATGCGGATCGCTTCTTCGGAGGGCTGGAGCTCTTCCAGGCGGGCAAAGCCCCCCTGCTGCTGTTCACGGGTGGGGCCATCAGCCTGGAGCGGGGCGTGCCCACGGAGGGGGAGGTGCACCGCCAGCAAGCCCTCGCCCTGGGCCTGCCCGCCCAGGCCCTCGCCGTCACCCCCTATGTGCGCAACACCGCGGAGGAAGCCGGCGCCGTAGCGGCCCAGCTGCCCCGGGGAAGCCGGGTGCTGCTGGTCACCTCGGCCTTCCACATGGCCCGGGCCAGGGTCCTGTTTTCCCGCCAGGGGCTGGTGGTGGTGCCCTATCCGGTCGACTTCCAGGCTCGGGGCGCCTGGGCTGGCTCCGTGCTCCGCGACTTCCGCTACTGGTTCCCCTCTGCTGAGGGGCTGGAGGACAGCAGCCGGGCCCTGCGGGAAGCCTTGGGCCGACTGATCAGCAGAAGCTAGGAGCCTTTCTCAACCTCGCCCACCAGCACCGCCTCCGGGGGTATCCACATGGCATCCCCAAAGGAAAAGAAGCGATACCCGAGACGAAGGGCCTCCCCGTAGAGGGCCAGGAGCCCCTCCCGTCCGATCAGGGCACTGACGAGCAGCAGCAGAGAACTCTTGGGCAGATGGAAATTGGTGAGCAGGCCCTGCACCACCTGGAAGCGGAAGCCCGGTTGGATCACCAGGTTCACCGGGCCCCGATA
>JBEIGX010000166.1:0-5406 GCA_040381675.1 Aphanothece sp.
CCAGGCGGAGGCTGCTGGTCAGGTGCCCCCCGGCGCCTCGGATGCCCAGAAACTCCAGTCTGCCCGCGCTTTTGTCGACCGACAGCTGCAGCAGATGGAGAGCCAGTTCAAGCAGACGGAGCAGACGAGCCGGTTGGCCATTAACCAACGGCGCTTCGGCTCGACCTTCGGTGCCATCGCCCTGATCGTGGCCTTCACCCTGCTCTGCCTGGGCAGCGTGCTTTGAACGGAACCTAAGAGCGTTACCTTAAAGACTCGTCCTTGGCTTTTTGGTCTTGGTCCCTTCCAGTCCCAGACCGGATCAGCAACCCTTGGGATCCCGTCTTCAGGAAGACCTGAAGAATGATTTGATCGCGGGTTTGCTGGTGGTGATCCCCCTAGCCACCACCATCTGGCTCGCCACCACGGTGAGCCGCTTCGTGCTGGCCTTTCTCACCTCCATTCCGAAGCAGTTCAACCCCTTCAACACACTGCACCCCCTGTTGCAGGAGTTGATCAACCTCAGCCTCGGGCTTCTCGTGCCGCTGCTGGGGATTCTTCTCATCGGTCTGATGGCCCGCAACATCGTGGGCCGCTGGTTGCTGGAATTCGGCGAGGGCACCCTGCTGCGCATTCCCTTGGCGGGTTCGGTGTACAAAACCCTCAAGCAGCTCCTGGAAACATTTCTGCGGGACAACTCCACCCGCTTTCGCCGTGTGGTCTTGGTGGAATATCCCAGGGAGGGCCTTTATGCCGTCGGTTTTGTCACGGGGGTTCTGGGGGCCTCGATTCAGGCTGATTTTTCGGAAACGATGTTAAGTGTCTTCATTCCAACGGCCCCCAATCCCACCACAGGCTGGTATGCCGTTGTCCCTGAACACTCCGTGCGTGATATTGATCTGAGTGTGGAAGATGCCTTCCGCACCATTATTTCCGCTGGCATTGTCAGTCCGGATGATCGGGAAACTCCCTCCGCCCGGAGTTTTTCCAGCCTTCTGGCCCAACTCCGTGCACCCCAGATGTCCTGATGCAGAGCCGCACCCTCTCTCGCGAACTGGCCCTGCTCACCCTTGCCCAGCTCCCAGATCGGGGATCGCCCACCGTTCCTTCCGACACCTCCTTGCTGGCCCTGCTGGATCAGGCGCTCTCCACCCTGGCTGAGCATGTGCGCGACAGCCTGGAGCGCTCCGCTGAGGCGTTGCAGCTCGCGCAACAGGACTTGCTGGACAGTGAGCTGCAGGCTGCGGGCGACAGCCAGTTGCCCAAGGTTCGCCAACACGTGCAGAAGGGCATCGCCAACAGTGAGCAGGCCCTCAATCTGCTTTCGGCCTGTCTGGAGATTCCACGGCTGCTGGTTCTGTCGGATCAGGAGGCGGTGCGCCACGGTGCCATCGAGCGGGCCCGGGCCGTATTGCGCGATCGGGACAGCATTGACGCCCGGCTGGATGCGGTGATGGAGGGCTGGCGCCTGTTGCGTCTGCCCCGCATCGATCGGGATATCCTCCGACTGGCCGTTGTGGATCTCGAACGTTTTGGTACTCCCTCCGCCGTGGCTTGCAATGAGGCGGTGGAGCTGGCGAACCGCTACAGCGACGAACAGGGACGCCGCATGATCAACGGCGTCCTCGGCCGCTTCACCGCCGCACAGGTTTGATTCGCCATGGTGTTTGATTGGTTCAAACGGCAGCCTGCCGAGTCACAGCCCGCGGAGGCCCCTGGGGACGCCGCTGCGCCCCAGGACCAGCAGGCCACCGTTGCCGCTGAGCAGGCCTCCGAAGCCCAGGCAGAAACCGAGACGGAGGAGGCCTCCTCTACCGAGCCGGTGTCGCCAGCTCCGGCGCCAACTCCAGCTGCTGCAGCTGGATCTGCGGCCGGAGCCATTGATGCCGATGCCCTGGCCTGGGCACGGGAGGCCTACGCCCGCCTGAAGGCCGAGCAAGCGGCCCGCCAGGCCGAGACCATTGCCCCATCACCACCGCCCCCACCCGCCCCATCCCCCCCGGAGGTTGTCTTGCCTCCGCAGGACGCCCCCCAGGAGCCGGCACCGGTGGAGTTGCTGAGCGCCATCGAAGGGGCCACCACCGCCGTCAGCCCTCCCGCTCCTCCCGCGGCTGCCCCTTCCGCGCCCCCAGAGGCTGCTCCGATCTCGCTGTTGGAGCGGGCCGCGGCGGAGCGCCGCCAGCGGCAGCAGGAGTTGCTCGAGGTGGCGGGTCCGGAACCCACCACCACCGCCTTGGAGCCGACCCCCCTCGGGGAGGCCCTCGTCGCCGATGAGGCGGAACCCACCCTGGGAGAGTTCGATGAGGCTTTCACCTGGTCGGCGGAAGTGCTGGCGGCCCAGGGCCGGCGCGTGGATCAGGTGTCGCTGGAGGAGATCGACTGGCTGGCCCGCCTCCGGCGCGGCATGGAGAAAACCCGCAAGGGTTTCGTCAGCCAGCTCCTGGAACGGCTGGGGGACGATCCCCTCACGCCGGAGCTGGTGGACGACCTGGAGACCACCCTCCTGCGGGCCGATGTGGGAGTGCAGGCCACCGATCAGGTGCTGGATGCCCTGCGGGCCCGGCTCAATCAGGAGGTGGTGGATGGCAGCGAGGGGCTGCGTTTTCTCAAGGAACAACTGCGGGAGCTCCTGGAGGCGCCCATTGCGGCCAGCGGGCGGGAGCTGCTGGCGCCCGAACGGGATCGCCTCAACATCTGGTTGATGGTGGGGGTGAATGGCGTGGGCAAGACCACCACCCTGGGCAAGCTGGCCAACCTGGCCGTGCGCAGTGGCTACAGCTGCCTGATCGCTGCGGCAGACACCTTCCGCGCCGCGGCCGTCGAGCAGGTGCGCATCTGGGGAGAGCGAAGTGGGGTGCCGGTGATCTCCAATCCCAGTGCCAATGCGGATCCTGCCGCCGTTGTCTACGACGCCATCAGCAGCGCCAAGGCCAAGGGAACGGAGCTGGTGTTGGTCGACACCGCAGGTCGTCTGCAGACAAAGCACAACCTGATGGAGGAGCTCAGCAAGGTGCGCCGCATCGTCGACAAGCTGGCTCCTGAAGCGGTGGTGGAATCCTTGCTGGTGCTGGATTCCACCCAGGGTCAGAATGGCTTGCGCCAGGCGCTGGCCTTTGCCGAAGCCGCTGGCCTCACCGGGGTGGTGATCACCAAGCTGGATGGCAGCTCCAGGGGTGGCGTGGCCCTGGCCGTGTGCCGCGAGGTGGGATTGCCGATCCGCTTCATCGGTGCTGGAGAAGGACTGCGAGACCTGCGGCCCTTCAATAGTTTTGAATTTGTGGAAGCTCTGTTGGCCACCTGATTCGGTAAGGCTGGCGGTGATCCACCCCCTGGCCCGCCCCGTTTTCTCGTCAGAATCAGCTCTCGTTCTTTAAACCATTCCCGGACAAACCCTTGTCGGGTCAGGTGCTTTTCGTCCATGTTCTTCGATCTCCAGTATCTCGTTCTTACGATCCCTGCCTTGGTGTTCAGCCTCTGGGCCCAGTGGCGGGTGCAAAGCACGTTCCAGCGGTTTGCCAAGGTGGGTGTCCGCTCCGGCTACAGCGGTGCCCAGGCCGCCCAGGCCGTGTTGCAGAGCGCCGGTGTGCAAGGCGTGCGCATTGAGCGCCATGAAGGCTTCCTCACCGACCACTACGACCCGCTCGCCAAAGCCCTGCGGCTCTCGCCCCACGTGTATGACGGGCAATCGATCTCGTCTATTGCCGTGGCTGCCCATGAGGCCGGCCATGCCATTCAGGACAAGGTGGGCTACCTCCCCCTGGTGTGGCGCTCGGCCCTGGTGCCCCTCTGCAACCTGGGCAACATGCTCTGGTTTCTCCCCTTCATGGCGGGACTGCTGTTGCGTCAGCTCTCCTTTGCCCCCCTTCTCACCTGGACGGGCATCGGCCTCTTCGCTGCGGTGGTGGTGTTTCAACTCATCACCCTTCCCACGGAATTCAATGCCTCCAACAGGGCCAAGGCCGTGCTCGCCAGCACGGGGATCGTGACCACCAAGCAGGAGGCCGATGGGGTGAAGAGCGTGCTGGATGCGGCCGCTCTCACTTATGTGGCAGCGGCGGCCGCATCCGTGTTGCAGCTCATCGATCTGGTGCTGCGTCAACGCAGGGAGTGACCCTGCGCCTTGGACCAGCGAAGAAAAGGAATCGAAGCGAGAATTGTCACCAGCAGATAGGTGAGGATGGCCAACTTCACCCCCACCAGCTCCTCGCCATGGCTGATGGCGAAAAGAAGGGCCAATCCGGGGTTGCGCATGGAGGTCACCAGAGCTGTGGTGGTCCGCTCCTCCGCGTTGCGTCCGCCTAAGAGATAGCCGATGGCCAGGGCGATGGCGGTCATCAGGGCCGCCACAACAATGGCGAGCATATTTCCCTTCAGAAAGGTGAACAGCCTTGGTGCCATCATCACAACGATCAGGGCCACAACGACGAGAGTGACCAGAAAGGCCCCCTTCTGAATCGGCAGGGCCCACCGTGCCCCGAATTGGGGAAACAACCGACGCAGCATCAGGCCGATCGTGAGGGGCAGCACCTGCACCAGGGCCACCTGGATGGCCACGGTCTGGGGTTCGATGTCCCAGCCATCCACGTTGTACCAAGCGCGGAATAGATCCGTGAGCAGGGGGATCGAGAGGATCGCCAGCAAGGCCGCCGCCACCTGCAGCAAAGCGGCCAGATGGCGATCTCCCCCCTGCAGATGGGCCTTGCGCAGGGTGAGCGGAGCGCTGGGGCTCAGAGCCATCAGCGCGATCCCGAAACGGGCCCCCGGAGACATCTGCATGGTGAGCGGCAGCTTGAGCAGGAGCAGCGCCGCCAGGGGCACCAGCACGCAGGTGCCGAGTAACACCCGCAGGATCAGCCAGGGTCGATGGCGGAACTCTTTCAGGGCGTCCAGTTGAAGCCCGAGGCCGAGGCCCACCATCAGGGTGATGAGGCTGATCTTGATCAACAGGATCAGCAGGGTTGTTGCGGTCATGGCCGGCGAAGGGTCGGAAAGGGGAACGGGAAGCGGAAGGTCATTCGAGCCGGATCGGCTCCCGGGAGGCCGCCCGTCGCTCCTCTTCCTCCTCCCAGCGTTGCTCAGCCTCGATTTCCCGGCTAAGGAAGATATTGAGAAAGGTTCGAATCACGGCGATCACCCCTAGTTGAATCAGGTTGGTTTCCGAGGGGCTCGTCGTGGTGGCCACGATGTCGGCACCAAGCTGAAATTCCAGGGCCAGGGCCAACCAGCTCCCGAAGGTGAGGCGCGCCTGGTTCGAGGGGCGAGCGGGCAAGCGACGGCCAAAGCGTGGGATGGCCTGTCGGGAAATGGCCAGAATCCCGTAGAGGACGGTGAGAACGGAGAGGGCTTCGAGGAGCACCCGAATCGCTGTTCCCAGGGGCTCCAACACCTCCTGAATGGTTTCAATCATGACGATTGGTTGTGGCCCTC
>JBEIGX010000167.1:0-5400 GCA_040381675.1 Aphanothece sp.
CATGTGACGGCGCAACTGGCCCTCGCTCCCCTCTCGGGGCCCTACAGGGTTTGGGTGCCTGGTTGTGCCACCGGAGAAGAGGCCTATTCCATCGGAATGCTTCTGAGCAAGGTGATGGGATATCCGGAAGATCTTGCACAGGTGTTGAAGATCTTTGCCACTGATCTCGATGAGCAAAGCTTGGCGATTGCCAGAAAAGGAACATACCCTATATCCGCTATTGATCCCATCCCTGAACATTTCAGGAAACGATTTCTTCTGGAGCAAGGGGGTGAATTTGAAATTCATAAGAATTTGCGTCATTGTCTCGTTTTCGCCAGGCACAATGTTTGTGACGATCCTCCCTTTCCTGATATCAATCTTGTTTCTTGTCGCAATCTTCTGATTTATTTCACTCCGAATCTGCAACAGCGGGTGATTGATCTGTTGGGTTATTCCTTGCAGTCAAGCGGCCTTCTTTTTCTTGGCGGTTCTGAATCTCTTGCCCATCCATCGGGATTTCGTGTTCTCAATCCTGTGCACCGGCTCTATGAGCGCACCGAGCAGGAACGAAAGCGGCTGCGCCTTCCCTCAGTGTTGAGCCCACGTATTACACCTTTCGAGCGGCCTGCATTGTCTTTAGCGAAACAGAGCGATTTGTTGCCCGTGCAGCACATTCAGCTCATTGAGGTAATGATTCGTATCTTTGGTAAACCTTGCCTTGTGCTTGACCAGAATCATCTCTTGGTGGAGGTGATTGGTGATGTCTCTCCCTATTGTCGGATGCCGGAGGGTCGCCTGACCGGAGCAGCCGTCAGTTTCCTACGCGATGAATTGCAATCGGAGGCAAGAGCTCTTTTTCTCTTGGTTAAAGCTGGCAATACCCCAGTCAGAAGCAATTGTTTGCGCTTGCCCTATCTCTCCTCACCTCTGCGATTAGAGGCGCTGCCCATCCAGGTTGGTGACCAAGAACTCACCGTTCTCTCTTTCGTAGAGGAACCAGAGGAGGGCCTTTCCCCATCGCCCACTTCAGAGCCGATGGATCGCCATTCCATCTTCACTCTGGAAATCGAGCGACTGGAGCAGGAGCTTCTCAGCAGCCAGGAGACCTTGCGACGCTCCCTGGTGAATCTGGAGCAAGCGAATGAAGAGCTGGAAGCCTCTTCCGAGGAGCTCCAGGCCTCCTCAGAGGAACTGCAATCTTCCAATGAAGAATTGGAAGCCTCGAATGAAGAGTTGCAGGCTGCGAATGATGAGTTGGCCTTGCTTAATCAGCAGCTGCGAATCCGTAGCGATGAATTGGAGCGTCTTAATCGTGATCTTGAAAATATCCAACGCTCCTTGAATCAAGGGATGGTGATTGTGGATGAAGACATACGGATCACTCGCTATTCGCCCCTTGCGGTTCGCGTGTTTGGCCTGGTACAGGCTGACATCGGATCTTCCTTGGTCAGCATTCCTACCACCATTCCCATTAAAGGGCTTCGAGAAACTCTTCTCACGGTGATCCATGAGGGAAAACGCTGCAATCTGCAGGCCCAGAGCGGAGAGATGTCTTACCTGGTGCAGCTGATGCCTTATCGGGATGCTGAGAATCGGGTCCTTGGGGCCATCATCACCCTCACCGATATTTCCGAGCTTTCGGCGATCCGCCAGGCAGCAGAACGCGCCCTCCAGGAGTTTGAATGCCTGGCAGACATGTTGGAACAAGCCGTTTGGAAGCGGGACCACTCGTTGACCCGTTTCCTTTACATCAGTGGTCGCATCGAAACCTTGGTGGGTTGGACGTCTCACGAAATCTGCGCCATGGCCAGCCTTCTCGATAGCGCGATCCTTCCAGCCGATCGGGGATCGGTGATGGCGGCCCGTTCATCGGATAGTGGTGGTTGGGATGTGACCTACAGAATCACCCGCCGGGATGGGGAGATCCGCACCCTGCGCGAAGTGGCAATCAGGCTGGATGAAGACACGAGTGAGGGCACCGTTGTGGGCACGCTCACGGACATAACTGATCAACAATTACTCCTCCAGCGCAACCAATTCCTTGCTGGCGCTTTTCGCAGCCTGATCGAGGTGGAAACCCAGCCAGTGGCCCTCCTGGATGCCTCTCTTCGGGTTGTATTGAGCAACGAAAGCTTTGCCCAGTGTCTGCACACTCCCTCACCAGAGCTCCAGGGGCGTCCCCTTGAAGAGGTGGCCCAGGCTCTGATTCTCTCCCCCGAAGGCTCGTCGCCAGACCAACCATCTTCTGAGCGGCTCCGTTCCTTAGCGATGCAGGTGATGGAGAGCAACCAACCTCAGCTGGGCCTTTCCATCCGATTCCTGGAGGCCGTTGGCCAAACCTCCCGGTTCACCATCGATGTGTTGCCCATTAACGATTCTCTGGGCCTTCGCGGCGTTCTGCTCAAGTTGTCTCCAGAGGCAGGTTGATGACCCCTGGCTCTAGCCCCAGTGCAGCGCCATCGGCACCGCCCCCTCCAGGCTCTGCTTCACCGGGCAGCCCTCGCCGGCCTTGTGCAGCATCGCCCTGGCTTCCCCATCCAACTGCGCCGGGAGCGTGATCCACACCTCCAGCAGGGCAATCTTGCGCACCCCGCTGGTGGTCATGGTTTTGTCCACCCGGGCGCTGGTGCCCTCCAGGCTCCAGCCGTGGCGCTGGGCCACGATGCCCATCACGGTGAGGATGCAGGTGGCCAGGGCCGTAGCCACCAGATCGGTGGGGGAGAAGCGCTCTCCCTTGCCCTGGTTGTCGCTCGGGGCATCGGTTTCGAGCAGGCTGGCGGAGGGGTCGTGGCGGGCGGTGCAGCGCAGCTCGCCGCCGTAGAGGCACTGGATGGTGGTCATGGCTCGCTGGAATCCGGGCAGGCCTTCACTCAAGCAGCCCCAGGTGCTCCAACCGTTCCCGCTGCTGCCGGGCGCTGACGAACCCATGGGCGGCCATGGCTCCGCTCACGGCCACCGGGGGCACCCCGATGCCTGGAAACACCCCCGCGCCGCAGAGCACCAAGCCTTCCACAGGCGTTTGCCCGCCTGGGAAGGGGCACCGATCCGCAGGCCAGGCGGGCCCGTAGCTGCCCTGGTGCACCCGAAGGTAGTGGCGGTGGGTGAGGGGCGTGCCGTAGCGCTCGACCACCAGCCGATCCCGCCAGTCGGGGATCAGGGGATCAAGCATGTGGGCAAACACGGTGCAGCGCTCGGCCTTGAGGGCCCGGTAGGCCGGCGTGCCTCGCTCCAGGTGCTGCCAGAGCTCCCAGGGTTCGTTGGCGGGGGTGTAGCCATGCAGCACGTGATGGCCCGCAGGGGCCAGGGCCGGATCCAGCAAGGAGGGCATGGAGAGCACGGCCATGTTGCGTTCCGCCCCGATGCCCCGCTGCCAATCTCCCACCCACACGTGGTGGATCGGTAGGTGGTCCAGGTCGTCTCCCCTCAGGCCCAGATGGCAGTGGAGGAAGCTGTTGCAGGCAGGGGTAGCCCCCTGCTTCTGGCGCCAGCGAGCCGGCACGGCCTCCTCCGCCAGGAGGGAGAGGGTGTCCCAGGGGCTGGCGTTGCTGATCACTCCCCGGCGGGCCTGGATGACGTCGCCATTGGCGAGGCGCACACCCACCGCCCGTCGTTCCCGCACCAGGATTTCAGCCACCGGTGTGCCCGTGTGCAGCACGCCGCCATGGCGCTCCAGGCCCCGTACCAGGGCCTGCACCACCGCCGGGCTCCCGCCGATGGGGTAGTCGAGGTGGGCATTGGGGGTGAACCACTCCCCGAAGAGGGTGGCCATGGCCGCCGCGCTGGTCTGGTCCATGCCCAGCCCAGAGATCAGGAAGCACAGCAGTTCCACCCAGTGGAGCAGGAAGGGATCCGTCAGCCGCTTCTGGGCCAGGGGCCCAAAGGCGCCTCCCAGCTGAGCCAGCCGGCCCGCCTGCCCCACCAGGCCCATGCCCCTGGCTCCGAGCACGGCGGCCGTGCCCAGCCCCGGACGGAGGGCCAGCAGGGGCAAGGCCTGGGCCGCCTCACAGAGGGGCCGCAGCCCCTCCATGAAGGCTTGCCATTCCAGGGCCGCCTCCGGCCCCCGCAGCTCCCGCACCACCGCCAGGAAGGGCGCCAGGCCCACCCCCACCCGCAGCTGACCCTCCGGCAGCAGCAGGCCCCACTCGTTGTAGGTGGCCACCGACACCGATTCCCCGATCAGCCGCAGCACCTGGGCCAGGGGGTTGGCGCTGGGCCAGCTGGCCAGCCCGCTCCACAGGGAGGGACCCGATTCAAAGTGAAAGCCCCGTTGCGCAAAGCCATGGGCCGCCCCCCCGGCCTGACTGTGGGCTTCCAGCACCACCACCTCCAGCCCATAGGACGCCGCCACCGCCCCGGCGCAGAGGCCCCCCAGACCACTGCCCACCACGATCAGGTCGGCTGCGCTGGCGCTGGAAGACAACGGGGGGGAGGAGGCCATGGCAGGTGGCCCTAACCGCCCGCCGACAGCCCGCAGCCGCCCTCCCGCTCGGCGCAGAGCTGACCGAGGCTGGGCCGTCCCGTCATCACCAGCCGGAGGCGGGCCCAGAGGCCATAGGCCGCCTCCGCCAGGGGGGCCACCAGGGGCCAGCGGGTGGGGGCATAGAGCCAGCCCAGACCCACCAGTTCGTAGGCCCGTCGGAACACGGCCAGATCCTGCAGCACGGCACCGTTGGCTTCCACGCCATGGATCCGGCCCATCGCTTCCCGGTAGGTCACCCCCTGGTAGGCCTTGGGGTCGTAGTCCGGCCGATCAATGTCGACGAAGGCCAGGGTGGTGTGTTGGGCATGGAGCCGACGGTCGCGCCGCTCGAGGAAGGTCACCTCCCGTCTGCAGAGCGGGCAGCCGCCGTCAAAAAGAATGGTGAGCTGGGCCATGGCCGCAGGTTAGAGACTTCCCGTCACGACTGGGCACCTGAAGAACAGCTGCCTGCCTGGCCCTAGTTCCCGAGCAGCAAGGTCCCAGGAATTTCATAGCGCTCGTTGCCTACCCGCAGCAGGCGGAGCTGGTCTTCCTTGGCCATCTGAACCGTCAGTTCCCCGCAGCCTTCTCGACCCATCTGGCAACCGGTGAAGGCGCCATCTTGGAACACCAGTTCCCGCTCCATTCCATTGGGGTGAAGCACTTGAAGAGATGTGTGGTCTTGCCCCGTGCGCTCCAGAGCAACCCCGCAGGTTCCCATCGGCTGGCCGCGATGGAGGGCACAGGGAATCTGGCCTTCGGGTTCCAGGCTGACGGCCCTTCCCTCAAAGGAGGAGGGCATCAGGTAGAGCCCGCCTAGGAGGAGGCCCAGCACACCGGTGATCAGGCCGCCCCGATCAAGACCGGGAAACCAAGCCTTCTGAAGGCCTGGCAGGATTCGGGGCCATTTTCGATCGACCGGCAGTCGATCAGGGACGGTGCTCATGGCCAGAGGCGCG
>JBEIGX010000168.1:0-5374 GCA_040381675.1 Aphanothece sp.
CCCTGGAGAGGATTGCCGCTCTCTGGCAGATCCAGGCGCGCCACAAGGCGATCCGCGGATGGCAGAGCAAACTCCACGCTCTGCCCCGTTTCCGGTTCGAGCTTGGCCGGTCGCAAGCTGTTGCGCAGGGTCTGGGGGTCGGGTCCAATCCAGGGAAACCGCTGTGCAAAGGGAGCCAACCCCAGGCGTTGCAGGAGCTGGCTCACAGAACTCAGGCGGCCACTTTCTCCTTCACCTTGCCCACGCCGATGGAGCGCAACTCGGAAAGGAGGTTGTTGAGAACGGCCTTCGCATCCCCGAACACCATGGCGGTCTGGGGCAACTCGAATAAGGCATTGGCAATGCCCGCATACCCAGCACCAAGGGAGCGTTTCACCACAAAGATCTGGCGGGCCTGATCCACTTCCAGCACGGGCATGCCGTAAAGCGGACTGGTGGGATCATTCTTGGCTTGGGGATTCACCACGTCGTTGGCCCCGAGCACGATCACCACATCGGTGCGGGGAAAGTCCGGGTTGATGGCATCCATCTCCACGAGCTGCTCGTAGGGAACATCAGCCTCAGCCAACAGAACGTTCATGTGCCCTGGCATGCGACCGGCCACCGGATGGATGGCATAGCTCACCTCCACCCCATGGGCCTCCAGAAGTTTGGCGAGCTCCCTGAGAGAGTGCTGGGCCTGAGCCACGGCCAGTCCGTAGCCGGGCACAAACACCACCCGCTCTGCCTGCTCGAGGGCCATGGCGCATTCCTCGGCACTGCAACTGGTGATGCGGGTGTAGCCCGCTTCGCTCCCCCCTCCACCCACGCTCGTGGTGGCGCCTCCAAGGGCACCCCCGAACAGCACGGACACGAGGGAGCGATTCATCGCCGTGCACATCACCTGGGTAAGAATCAGGCCGGCGGCGCCCACCATGGCACCCGCCACGATCAGCAGCTGGCTTCCCACCACGAATCCCGCAGCCGCAGCCGCCACGCCGGAATAGGAGTTGAGAAGGGAGATCACCACAGGCATGTCAGCCCCGCCGATGGGAAGCGTGACACCGATGCCGAGCAGGGTGGCCGCGAGCACTTCCACCCAGAGCGCCAAGCCATCGGGCTGGCGACACAACACCACGGCTGCCCCAAGACAGACCGCGGCCAGAAGGAGATTGACCCCATGCCGCAGAGAGCTCTGGGTCCAGGCAGGAGTTTCCAACCAGCCCTGCAGCTTGGCCATCGCCACGATGGAGCCGCTGAAGGTGATCGCCCCCACAAACAACGAAACGGCGATGGAGATCCGCTCCACCGGCCCGGCTCCGGCCCCCTGAAACAGGGCCACACCCAGGGCCACCAGAAGGGAGGCCAAGCCACCGCAACCGTTGAACAGGGCCACTGTTTCCGGCATGGCCGTCATGGGAACCTTGATGGCCATGACCACGCCAGCCACCCCCCCAAGGGCCAACCCCAGGGCCATCCAGAGCCAGGCCTCGGGCGATGGCTGGGCTTGCACCAGGAGGCCCAGAACCGCCAGGCCCATAGCCAGAGCGGCCAGCCCATTGGCGGCCCGGGCGGAACGCACTTTGGAGAGTCCCTTGATGCCCAGGGAAAGAAGCAGCACGGCCACCAGGTCCATGACCTGGGGGACATGGGAAAGCGAGAACGACATCAGGAGTTTCCTTTGCGGCGGAACATGGCGAGCATGCGATCGGTGACGAGGAACCCCCCGATCACGTTGAAGAGAGCAAATCCAAGGGAGATGGCCCCGATCACCTGCAGGGGGATGTTGCCCCCGGCTTGCTGGATCAGCGTGAGGGACGCCAGCATGGTGATGCCGCTGATGGCATTGGCACCCGACATCAGCGGGGTATGCAACGTGGGGGGCACTTTGCCGATCAGTTCAAAACCCAGAAGGCTGCCCAGCAAGAGCACCCAGAGGGATTGGGTCAGGGAGGTCATGAGGCGGTTCCTGCAGGAATAAGGGGAGCACCGTTTTGCACGACGTCATCGCGGCGACAGGCTCCTCGGTGGGTGAGAAGGCAGGCCTCCACGATGGGATCGCTCAGATCCAGGTGGAGGCCCTCCTCCTCATGCACCAGGTGTTCGATCAGGGCAGCAACGTTGCGGGCATAGAGGGCGCTGGCGTGGTTTGGCACAGAGCTGGGGAGGGCTTCCGCTCCGATGAGACGCACGCCGGATCGAAGCACGGTCTCCCCGGGGAGCGTTCCAGCGCAATTGCCACCCTGGGCCACCGCCAGATCCACAACCACCGAGCCAGGCCGCATTCGGTCGAGCATGTCTTCGGTGATCAGCCTTGGGGCAGGGCGGCCAGGCACCAGGGCCGTGCAGATCACCATATCGGCCAGGGCCAGCTGTTCAGACAGCTGCTGCCTCTGGGCCGCCAGGAAGGCTTCCGAGGCCTGGGTGGCGTAACCCCCTTTCTCCGAGGGGAGATCCTGCTCGGATGGGGGGTCCAGAAAACGTCCACCCAGGGATTCCACCTGCTCCTTGGCAGCGGCCCGCACATCTGAGACATACACCACACCGCCAAGGCGCCGGGCTGTCGCCAGGGCCTGAAGTCCGGCAACCCCAGCTCCAAGGATCAACACTCTGGCGGGCTGGATGGTTCCGGCGGCCGTCATGAGCATGGGCACGTAACGATCCAGCTCAGCCGCAGCCAGGAGCACGGCCTTGTAGCCAGCAATGTTGGCTTGGGACGAGAGCACATCCATGGACTGGGCACGGCTGATGCGAGGCAGCAGTTCCAGGGCGATGGCGGAGATGGAGCGCTGGTTGAGGAGCTGGGTCAGCTCCTGGGCTCCATGGGGGGCCAGCAGACCAACAAGCAGGGATCCCTCCCGCATCCGCTCCAGGGAGGAGGGGGCGGGGGGCTGTACGCAGAGCACACCATCGGCGCAGTCCCAGTCGAGGACTTCACTGTCCACGACAGAGGCGCCGATGGCATTGTAGAGCACATCTGGAAATCCCGCCGCCTCTCCAGCGCCGCGCTCGATTTCGATGTCGATGCGACGGCCCTGCAGTCGACGAACCGTTTCGGGAGTCACGGCGACGCGTTTTTCGCCCGCCGACCACTCCCGAGGTATGAGCAGTTTCATCCCGTCAGAAAAGGGCCAATTTCTTCCTCGATAGACCTGACAGCCCATTGGCGGCAACTCATCCAGTCCATTTGTGCGGAGTCCCCCACCTTGATCGTCAAAAGATGGAGACTTTCCAAGGAATCAGCCGCTGCCCTCAACCCATGGTTAGGCCTGAGGAGCTGAACGAAATCGCCGCTCAAATGGCCCTATCCGCCCTGGATTGCCCCAATGGCTACTGCCACAGCCACCATGGGGGGCACAACGTCAACCGCGAAGAGGTGGAGCACCAGCTTTCCAACCACGGCCAGTCGTGGTGTGAGCGGGTCGCTGAGAGAACCTATGAAATCGCTGTGGACAGCTTTTCGCAGATGGTGATGCCCAGCCTCAATCAGCAAGGCTGGCAGCGACGCCACTTGGATTGGGAATTCAAACTTTCCAACGAGCCTGCTGAGGTGGAGCGCACGGTCGTGGATGGCACGATCAATGCCTTAGAGAGTTTTCTCCGTAGTCGCGAAGTGCAGCGTCTCTTCGTTGAGGAAGTTGTGCAGGGAACGCTGGCTGAAGCAAGCAAGAACAACCTGAGAAGCGTGGCTATTCGTTATTTAATTGAAAAAGAAATCATGGTTCTTCTCAGTGAACAAAGAGAAGCTCTGCTCGACCGCATCGGCGAGGCACTGCGCGAGGAGGCCAATGGCGATTTTTCCAGGGCCCGCCAGCAGGCCAGCGAAGGCATGCGGGATGTGGAAGAATTGTTGCTGAATCACGCCGAAGCAAACGCTTAGGCGCTCAAAAATCCCTAGAGGGGCGCCGCGATCAGGGTGCCTCTCAAAAATCCGGAGGGATCCGGCACTACTTTTTGTACCGAAAAACACCTTGGAAGTTCAGGTGATCAGGCATAATCCAGCGGAGCCGATCGCTGAATATGGACGCTTCCGTGCATCGACGGGTCACTGTTGCTGTGTGCTGGGCCCTGGCCCGCAGGGCAACCCTGGATGGCTTTGAGCGTTTTGAAGACAGCTACGCTCTGACCGAAGAGTTCCGGGAATGGCTGGTTTCCTTGGAAACCCATCCTGAATTGATCAAAAACACTGCGTTAATGGTTCCTACCAACCTTCGCTCAGGGAGACCCGAAACAGACGGCCTGCTGGAAATCTGAAGAAATTCTTAAACTCTTGCGCCTTTTGCGGGGCGGAGGCTTTGCCATGGCCACGGCAGGCTCAATGGTGCCTAGGCTTAACTCGTAGTCGCTCCGTGTTAGCCCAATGAGCACCCAGGGCACATCCTCTCTCCAGGCAGAACACCCGGCACGCCCCTCCCACCCCCTTCAAAATCTTGTGATCATTGGGTCAGGGCCTGCGGGCTATACCGCAGCGATCTATGCGGCACGCGCCAACCTCTCGCCCCTGCTGATCACGGGCTTTCAACGAGGCGGCATCCCAGGCGGCCAGCTGATGACCACCACCCACGTGGAAAACTACCCAGGGTTTCCGGACGGGATTCTTGGTCCAGAACTCATGGACCGCTGCCGAGCCCAGGCCCTTCGATGGGGCACCCAGCTGGTGGAGGCTGATGCGGTGCGCATCGATCTCTCCTCCCATCCCTTCGCCATCGAGACATCCGATGGGGAAGCCATCCGTACCCAGGCCCTGATCTTGGCCACCGGGGCCAGCGCCAACCGCTTGCACCTCCCCCAAGAAGAAAAATTCTGGAGCCAAGGCATCAGCGCCTGTGCCATCTGTGATGGAGCCACCCCGCAATTTCGAGAGGAACAACTTGCCGTCGTGGGTGGGGGAGACTCCGCCTGTGAGGAGGCTGTTTATCTCACAAAATATGGCAGTCATGTTCATCTGATTGTTCGCAGTCATCAGTTGCGCGCAAGCGCGGCCATGGCTGATCGTGTGCTGGCCAATCCCGCCATCACTGTTCACTGGAACTCAGAGGTAAGGGATCTCCAGGGTCAAGAATGGCTGGAGAGTTTAACGCTCTTGGATCGGACTACAAACGCCCAGAGCACGTTAAAAATTCGTGGGCTGTTTTACGCGATTGGACATACGCCAAACACCGATCTCCTCCGAGAACAGCTGGACCTTGATGAAAAGGGGTATGTCATCACACGCCCCGGCAGACCAGAAACCTCCCGGGACGGGGTCTTTGCTGCCGGTGATGTGGCCGACGCCGAATGGCGACAGGGGATCACGGCTGCAGGAAGCGGCTGTCAGGCAGCCCTTGCTGCGGAACGTTGGCTCAGCCATCGCCAACTCTCGGTAACCGTTCCCCGCCAAAGCGTTGATCCCGAC
>JBEIGX010000169.1:0-5334 GCA_040381675.1 Aphanothece sp.
CCCCCGCGGATGGCACCCTGCGGCGCCAGGCCGAGGCCCTGCGCGCCGATCTGTGCAGCAAACTCACGGCCTGTCCAGTGGTGTGGGCCGTGGGCCAGCGGCGAGGCGTGTGGGTGCAGCTCAACTCCCCCCTGGAAACGGCCTGGGTGTTTGCCCCCATCCCGGCCCTGCGGGGCTGGCCCCCGGATCCCCAGTTGCTCACCCTGGCCGGCGCCCTGGGGGGGCTCACCACCCTGTTGCTCTATCTCAGCCTGGAGGTGCAGCGGCCCCTGCGCCAGCTGGATGCGGCCCTGGGGGAGGTGGGGCTCGACCAGCAGCCCCGGCCCCTGTCAGCGCGGGGAACCGGAGCGGTGCGCCATCTCACCGCCCACTTCAACGCCATGGTGCTGCGGCTGCAGCAGGCCAGCCAGGAGCGGGCCACCATGCTCGGTGGCATCGCCCATGATCTGCGCAGTCCTCTCACGCGCCTGCGGCTGCGGCTGGCCCATCCGGTTCCCTGGTCGGAGGAGGAGCGGCGCCGGGCGGAGGCAGACCTCACCGCCCTGGAGCGGATCACCGAGCAGTTTCTGCTGTTTGTGCGCAGCGAGGCCGAGGAGCCGCCGGTGCGGGTGCCCCTGCAGGAGCTGGTGGCGGAAGCCGCCAATGCGGTGGAGGCCGTGGAGCTCGATCTGGAGCCCATGGAGCGCCTGGTGCGCCCCGTCGCCCTCTCCCGGGCAGTGGCCAACCTGCTGCTCAACGGGGAGCACCATGGCCAGCCCCCCCTGAAGCTGGTGCTCCGCGCCCTGCCCGAGGAGGGCTTTGCCATTGAGGTGTGGGATCGGGGGCCGGGCCTCTCCCCGGCGGACTGGGAACGGGCCAGGCAACCCTTCCAGCGCCTGGATGGAGCCCGGGGTGGGGTGGGCCACAGCGGGCTGGGGCTGGCGATCGCGGAACGGGTGTCCCGGGCCCATGGGGGAGCGCTGAGCTGCCGCCGCTCAAGCGACAGAGGCGCCCCGGCCTTTGTGGTCACGCTGACGGGACGGTCCCTCCAGTCGCACCTGGTCACATCTTCCGCCGGCCGAGTCGCCGTTGAGTGATGGGGGCTCCGCAGGATGAAGGGGTCGTCGAACCCCTGGCCATGCTGATCCCTCTTCCACACCCCAGGTCGCTGGTCGGCCTTCCTGCCCTGGCCCTGCTCCTGGCTCTGGCCGCCCCCGCAGGTCTGGCCCAGCCCGTGGGGCCGACTCTCCAGGAACCGCGGCTGACGCCCGCCCAGCGCCAGAAAGTGTTTCCCGAGCAGCGACGGATGGCCCTCCAGGACCACCAGGCCCGCATGGCCATCCTTCAACGGGGGGAGCGTTGCATCGACAGGGCGGCCAATGCGGAAGTGCTGCGCACCTGCCTGCGGGAGGAGCGGGAGGCGATGCGGCAGCAGCGGCGCCAGCACATGGACAAGCTCAAGGCGCTCTATGAGCGCAATGGCCTGCCCACCCCCCCCTGGATGATGCGCAAGGGGGGCCCTCAGCGCCCAGGAGGGGATTGGGGTGGGGGCGACGTCTGAAGGTTGGAGAGCCGCTGTTGCACCAACGGTTCCAGGGTGCCCAGGGTGTGGGCAGCACGCGTTTCTCAGACCTCATCCAGGGCGGCCACCCCGGGGAGCACCTTGCCTTCCAGCAGCTCCAGGCTGGCACCACCACCGGTGGAGATGTGGCTCATCTTTTCGGCCACACCCACCTTCTCCACGGCGGCCACGGAATCCCCACCGCCAATGATGGTGATGGTGCCCTTGGCGCTCAGATCCGCCAGGGTATGGGCGATGGCGTTGGTGCCAGCGGCGAATTTGTCGAACTCGAACACGCCCATGGGGCCGTTCCAGATCACGGTCTGGCAATCGGCTAGAGCCTCCTGGAACACCTTCACGGAATCGGGGCCGATGTCCAGGCCCATCCAACCGTCAGGGATGGCCACGATCGAGGCGATCTGGCTGTTCGCATCGGGAGAGAAGTTGTCGGCCAGCACCACATCGGTGGGCAGCAGCATCTGCACCCCCTTGGCGGCGGCTTTGGCCTCCAGTTCCTTAGCCAGCTCCAGCTTGTCTTCCTCCACCAGGCTCTTGCCCACCGAGAGGCCCCGGGCCTTATAGAAGGTGAAGATCATGCCGCCGCCGATCAGGATCTTGTCGCACTTGTCGATCAGGGCCTCCAGCACGCCGATCTTGCTGCTCACCTTGGATCCGCCCACGATGGCGGCCAGGGGGCGCTTGGGGGCATCGATGGCACCCTGAAGGTAGGCCAGTTCCTTCTCCATCAGAAGGCCCGCCACATTGGGGCTCAGGAACTTGGTGACCCCTTCGGTGGAGGCATGGGCCCGGTGGGCCGCGCCGAAAGCGTCGTTCACATACACCTCAGCCAGGGAGGCCAGCTTTTCGGCAAAACCAGGCTCGTTCTTCTCTTCTTCGCCGAAGAAGCGCACGTTCTCCAGCAGCACCACGCCCCCTTCTCCCAGGGCAGCCACCTTGGCCTCGGCATCGGGGCCGATGCAGCTCTCGGTCTTCACCACGGGCACCCCGAGGAGGTCGCTCAGGCGGGCGGCCACCTGGGTGAGGCGCATGCCCTCGTTCACCTGGCCCTTGGGCCGGCCGAAGTGGGCCGCCAGGATCACCTTGGCCCCGTTGTCGCGCAGGTGGGCGATGGTGGGAAGGGCGGCCCGAATGCGGGTGTCGTCCGTAATGGCGCCGGCGTCATCCAGGGGAACGTTGAAGTCCACCCGCACCAGGACGCGCTTGCCGCGGAGGTCTGCAGCGCCGAGACTGGCGAGGGAACGCTTGGCCATGGGGGTCGGGTGGAGTGGGGAAGGCGGGGGGAGATTAGCCCCTCATCCCCCGTTCTTCGCAGAATCCGCAGGATTTGGGCTGTCGATTGGCCCCGCAGCGGGTGGTGGCGCTAGACAGGGGAGGCGTCCTGCAGACCATGTTCGACACCGTTCTGTTCCCCATCGACAACAGCCGTCAGACGATGGAAACCGCTGCGGTGGCCCTTCAGCTGGCCCAGCAGCACGGCAGCAGGGTGGTGTTGCTGTCGGTGGTGGAGGCGGAGGAGGGCGTCATGCACGATCCGGTCAAGGTGACCCAGCTGCTGGAGCAGGCCCGGGCCAGCTTTGAGAAGGCAGGGATTGCCTGCGATGTGTTTGAGCGAGAGGGTAAGCCGGCCTTTGTGATCGGCGATGTGGCCGATGAAGTGAATGCCGATCTGATCATCATGGGCACCCGGGGCATCAGCCTGGAGGAAGACCAGCACAGCACGGCGGCCCGGGTCATCCAGCTCGCCCCCTGCCCGGTGATGGTGGTGCCCTGATGCCCGCGCTGAGCGTCAACGCCCCGGCGATTCAGTGGTATCCGGGCCACATCGCCCGGGCGGAGAAGGCGCTCAAGGATGCCCTCGGCAAGGTGGATCTGGTGATTGAGGTGCGCGACGCCCGCATCCCCCTGGCCACGAGCCATCCCCGCCTGCAGCGCTGGATCAGTGGCAAGCACCATCTGCTGGTGCTCAACCGGCGTGACATGGTGAACGCCGAAGCCCAGCAGGCCTGGGACCAGCTGTTCCGGAGCCAGGGCCAGGCGCCCTGGTGGTGCGATGCCAAAGCCGGCACGGGGGTGAAGCAGCTGCAACAGGCGGCCATCCGCGCCGGTGAGGTCCTCAATGCCCGCCGGGCTGGCCGCGGCATGAAACCCCGCCCCGTGCGGGCACTGATGCTGGGCTTCCCGAATGTGGGCAAGTCGGCCCTGATCAACCGACTGGTGCGCCAGAAGGTGGTGGAGAGTGCCCGCCGTGCCGGCGTCACCCGCAGTCTGCGCTGGGTGAGGCTTGGCCAGGAGCTCGATCTGCTCGATGCTCCGGGGGTGTTGCCGCCCCGTTTGGACGACCAGCAGGCGGCCCTGCGGCTGGCCATCTGCGATGACATCGGCCAGGCCGCCTACGACACCGAGGCCGTGGGGCTGGCGTTCCTTCGCCTGCTGGAGGAGCTGGAACCGATCCAGGCCGCGGGGGTGGCCCCCGGGTTGCTGGAGGCCAGGTATGGAGTGGCCCCAACGCCCGGGGATGCGGAGGCCTGGCTGTCGTCCGCCGCGGCTCGCCACACCAGCGGTGATCTGCTGCGCATGGCCCAGCGCGTCCTGGATGATTTTCGCCGGTCCCAGCTGGGACCGATCACCTTGGAGCTGCCTGATGCAGCAGCGTCTCACATCCCCCCCACCGGCTGACTCAGATAGGCCAGGGCGCCGCTGAAGCCGGCGTTGTAGTCGATGGCGACTTCGTTGCGGATGTAATCGCTGCGCACATCGGCATAGGAGAAGTCGTTGGGGCGATCGGGTCCTCCCACCAGTGCGCCGTAGAGGGTATGGGCGTTGGGCAGGCCATTGCGGAAGCCCTCCCAGCCCACGCCCGACGCCCCCCGGTGATGGGGCTGTTGGGGCGCGTTGGTGCCGTAGCCCACCACATAACTTGAGCCACGGGGGTTGTCGCCCAGGATGTAGTCGATGGTGTCGGCGGCCAGCTTGGAATAGGTGCCGCCAGGATCGATCAGGCTGTCGGCCACCACACCGGCCACCATGGCCGTGTTGGCGGCATAGCGCAGGGAGCCCCACTGGCTGATGTGGCGCAGGCCGCCGGAGGTGATCGTGACCCCATTGGTGCCCTGCACCCAGCTGTCCAGCCAACCCCGCACATCGGCCTGGATCTTGCTGTCGCCTGTGTCCTGGGCGAGAAGCACCGCCGTGCCGTACGACACGTCGTCCCAGTTGATGGTCCAGCCCCTGCTGAGACCGCCGATGGATTGGCGATAGATCTGCAGGGCCTGGTTGCGATAGGCACTGCCATCGGCGCCGGCCGCCTCCTGTGCCCGGGCCAGCCAGGCCGCCCCATAGCTCAGTTCGTCGTTGTAGCCGCTCCAGGAGTTGTAGTAATTGCGCACCTCCGGGATGGAGTCCGAATACTTGCCGCGGTAGGTGTCGGCAAAGCGATAAAGGGATTCGGCATGGTTCAGCAGGGTGTCCGCATAGGCCTCATCACCGTTGCGGCGAAAGAGGATGGAGGCCGAGGCCAGCGCTGCCGCACTGCCCGCTGCCACGTCCGACCCTGGCTTGGCGGGTGTCACCGCCATCGCGGGGCGGGCGATGGTTTGGCTCTCCGGAGCACTCCAGAGGGCGTGATCCGCCTGCACATTCCCCACCTGCGCCACGAAATAGCGGGTGGCTCCCGTGGCGTCGGTGCCATGGGCCTTCAGAAGGTAGTCGGTTCCCCATTTCACGGCGTCCAGCAGCTCATCGCGCTGGCCCGCGGCGGTGTAGCCACGCTCAAA
>JBEIGX010000170.1:0-5292 GCA_040381675.1 Aphanothece sp.
AGACAGTGCCTGGCCAGCGTTCTCCCATGCCCAACGGACAACCCAACATCCTGATCCTCTGGGGCGATGACATCGGCCAGAGCAATCTCAGCTGCTACAGCCACGGATTGATGGGGTACGAGACCCCCAACATCGACCGGGTGGCCAAGGAGGGCGCAAAATTCATCCACTACTACGCCGAACAGAGCTGCACCGCCGGCCGGGCCGCCTTCATCACCGGTCAGAGCGTGTATCGCACGGGGATGAGCAAGGTGGGCCTGCCTGGAGCTGAGCAGGGTTTCAAAGCCGAGGATCCCACCATCGCCGAACTGCTCAAGCCCCAGGGCTACCGCACCGGCCAGTTCGGCAAGAACCACTTCGGCGACCGGGACGAGCACCTGCCGACGATGCACGGCTTCGATGAATTCTTTGGCAATCTTTACCACCTGAATGCGGAGGAGGAACCGGAACTCCGCGATTACCCCAAGGAGGACGATCCGGAGTTTCCCAATTTCCGCAAGCGCTTTGCCCCCCGCGGCGTGCTGCACTGCTGGGCCAATGGGGATGGCACCCAGCGCATCGAAAGCACGGGCCCCCTCACCCGCAAGCGGATGGAAACGGCCGACGATGAATTTCTCGTTGAAGCCAAGCGCTTCATCCGCGATGCGGTGGCCTCCGGCCAGCCTTTCTTCGTGTGGTTCAACACCACCCACATGCACTTCCGCACCTATGCCCGGCCCCAGGATGTGGGCCGCAGCGGCCGCTGGCAGTCGGAATACCACGACGTGATGATCTATCACGACGAGTGCATCGGCCAAATGCTCGGTCTGCTCGACGAGCTGGGCATCGCCGACGACACGATCGTGATGTACAGCACGGACAACGGGCCCCACATGAACAGCTGGCCCGATGCGGGAATGACCCCCTTCCGCAGTGAGAAAAACACCAACTGGGAGGGCGCCTTCCGGGTGCCAGCCATGGTGCGCTGGCCGGGCCACATCCCGGCAGGGGTGAATCTCACCGGCATCTGCAGCCACCTGGACTGGCTCCCGACCCTGCTGGCGGCCGCCGGCGAACCGGAGATCAAGCAGAAGTTGCTCGATGGCTACCAGGTGGGGAGCAAAACGTTCCGCATCCACCTGGATGGCTACAACATGCTCGACTACTGGACGGGCAAGACCGACAAGAGCCCCCGCAAGGAGTTCTTCTATTTCTCCGACGACGGCGATCTGGTGGGCCTGCGCTACGACAACTGGAAGTTTGTGTTCAAAGAGCAGCGCTGCCCCGGCACCTGCCAAATCTGGGCCGAGCCGTTTGTAGAGCTGCGGGTGCCCAAGATCTTCAACCTCGTCACCGACCCCTACGAGCGGGCCGACATCACCTCCAACTCCTATTGGGACTGGATGTTTGACCACGTCTTCATGCTGGTCCCTGCCCAGACCTATGTGGGGGAGTTTCTCAAGACCTTCGTGGCCTATCCACCCCGCCAGAAGGCGGCCAGCTTCTCCTTGGAGCGGGTGATGGAAAAACTCGAGCAGGCCGCCAGCGGGGCGGGCTGAATGGGCGGGCGACCCCCGGCCCAGGGCATGCTCTGGATCCCGGGGGGCACTTTCCCCATGGGGTCCGACCGCCACTACCCGGAAGAGGCCCCTGCCCATCCCGTCAGCGTGGACGGCTTCTGGATGGATCGAACCCCGGTCACCAACGCCCAGTTTCAGAAATTCGTCAAGGAAACGGGTCACGTCACCCTGGCGGAGCAACCGGCGGATCCTGCCCTCTATCCCGATGCCCTGCCGGAGCGGCTGGCCCCTTCCTCCATCGTGTTCGTCCCTCCACCAGGACCCATCGGGCTGGGGGATCCTTACCAATGGTGGCAATACGTGCCAGGGGCCAACTGGCGCCATCCGGAGGGGCCCGGAAGCTCCATCAAGGGTCGGGAGCGCCATCCCGTGGTGCACGTCGCCCATGGGGATGCCCAGGCCTACGCCACCTGGGCGGGGAAGAGGCTGCCCAGTGAAACCGAATGGGAGCGGGCCGCCTGGGGGGGGCGGGAAGGGGTGGAGTACGCCTGGGGCAATGAGCTCCATCCCGGAGGGCGCCCTGTGGCCAACACCTGGCAAGGGGCCTTTCCCCACCAGAACAACAAACTGGATGGCTGGGAGCGCACCTCACCGGTGGGGAGCTTTCCCGCCAATGGCTACGGCCTGCTCGACATGATCGGCAACGTGTGGGAATGGACGGATGACTGGTATCTGGAGCATCGGGAACGGATGGCTCCAGATGGCGGGGGGATGACTCCGGATGGCGATGGGTGCTGTGACCGCCAGCGGAGCGTGGATCCGACCTCCCAGCACGGGACGATCCCACGCAAAGTGGTGAAAGGGGGATCCTTCCTCTGCGCCCCCAACTACTGCCAGCGCTACCGCCCCGCAGCCCGACTGGCCCAGGGCATTGACACCTCGACGTGCCATATGGGCTTCCGCTGCATCGTGCGGGTGCCCACCGGCTGAATTCGGCCGACATTGGTTGCACTTTGTTTCACCATCCCCTTTTCAACCTGACGCCGATGAAACCCCTACACAGGCTTCCAATAGCGATGACCCCAGTAACCATGTCGACTCTTTGCATCAGGGCAGGATGGGCCGCAGCCCTGCTGACGGGAACGGCCCTCTCGCTCACCCTGGGATCCGGTGCGGCGCAAGCAGAAGTGCTCTACACCCTGGAGACGAAGTGCGCCCTCAAGGGCGCCGCACCCGTGGCCTGCAAGGTGGAGGCGGTGAACGAGGAAGGGGCCACCCTCTATCGCCACACCATCGGCACCACCACCCACACCCTGCGCATCGGCGAGCAGCCTTCCCGCTTCAGCCTCTGGGATGGGGGCAGCAAGAGCTGGCAAAACATCCGCAATGCAACGGTGCTGTTTTCCAGCAACACCCTCTGCCTGAACGACAAGGATCTCTGCGTGGTGAATCCGAACTACCTGAACAGCCTGTTGCAGGAGCGACCGGATTTCCGCGGTCGGGATCTGATCCGTGCCCACTTCGCCAGCAATGGGCGCGTGGACATCCTCTGCTACGACGGCGGCTGTGATCTGGTGGCCCAGCGGAAGGGGGTCAAGTGATGGGACACCCATTCGGTGCCACGCTCAGCCTGCTGACGGCTGCCCTCGTGGCCGTGCCCGCCGGACCGCTCCTGGCCATCGGTTCAAATCCCGCAGCAGGAGATGATCTGGCCACCCTCCAGGCTCGCGGTGGTGGGGGCGGTGGGGGCCGTGGCGGCGGTGGTCGCGGCGGTGGCGGTGGCGGTGGCGGACGCATGCAAGGAGGTGGGGGCGGCGGCGGCAACCGGGCCCGCACCGGCTTTAGTGGAGGCGGCAATTTCACCCGGGGCGACAGGAAGCCCAGCGGCGGTTTCAGCAGTGGCGATCGCCTCAACCAGGTGGGCAATCCCTCCATCAGTCGTCCCGCCAGTCGGCCGGACGGCCTGCAACGGCAGGGCCAGGGCCTCCAGCGTCAGGATGGGGCCCGAAGCCTGGGGGATCGGAGCGGGGCCCTTGTGGATCGCAATCAGCCCTTTGATCGCCAAAACACGTTCAACCAGGGCGATCGCACCTTCAACCGGGATGGAAATCGCAACTGGAATGGAAACCTGGGGAATCGCTCAGTCAACATCGACCGCGACTGGAACCGGGAAGTGAACATCGGCGACATCAACCTCAACCCGGGCTGGGCCAGGCCCGGTTGGGGAGTGGCCCGTCCCTGGAACTGGGGCTGGTATGGCGGCTGGAACACGCCCACCTGGGGCTGGTGGGGCGCCAGCGCAGCGGCCTGGGGCATCGGCACCCTGGCCACAGCGGCCATCATCAATGACGCCGTGAACGATGCGGTGTCCAACGATGTGACCTACATCGTGGTGCCCAACACCGGTTATGAGCTGCAGTACGGCACGATCCAGCCCTACGGCAACTATTCGGTCAGCTTCGTGGTCACGGCCAATGGCAGCAGCTACCAGATCAATGCCGATTGCAATGCGGGCGCCATCAACGGTCGCCAGCCCAGCTCAGCCCAGGAAGCGGAACTGCTGAATGCAGCCTGCCAGGTGGCCTACGGCAACGCCTCCTAAGCCACCATGCCGGAACAAGTCCCGAGCGTGAACGTCACCAACGAGTTGGCGAAGGAACGCAACCGGGAGGCAGCGGAACGCACCCTGATGGCGTGGATCCGCACGTCGTTATCGCTGATCAGTTTCGGCTTTGGTGTGGACAAGATCGTCGGCGCCATCAACCGCAGCCGCTTCGGTGGTTCCGCCCGGGCAGACCTCTCGGTGCGGCTGATGGCCATCGCCTTCATCCTCACGGGCATTGGCGCCCTGGCCGCGGCCACCGTGCAGCACAAACGCATCCTGAGGAGGCTGTCCCACCCGGAATTCGTCTATTACGAACACAGATCCCTGGGCACGGCCACCGCTCTGGCCCTGATGGCGATCGGCACCCTGTGCCTGATCATCCTCATCCATGGGGCGGTTGGCTGAGGACGGCTGTCCTCAGGGAGTTGTGAGCCCGCGAATTGTCTACCCAGTCTGGCCATGACTGGCGAAAATAGAAGCATCCGCCCACGCGAGCTCAATGGATACAACATTCGCTCGGATCCTGGCGACCCTCGTGGCCGGTGGGATCGCCTTCCTGATCACCCGATCCGTTGGGGTGATCGCCGCTTCGCTGATCAGCTCCCTGCTGATCGCGGGAAGCTCCGTGGTGATCGGCAAGGCGAGCCTGACGGCATCGCCCCGCTGGGCCCTCATCGGGGGCACCGCGGGGGCCATCCTGGGAACAGCTGAGGTGCTCGGCGGCCGCCTTCAGGAGCTGGATCCGGGTGGGGGAAGCGAGCAGAGGGCCATGGTGATGGCCCTGCTGGCCAGCGCGGGAATCGTGGGCGGGCTCATGCTCAGCCGTGATGCGGTCGCCAGCAACCGGCGCCATCCCAGGGATGCGCTGAAGGCGGTGAGCGGTCTCACGACCGGCCTGTTCGCCACGCTCGTCGCCCTCGACTACCTGCACCAGGGGCTGGATGCGGCCCGCGCCTTTTCCAGTCGGCTCAGCACGGCCCTGACGATCCTCATCGCTACGCTCACGGTGCCTGGTTGGATCGCGCACAGCCTGTCTCATCCCACCTTGAGGGCCACAACCAATCGTCATGATTGAAACCATTCAGGAGGTGTTGGAGCCCCTGGGAACAGCGATTCGGGTGCTCCTCGAAGCCCTCTCCGTTCTCACCGTCCTCTACGGGATTCTGGCCATTTCCCGACAGGCCATCC
>JBEIGX010000171.1:0-5219 GCA_040381675.1 Aphanothece sp.
CCCATCCAGATTGCTCAGGGCATTGCTGAGTTCACGCTCCGCATCTTCCTTCCAGCGCGGCGTCACCACGGCACGGATGGTGATGGCACGTTTGATCGTGAAGGACTCGGCCATGGGAACAGGAAGGATCGGAGAAGGGATGACGCCTAACCGTAGAGGGAGGCGATCGCCGCCGCATCCCTGCTGGCGATCCGATCACGGCGCTGCTTGAGGGTCTGGGTCAGCAGACCGTTGTCCATGGTGAAGGGCTCCACCAGGGCTACCCCCCCCAGGCGCTCATCCGGCCGGGATCCAGGCCGGCCCGCCAGCAGCCGGTTGCATTCCCTGGCGAGGGCCTTGGCCAGGGCTGGATCCAGGCTGGCCAAGGTGCCCTCCGCTGTGAGGGAAGGCTCCGGGAGGCCCTGGCTGCGGGCCCATTGCATGAGGGGTTCGGCCTTGGGCACCAGCAGGGCTCCGAGCTGCTTGCGGTCCTGCCCCACCAGCATCACCTGCTCGAAAAGGGGGCATTCCACCAGGGCCTCCTCCAGGGGACCGGGTTCGATGTTCTCCCCACTGCTGAGCACGATGGTGTCCTTGGCACGGCCCGTGAGCACCAGACAGCCATCGGCCAGAAGCCGGCCCAAGTCTCCGGTGTCGAACCAACCCTCCCCATCCAGCACCTTGGCGGTGGCCTCCGGTTTCTGGTGATAGCCCGCCATCACCTGGGGCCCCCGGGCCAACACCAACCCCGGCTCCCCGATCCGCAGGGTGGTGCGACTTTCGGGATGCACGACCCGCAGGGCCGTTCCCGGCAGGGGCTGGCCCGCACTGCCCCGCCGGTTGCACCAGGGGCGGCGGCAGCTGAGCACGGGGCTGGTTTCCGTGAGGCCATACCCGACGAGCAGCTCGATGCCAATGGCCTCAAAGAAGCCATCCACATGAATCGCCAGGGCCCCACCGCCGCTGATGGCGGTGCTCAGCTCCCCCCCCACCAGCTGCTGACGCACCTTGGGCCAGAGGGCCTTGGCGGCCAGGCCATGGAGGGGGCCCCGCAGCAGAGCTTCCCCGGCCGCCTTCAGGCGACGGGGGGCGGGCTCGGGCGCCAGGGTGAGGTCGAGGGCCGTGCGACGGGCGCGATGGAAGGCCCGGCTGTTGGCCAGGGCACGGCCCAGCAGGCGCTGCCGGGAGGCCGGCATGGCCGCGAGCGCATCCTCGAAACCCGAGAGCAGGGCCTCCCAGAGGCGGGGCACGCTGATCAAGTATTGGGGCTTCACCTTCTGCAGATCGGCCTTGAGGTGGCGCAGGGTTGTGTAGGTCTGCCGGCAGCCGCAGGACAGCAGGAAGTATTCGGCGGTGCGCTCATAGGCATGCCAGATGGGCAGCACACTCAGCACCCGATCGCCAGGGGAGGGGGCCACGGCCACGCCGAGGGTGCGGAGCTGGTGGAGCAGGTTGCCCTGGCTGAGGGGCACGCCCTTGGGCTGGCCTGTGGTGCCGGAGGTGTAGAGCAGGGTGGCCAGCCGGGCCTCTCCCCCCAAGGGCAGGGGCGGGGTGGGAGCGGTCGCGCCGACCTCCACCAAGCCATCCCAATCCAGGCTCGCCCGCCCGCCCTCCAGGGCGGCGGGTGGGCCCTCCAGCACCAGCACGAAGCGGAGCCGCTGCAACTGCTCTGGGGCCAGATCCAGCTTGCGGAAGAGGGCGGCCGACTCCACCACCAGGGCAACGGCGCCGCAATCTTGAAGGATGTAACGCAGTTCTTCCGGGGGTGCACTGCTGCCCCGCACCGCATCGGCGGCCCCCGCCCGCATCAGTCCCTGGTCGGTGATCATCCAGCGGGGGCTGTTCTCCGCAAAGAGCGCCACCACATCGCCCGGTTGCACGCCCAGGGCGGCAAAAGCTCCAGCCGCCCGCTCGATGGCCTCCCCCAGCTCCCGGTAGGTCAGGAGCATGGGGGGCGTGCCATGGCTGTCTTCCAGAGCCACCGCATCCCCATGGCGGCGGGCCAGCACGGGCCAGAGCTGCTCCAGCCCCTCCACCCCGGCCCAAGCATCTCGACGGGCCAGGGCGGCCCGATCCCCATCGGAGCCCGTCCAGTGGATCTCAGCAGGGACAACGGACATAGGATCGCGGCTCGGCCCGCCCATGGTTACAGCCCATCCAGAGCTTCGGTGGGGTCGGGTGGACGCAGCTCCAGGCCGAACTCCTGGCGGAAGGCCTCCAGCAGCAGGGGCCGCACCGTGTCGACCTTCAGGCCAGGCCGCCACTGGCTGAGACGGCCCACGGGGCGATCCTGCAAGCCGCAGGGAACGATGGCCGCAAAGGTGTCCAGGTCGCAGCACACATTCAGGGCTAGGCCGTGCTGGCTGATCCAGCGTTTGGCTCCCACCCCGATCGCCGCCACCTTGGCGCCCTCCAGCCACACCCCGGTGAGCCCCTCCAGGCGCTCACCCCGCAGATCCAGCGCCGCCAGGGTGCGCATCACCACCCCTTCGAGGGCCCTTAAAAAAACATGCAGATCGCCCCCGTGCCGCTGGAGCTGGAGCACGGGGTAGAGCACCAGCTGGCCTGGGAGATGGTGGGTCACCTCCCCGCCCCGATCAATACGAAACAGCGGGAATGGCGGTGAGGAGGGGTCAAAGCGCAGGTGGGCTTCGCTGGCGCCGCGGCCCAGGGTGTAGCAGGGTTCGTGCTCCAGCAGCAGCACGGCGTCGGGGCCCGCCGGATCCCTCAGCAGCCGCTGCTGCAGCTCCTGCTGCCAGGCCCAGGCGCGCGGGAAGACCACCGGCCCGCTGGGTTCAAAAAGAATTGCGCTGCCGTTGGGTGCCATGGCTCAGTCTCACTACTGTGACAACAACCCACCCCGTGGGCCGATCCAAACCGGACGCACGCCACCGCTATGAAACTTCTGATTCACGGTCGCAACCTCGACATCACGCCCGCCATTCGCGAGTACACCGAAACGAAGCTCTCGCGAGCCATCAACCACTTTGAAGATCTGGTGAAGGAGGCCGATGTGCATCTTTCGGTCGCCCGCAATCCGCGGGTTCCCCAGCAGACGGCGGAAGTGACGATGTTTGCCAATGGGGTGGTGATCCGGGCCCAGGAGCGCAGTGAAAATCTCTACGCCAGCATCGACATGGTGGCCAGCAAACTGGCCCGTCAGCTCAATCGCCATAAGGATCGCCTTCAGGAACGTCTGCAGGGACCGGTGCATCGCTCGGCCGCCGCGGAAGAAGCCGGGGCCGCCCACCTTCCCCAACCGGGCCACCCCCTCACGGAGGGTCTGGAGCCCAACCTCCCCCATCGGGGCGTGCGGCGCAAGTACTACAACATGGCGCCGATGCCCCTGGAGGAGGCCCTGCACCAGCTGGAGATCATCGACCACGACTTCTACGTGTTCCGGGATTCGGACAGCCAGCAGATTCATGTGGTGTATCGGCGCAATCACGGCGGTTTCGGTGTGATCCAGGCCAAGGACGCATGAGGGAGGTCTTTCCCGATCTACCGCCCCTCATCGACCATGCCCTGCTGGATCCCCACCATGGCCTGGAGTCCCTGCGGAGCTGCTGCGACGAGGCCACCCACTTCGGCTTTGCCGGGGTGTGTGTGGCCTCCCGCTGGGTGGGCGCCGCCCGGGAGCGGCTGGGGCCCCGCAACACGGTGAGGATGGTGGCGGTGATCGGGTTTCCCTTTGGCGCCGTGCCGCCCGCCGTGAAGCGGGCGGAGGCGGAAGCGGCCCTGGAGAGCGGCGCCGATGAACTCGACGTGGTGCCGGATTTCGGCGCCCTCGCCGATGGCGACAGCCGCACCCTCCTGGCCGACCTCGCTCCGATCGTGGAACTGGGGCTCCCGGTGAAGGTGATCCTCGAACAGGGGCGGCTGAACGATGAGGCCCTGGCCCTTCTCGTGGAGGTGAGCATCGATGCGGGGGCACGCTTCCTCAAGACCGGCAGCGGGTTCGGCCCCCCGGTCACCCCCGCCCAGGTGGGACGCCTGCGGGAGCTGACCCGGGGACGTGCGGCCGTGAAGGCAGCTGGAGGCATCAGCACTCTGGAGCAGGTGCAGGCCCTGGTGGAGGCCGGTGCGGAGCGGCTGGGCACCAGCCGGGGCGTGGCCCTGATGCAGGCGCTCAACGCCAGCGCCCGCTGACCCCATGGGACAGGAACGGCTTTTGGAGGGGGTGGCCCTGCGCTGCTCCGCCCTGGGGGAGAGCGATCGGCTCCTGACCCTGCTCACCGAGGAGGAGGGGCTCATCCGCCTGGCCGTCCCCGGAGCCCGCAAACCTCGCAGCAAGCTGGCGGCCGCCCTGCCTCTGGCCCACCTGCGGCTGCAGGTGGGCGGGTCCAACCTGCTGCGGGTGCGCCAGCTCACCCTGGTGCGCAGCTTCAGCGGCCTAGGAGAACGGCTGGAAACCCTCTCAGCCGCCCAGTCTCTGGCGGAGCTCTGTCTGGCGATGGTGCCCACCGGTGCCCCATCCGCGGGATGGCCCGCCATGCTGCTGGTGCATCTGGGGCGGCTGGAAACCATCGTGCTGGACGTGCAAGAGCGGGTGGAAGCCCTGGCCGTGGCCGTGCAGGGCAGCCTCCACCTGCTGGCCCTCGGGGGCTATGCCCTCCCCCTGCAGCAATGCGCCCGCGAGGGCACGGCCCTGGATCCGCCCCTGGGCAACTGGAGCTGGCGCTGCAGCCTGCTTCCAGGGGAGGGGTTGGCCACGGGGACCGTGCCGGGCGCCGCCATGCTGCTGAATGCCTCGGAGCTGGCCCTGCTGCAGCGCCTCATGCGACCCGGGCTGCCCCGCTCAAAGGATGGCCGCCTGATGGGGCCCGAAACGGTCTGGCTCCGCCTGCTGGAGCTGATCGCCCTGTGGTGTGAGGAAAACCTGGAACGATCCCCACGAGCGTTCAGACTGCTGCGATCCAGTGTGGAAGAGATGCCTTCCCCAGCCCCATGAAGGAACCGGGCGTGCCCCAGCTTGCCGAGCCCCCACCCAACATCCCTCCCCTGGCTCCGGGGGAGACGGGGCTTGGCGCCGTGCTGGCGCGACCCAACTTCCGCCGGCTGTGGATCGGGCAGATCTTCTCCCAGCTGGCCGACAAGTTCTACATCGTGTTGATGGTGTTCCTGATCGCCCAGTACTGGGTGCCAGACAACCTGGGCGGGAACACCCCCCTGGCGGAGGCTGCGGCCGCGATCCGCATCAACCTGGAGAGCCGGGCCCAGGTGATCACCCTGCTGGCCAC
>JBEIGX010000172.1:0-5149 GCA_040381675.1 Aphanothece sp.
CGGCCCCTCCTTTCCGGGCCCTGCCCCCCCGGCCGCTGCTGCCGAATCCCCTGGCCTCCTCGGGCTCCGTGGCGCGGCTCTCGCCTGCCGGCTCAGGGGTGCTGGTGGTGGTGAGGGCATGGGGCCGCTCAGAGGTGGGCTGAGGCATGGGACACCGTTCTTAGCTCCAGCCTGCAGCAGCACGGGCCGACGGCGATGGCAGAGCACTCGGCAGGGTCTCAGCGCTGCGGAGCAGGGAGCGCCTAACGGCCCAAGTTGGCGATGGGGGCGGATCCACCGCAGGCGAGCCAGCGGTTGCGCAGATCCAGACTCAGGCTGTCCCAGTTGAAACTGCGGGGATCCCGGCGCGTGCCGCTGCGATCCACCTCCTGATGGGTCACCACCGCCTGGGGCTGGATGGAGTAAAGCGCCTGCCACTGGGCAATCTGGGAGGCCAGGCTGCTGTACTGGGCAGGGGAGTAGCCGGAATGGTCGCGCCGCTCCCCATCGGCACCGTCGGGGGGAGACACCAAACTCACATGCAGAGCAACGTTGTTCACGGAAGGGCGTAGACCCGGTTTGAGCTGCAGACCCAGCCCCCGGAAATCGGAATCGCCCGCACCGAAGGCGCGCTCCGTATCCGGCACGACACGGATGCGGCGCCCATCGCGGCCAATCAGGACGTGGTAGCTGGCCTGCTGGCCATCGCTGTTGTGGGGACTGCGAAAGAGGGCCAGCGCAGCGGCCTCATCCACCACCGTTTCATGCAGCACGATCAGTGCTGGCCTGTTGTTCACCGGCCGTCCCTGCCAATCGGCAGCAAGGCGTGGGCCGTAGTTGGAGGGATCAGCTGGAGCAGACTGCTCCGGTTCGCCGCCGCTCAGACAGTGGATGGAAAGCCTGGAGCCCTCATGGGTACCATCGCGGGGCTGGGTGGTAGGCGTGCCCGTGGAAGGCCCCTGGGACATCCGGCGGCTGGTCGCTGGGGAGCGCTCCGCCAGAGAAGGTTCATCGCGAGCCAGGGGAGGATTCTGTTTCTCCATCCACACCCTGTAGGCGAACAGCCCCAAAGAAATGCTGACAAGGACGGAGAGACACCAGGCGAACAACGAAACCGGCTGTTGCGGTTCGGGATCGGAGGGCATCAACGGATGTTCCCCGGGATCCACGACACGGCTCCATCCTGATGGTTGATCACGATGATCGGATCGCCCAAGTGGCTGTCGTTGCGCCAGGTCATCGGATAGGTGTTGCCATTGGTGCCCACCACCTGGCCATCGCCACCCAGCTGGAACGTGTAGGTGGTTTCCTTGCCATCGGCCCACACCACCTTGTAGCCGTTCTCCGAATCGCCTCCCTGATCACGGCAGGCCCAATACTCCAGATCAGATTTATCGGTGGTGGTGCGGCCTTTGTCATCCGTTTTCGAGAACGCACAACTGTTGGGATAGTCGCCGCCGGGAAGCTGGCCGAATTTGTAGTCGGTGCTGCCGCCCCAGGCCCCTGAGCTGGGTTCAGGCGTTCGGGCGGCAACACCCTTCTCCGTTGCCGGTGGGGCTGGGGTGGAGGGCGCTGGTGCGGGGGCGGGCTGGGAGCTCGCAGGGGAGGGAAGGGATGGAGCGGCAGCCTTCCCCGTGCTGACGCTTCCCTGTGGGCGATTCAGAAAAAAGAGCCACCCCAGCCCCAGCAGAAGAGCTCCACCCAGCAGGCTCACCAGAGCAAGCAGCACCGCGTTGATCGGCCTAGCACCAGCGGAGGGGGACGTGAGGATCTGAATCGGCGTGGGCTGAACGGGGTAACTCGGTGGTGGCGCGTAACTCGGTGGGGCGGCGTAACTCGGTGGAGCGGGTGTAGGGCTCGCGTAGGGCTGCGCGGGCACAGGCCCGGGGGGCAGCCCCAGGCAGCCGTCGATCACCGCCGCCAGACGGGACACCATCTGCCCGTTGTAGGTGTTCGCCAGCTCCTGGAGCAGGGCATCCCGGGCTCCCACCATCACCGACCGCTGATTCGTGCCCACCAGCTGCCCAAAGGCTGGTTTGCCCAGGAGATCGCGCAAGGGACCCAGCATTGAGGTATCGGCACCCAGCAGATCTTGCAGCTGGCTGAAGACGGTACTGAAGGGCAGTTTGGAGGCTGCCTGCTGTGCAATCAGCCCCCCAAGACGTTGGCCCAACTGGTAATCATGAACACTCGATGGAGTGGAGGGGGGACCGTAAGTCAACGGTGACAAGAATGGTTATGGGGATATTAAGATATGGGCCTGCTTCGATTTCCGTATAAACGTCCCACGCCCGCATCCCAGAGGTCAATGCGGATTCTGAGCCGACATCCAATGGAATCAGATCGAAGACCAGGGGTCGCGACAGGGGGGATCCAAGGCCGATCGCGTGGGGGGGATCCCGTGCCTCGGCTGAGATCTGCGGGCAACCGCGCACCATCTCGGGGAACACCTGCAAGAGCGAAGGGCAAGGGGCATCGCCAGATCCGACGGAGGCACTGCAGGTGTCACCGGTCAGACCATCCCACATCCTGACGATTAAAGTAACAAATTTGATTCAGGTAGCACCTCTTAGGGTAGGCTAAAATTATTCTGGTTTATACTAGATGCTTGCCATCTGCGTTGGCTACTATCGCCTGTAGTGATTTAAGTCTCGTTTCTTTGTCCCACCACCCCCCGCTTTAGGCCATGCCTACTCCACGCCTTGTCAAGGACATCCTGCCAGGAATCGGCTCATCATCACCGACTTGGTTGACGGCAGCAGGTGACACCCTATTCTTCGTGGCTAATGATGGCAGAAACGGCGAACAACTTTGGAGATCAAATGGAACATTTGGAGGAACAGTTCTCGTTACAAATGGTCGAGCATTCACAGAAGCTCCAACAAACCTCACAGCACTAGGCAGCACGCTCTTCTTTTCAGCCAATGACGGTGTATCTGGCACTGAACTCTGGACAAGCAGAGGCACAGCATCCAGCACAATCCGTCTATCAGACATATGGGAGGGAAACTCTGGGTCAAACCCACGCGACCTGACAGTAGTTGATCGCACATTGTTCTTCAGCGCTGACAGCAGTCGTGCAAGTGTAGGGCGAGAGCTATTCAGATCCGACGGGACCCAAGCAGGAACATATCTTGTCAAGAATATTGCTAGTTTCAACGACTCGTCCAACCCTTCAAGTCTCACAGCTCTAAGCAATACTCTATTCTTCACAATACGGAATGAGAATGGTCCGGCAATCTGGAAATCAGACGGCTCCGAACCTGGCACGTTAGAAGTATGGAGAACAAATAATTTCATGGTCCCGAAAGAATTAACAGCGGCAAGGGGCACATTATTCTTCACTGGTGAGCATTCTAACTATTCAGTACAAAGGGAACTTTGGAGGACAGATGGAACAAGAACTGGCACCATCCAAATTTCAAGTTTTGGAACAATTCCCTATCCCAAGAACCCGCATTATCCGCAGGATCTAACGCTTGTTGGCAATAACTTATTCTTCACGGCTGGCAATGACAGGAGTGGCAGAGAACTCTGGAAGACCGAGGGAACCATTGCGACTACAGTCCAAGTTTCCGATATCAGGCAAGGGGGAGAGAGTTCTAATCCACGCGATCTGACACCGGTCGGAAATACTCTTTATTTCGTTGCCTTCGATGATGGCTCTGGTACTGAACTCTGGAAAAGCGATGGAACCAGTGCAGGTACTGTTCGCGTCGCTGATCTTGCCCCGGGCATCATCAGTTCAACGCCGGAAAATCTCCTGGCACACGGCAACATGCTTTACTTCACAGCTGATGATGGCATTACTGGTCGAGAACTCTGGAGAACAGATGGCACTGCTGCAGGAACCAAGCGGGTTGCGGATATCAGAGACGGTCTCTTTGGTTCGAACCCAGCAAGTCTGACGAAAGTGGGCAGCAATCTTTACTTCACTGCAGACAATGGGGTAAATGGACGTGAATTGTATTTTCTTGATCTGACGCCTCCTAACTTGAGCTCTATTATTGTAGAGGGGGGGCGCCTGATTCTCAACTTTTCAGAGCCAATCCAGTTCTCAAGTTCGGTCGGAGACCGCTTTGCAGTCAATGTGGCCGGAGTCTCTCGTTCAGTGTTAGTGAGTCAAGTTGGTGCTACCAGCAGCGAGCTACTGCTTACCCTGGACGGTCCTGCGCCCACGGGCAGCCAAAATGTTCGGGTGCAGTATACCGATCGCACCGGCAATGACGATGATTTTGGCGTGGTTCAGGATAGGGCCGGCAATGACTTGGCCAGCATCGTTGCTCCCGGGCGAGCGGCAGATACCTTTCGTAGCAGCATGAGTGTGACAGCGCTGGCAGCCACCACCAAGAATCTGGTGCTCACTGGCAGCAGGTCAATCAACGGAACGGGCAACAACCTGGCGAACACGCTCACAGGCAATGGAGCTGCCAACAGGCTCAACGGCGATGCGGCAACGGACCGGTTGATCGGTGTCGGAGGAAACGACACGCTCACAGGAGGGTTTGGTGCAGATATCTTCCGATTTGAGAGTGCGCTGAGCAGTACCACCAACCGCGACACGATCACAGATTTCAATCGATTCCAGGGCGATACCATCGAGCTTGAGAATGCCGTGTTCAAGGGGCTCACAAGAACGGGCTCTTTGGCACCAACAGCCTTCCGCTCAGGAAGGAGCTTCAATAGCGCATCGCAGCGGATTCTTTACAATCCGTCCACTGGACATCTCAGCTATGATAGTAATGGCAATGCCGCTGGAGGCGTTAGTGCGTTGATTGCAGTTTTGAACACAAAGCCTACTCTTCTCAGCTCCTCGTTAATCGTCACTTAACAGATAACAATCGATCCCTGTTGTTCACCGATGGTCGCAGCTGATCAGCCCACGGTTTCCAGAAGAGCTTAATCTCGGTGAAGACCTGCGACAGCGATGGGCAAAGGGCGGGACATTGGACTTCGACTGGCTCGCTCAGTTCAGGACGGTAGTGCAAGCAGTTTCAGCCACCAGAGCCTCCTGGGCAGGATGCTGGATGATCTGGGCGGCGAGACCAGCCTGCAGGGCCCGCTGAGGGATCTGGCGATGCGGCCCCTGTTCCTCCAGAGCCTGCAGCAGGAGCGTGTCGCCCTGCGGCACAGCGCCGCCGTTAGTCTCAGCCGCGAACTCCAGGACACC
>JBEIGX010000173.1:0-5136 GCA_040381675.1 Aphanothece sp.
TTCGGTATCGGTGGGGCAGCTGTCGCCCGAGCCAGGGGGCACATGCCGTACGCATTCCTGCAGCCACTCCGGCAGGGGCACGCCGTAATCGGCCGGATCATGGATATGGGTGCGACGCAGGGGGAGGGCGTCGGGAGGGGCTGCCGTCGCAGGCGCAGGCCCGTGGCCTTCCTTTGAATCCTCTCTGGCGCAATCGGACTTTGGAGCGATCCGATCGGGGACGGTCCTGAGCATCGACCTCCTCGCGCTTGCCCCATGGTAGTCAGCTCGCAACCCCTCGGGGCGGCGCTCTCAACCGCAGGGATGCCGCCCGGCAGGCCGCCGGTGGGCGGGTCCGGGACACCGCCCTGGCGAAGCTGGAGGACGACCGGCGCCGCTACGACCGTCTGTGGCGGGTGTAAGGCCAGAAAGTGGCTGATTTTCAGCGCCTCGCCCGCCGCGAGGTGGTGGCACCCCTGGCCCAGGAGGTAGCGGCCAAAGAGATCGGGCCATACAACTGAACAAGGATGAGGCCGAACTGCGCATCTGGGAGCAGCAGGCGATCGATGCCTGGCAAGCGGTGAAGCTGGCGATCGACACCGAGACCAAGCGCCGCCGCTTTCGTAACAATCATGTGCGCCGCACCCTGAAGGTCACTGAGGCCCGCCTGACATGGTCGCCTCCTCCGGAATCCACCACCGCTCAGGGGCGTTTTTCAGCGAGGCCCCCCATCCCTGGATTGGGGGGCAGGGCAGGCCAAGCTGGAGTGAGTTTTCCCGCCCCCATGGCGTCAGCCCTCGCCCCTGAACCTTCTCCGGTTCTTGATCTGCGCCAGCTGAGGGTGCGCTACCCAGGCGCCCCCAACCCCACCCTGGATGGGTTGGACATGCGTCTCGGACGGGGCGACCGGATGGCCCTGGTGGGACCCTCCGGATGCGGCAAGAGCACGGTGGCCCGGGCTGTGCTCCAACTGCTGCCCCCGGGGAGTGTCTGCGAGGGCACCCTGCTGCTGGCGGGGCAGGATCCCCGCCAGCTGGATCAGAGCGCCCTGCGCCACCTCCGGGGCGAGGCCGTGGGGCTGGTATTTCAGGACCCCATGACCCGTTTGAACCCGCTCCTGACGGTGGGGGAACATCTGCGGGACACCCTGGCCGCCCACCAGCCCGCAGCTGGGCGCGCCCAGCTGCGGGAACGGGTGGAGGAGCTCCTGGCCCGGGTGGGCATCGAACCGGACCGGTACGGCAGTTACCCCCATGAATTCAGCGGCGGCATGCGGCAACGGGTGGCCATCGCCCTGGCCATGGCCCTCAACCCACCGCTGGTGATCGCTGACGAGCCCACCACCAGCCTGGATGTGGCGGTGACGATGCAGGTGATGGCCGAGCTCTGCGACCTCTGCCAGGAGGTGGGCAGTGCCCTGCTCCTGATCACCCACGATCTGGCCATGGCCGGCCACTGGTGTGAACGGATCGGCGTGCTGGATGGGGGAATGCTGATGGAGGAGGGGGCGAGCCAGCAGGTGCTCACCACCCCCGTCTCCGATGTGGGCCGACGGCTGGTGCAGGCCGCCCGGGAGCGGGAGGGTCGGCAGAGCGAGGCACCCACCGAAGCGCCCGTGGTGCTGGAGCTGGAGGAGCTGCGCAGCTGGCATCCCCTGCCTTCCCCACCCTGGGCGCCCCGATGGCTCAAGGCCGTGGATGGGGTCAGCCTCACCCTGCATGGGGGGGAAACGATCGGAGTGGTGGGGGCCTCCGGTTGCGGAAAGAGCACCCTCTGTCGGGCCCTTATGGGGCTGGCTCCCGTGCGGGGCGGGGCGGTGCGGTTGTTGGGGCAGGATCTGCGCCACCTGCGGGGGGAGGCCCTTCGGCAGGCCCGCCGCCAGCTACAGATGGTGTTTCAGGACCCGCTGGCCTGCCTCAATCCCCAGATGTCCGTGGGCGAAGCGGTGGCCGACCCCCTGCTGATTCACGGGCTGGCAGGGCGGGCCGAAGCCCGCCAGCGGGCTCGCGACCAGCTTGCGGCGGTGGGCCTAGAGCCTCCCGAGGCTTTTGAACATCGGCGGCCCCGCCAGCTCTCCGGAGGCCAGCAGCAGCGGGTGGCGATTGCCCGGGCCCTGATCCTCCAGCCCCGCGTGCTGCTCTGCGATGAGAGCGTGAGCATGCTGGATGCGGAAGTGCAGGCGGAGGTGTTGGCCCTGCTGCGGGCCCTGCAGCAGCAGCTGGGGCTGGGGATGGTGTTCATCACCCACGACCTCTCGGTGGCCAGCGGGTTCTGCCACCGGGTGATCGTGCTGGAGGGAGGCCGGATCGTGGAGGAGGGGCCTGGCGCCACCCTGTTCAGCCAGCCCCGGGCCCCCATCACCCGCACCCTGGTGGAGGCCTGTCCCCGGCTGCCCGCCGCCTCTTGAGTCCTTCGCCCTTAAGCCCAGGCAGCAACCAGCCCCTTACATTGCGGGCCAGGCCCGATCCAGCACCGCGCCGTCCCCATGCTCAAAAAATTCCTCTTCTCGGCACGGCTGCTGTTGGTGGCTCCCGTCTTCGGGCTCCTGGCCGCCAGCGTGGCCCTGTTTGCCAAGGGGCTGCGGCTTGTGCTGGAACAATTGGACAACGCCGTGCTTGCCCCCGCGGAAGGCCATGACCTTCCTTCCTTTGAGGTGAGCGTTCTGGAGGGCATCAACCTGCTCCTGGTGGGGGCTGGATGCCTGACGTTGGCGTTGGGCATGTTTTCTCTCTTCATCAAACCCCTGCCCCTGCCGAGTGCCATGAAGGCCGAGAGCTTCCACAGCCTCAAGGGCCAGTTTGCCAATTTCGTGATCATTGCCATGGCGGTCTCCTTTCTTGAGAGCCTCAGCAACCTGCAGGGAATGATGCGCGATCCCCACAGCTCCGGCAGTGAGATCTTCTTCGCCGGGGCCGGCATGGCCTTGGTGACCCTGGCGCTGCTGGCCTTCAAATATTGGGGAGGGGAGACCACCCTGCCGGCCGCCACCGGCATCCAACGGGGCCAAGGTCCCCAATAACCGCATAGGTTAGGGACCCTCCAAGCCCGCGTTTTTCGGATGCCTGTCACCACCTCCCCGGCAGCCCCTCGGGCGAAGGTCGCCCGAGGCCGTCGGCGTCGGGCCGGGTGGGCTCTAGCGGGGTGGATCGGCGCCCTCCTGCCCCTGGCCCCCCTGGCCCCAGCCCAGGCCCTTGAGGAGATCGTGGCCTATCTCCCCCTGCTGGAAACGCGCTTCACCCTGAAGGTGAGTGAGCTCAAGAGCCCTGATGCCCTGCGCAATGGAAACAGCGACCTGGCCGAGCTGGACCGGGCCACCAATGGTTCCCTCGGCCGGGAACTCTGGGAGATGCTGAACGAGCCGGTGCCACTGAGCATTAGCAACATCGTGGATGGCTCGATCGGCTCTCCCCTGGTGGAGCAGGCCATGCTGGTGCTCTCCTCCTTTGGGCAGGTGGAGGGTCAGGCCACGGATCTGAGCGGCGAAACCCTCCGCAAGTCTCTGGACAAGGCCTCCGTGAACGGCAAGCCCACCCTGCTGGATCTGATCGCGGCCCTGCCCGGTGAGCGGCTGAGCATCGACCTGACCCAGGCCAAGGTGATCATCCAGCGCATGCTGACCCAGCGGGATGAGGCGGAGCAGCTGCTCGCCACCTTGCCACCAGCCCCGACCCCAGCCGCCCCCATGCCGGCCGCGGAGACCAGCATCATCCGCACGGTGCAGCTGGCCGTCGCCCACCGCAAGGAGCCCCTGGCCCTGGTGATCGTCGAACCGCAGGCGCCCGGAAACGGGCGGTTGGTGCTGATCTCCCATGGTCTTTGGGATTCCCCGAAAAGCTTCCTGGGATGGGCCAAGCTCCTGGCCAGCCGGGGCTACACCGTGATCCTGCCCCGCCATCCTGGGAGCGACAACAGCCAGCAGCAGGCAGTGCTGGAGGGGAAAGCCCCGCCCCCCTCCCCCAAGGAGCTGGCCCTGCGGCCCATGGATCTCAAGGCCGCCATCGATCAGGTGGACACCATTGGTCTGGGCACCAAGGTGAACAACCAGCAGGTGGTGGTGCTGGGCCATTCCTGGGGGGGCACCACCGTGCTCCAGCTGGCGGGCCTCCGTCCGATGGAGGTGCAGCTGCTGAATCGCTGCGACGAGATGCGCGACCCCAACCGCAACCTCAGCTGGACCTTGCAATGCAGCTGGTTGCAGGGGGTGAACCAGGCCGCCGTCGCCGACCGACGGGTGATCGCCGTGGCGGCCGTGAGTCCGCCGTCATCGTTGCTGTTTCCCCGTGGGGCAGGCCTGCAGATGAGCGGTCGGGTGCTGGTGGTGAGCGGCAGCCGCGATTGGGTGGTGCCCCCCGATCCGGAAGCCATCGACCCGATGCGCATGGCCCACCGGCGGGGCCACCAGTTGGTGCTCGTCGATGGCGGCGACCACTTCAACCTGCGGCCTGAGGAGCGGGCCGATGGCGGCGTGCTGGGCAACCTGCTGCTGGCCTGGGCCGATGCGGCCTTCGCCGCCGGGGAGGCCGCCCGCCCCAGCCCTGATGCCCCGCTGCTGCTAAAAAGGGGGGCCTGGGGCAACGCAGAGATGCCGATGGTCGACGCTACTGGCCACCTAGGGCAGTGAGCGAAAAACAGGGCAGTGAGCGAAAACCCCATCGCCACCGCGAGAGGACTGATAAAGTTGTCACAAGTAGACTCAGGGGTTACATAGGGAGACGATGACCGATAAGGGTGGCCTGAAAATAGCGATATTAATGATGCAAAAAATGAGATTTCACTGCTCCCCCTTTTCCTTCGATATCACGAATCCCTATTTGGCGCTTCATCGCTGTTTATCTTTGACAATGGCTCCACGGAACCGGAGGTTGTTGCGGAGCTCAAGGCAGCAGAGAACAGAGGAATACGAATCGATTAGAGCCGTGGCGGACCGAAAAGCTTTGAAAACAAAGGCAATATATTCAGCAACTCGACCAAATAAATCCACATGATTTTTACTTCCCTCTGGATTGTGATGAATTCGTTGCCTGCCTGACGCCAGAAGGCGTATCCATGAAACGAGGAGACATTGAGCGCGCCCTAAGCCCTTTCAAGGAAAGCCCCTCTACCTTGCGCATCAGCCACAAGTATTGGGCCAACCCCCTGCATCGCAACCGTTATCAA
>JBEIGX010000174.1:0-5122 GCA_040381675.1 Aphanothece sp.
CACGCCCTCATAGGGCTGGATCCGTTCCTTGTTGCCTTCCCGAATCCGCACGCCCACGCGAACGGTGTCGCCCACGTAGATCTCCGGCAGGTCGCTCTTGAGCTGTTCGGCCTCGAAGGCGGCGATCAGATCACGGGCGCATAGCTTGCCGGTGATGGCCTGGCGAGCAGCGGGGGCAGCCTCGGCGGGGGGGGGCGACTCCGCTGGGGCGTCGCTCAGTTCGGCTGACGGAGCATCAACCTGCGGCGCAACAACCTGCGGCGCATCGGTCGGGGGCACGTCAGTGGGGGGCAAAGTGGTGCTCTCGGGAGGTTCCGCAGCCATTCCAGCGTCCTAAGGATCAAGCCAAACGAAGAGCTTACCTTCTCAGCTGACCCGCTCTCCCGCGCTCCCTTTCTTCGCTCGGCCAGCTAGCCAGCGCCGCAGACGCTCCCCCACCATCAGGGCGCCTGTCGTCAGCATCCACAGCAGGCCCAGGCCGTTCAACACCACATAGAGGGTTTCCGCCTGGGGGCCCAGCAGGGGTTTCAGCCACTCCCCCTCGTGGAGGGTCATCAGGGCATGGGCCCGATCCCTGTCCCACCCCCCCCAGTCCTTCAGAACCCGGTAGGCCATCCCCGTGCAGGCGGTGAGCAGCAGGGGCGCCAGCACGAAGGGCGCCAGGGAGGCATGGGCCTCTCTCCAGCGCACCAGCAGGGGCTGGACTCGAGGGGTTGGGGGATCGTCGGCCATCGCCTCAGCGCAGATTGCAGCAGTTCACCGATAGCGTGGAGACAATGTTCTGTCTGTCAGACGACTTCCCCGCTGCCATGAAGCTGTTTGCCGATCTGCTTTCCTCCGCTAGCGGACCTTCAGGCCAGGACAAAGCCGCCCAGCTCCTCACCCGCACCGGCCCCCGCATCACCAACAATCGCCGGGGCGTGGAGGTGAAATCCGCCAAGGAGATCGCCACCATGCGCACCGCCAGCCGGATCGTGGCCACCGTGCTGCGGGAGATCACCGATCTGGTGCAGCCGGGCATGACCACCGGCGACCTTGACCGGCACGCGGAGAAGCGCATCCGGGAGATGGGCGCCGTGCCGAGTTTCAAGGGCTACCACGGCTTTACCGCCAGCATCTGCGCGAGCATCAACCATGAGGTTGTGCACGGCATCCCCAGCAGCAAGCGGGTGATCAAGGAGGGCGATTTGCTGAAGGTGGATACGGGCGCCTGCTTTGAGGGGTATCACGGCGACAGCTGCATCACCATCGGTGTGGGCAGCACGGTGGGTGAGGAGGCCCTGCGGCTCAGCCGGGTGGCCCAGGAGTCGCTGATGCGAGGCCTGGCCACCATCCGGGCGGGCAGCACCCTGCTGGAACTGGCCGGGGCCGTGCAGGACCACGTGGAGGCCCACGGCTATGCGGTGGTGGAGGATTTCACCGGCCATGGGGTGGGCCGCAATCTCCATGAGGAGCCGTCGGTGTTCAACTACCGCACGCGGGAGCTGCCCAACGTCACCCTGCGCCCGGGCATGACCCTGGCCGTGGAGCCCATCCTGAATGCGGGCAGCAAGGCCTGCCGCACCCTCAAGGACCGCTGGACCGTGGTGACCGTGGATGGCAGCCTCTCGGCCCAGTGGGAGCACACCATCGTGGTGGCCAGCGACGGCTGCGAGATCCTCACGGATCGCAATTTCTAGGTGCCCTGGCCGGGCTCGGGAGTGGCCCGGGTGAACGATCCCATGTAAGCCCAGCGGCCGAGGGCGTGGAGGGGCATGAGCAGATAGGTGAGGGGGTTGACTGTGACGATGATCAGGTTGCAGTTCCAGTCGGCCTGGCGCAGGATCTCCCCCGCCACCCAGTCGGCGGACAGCACGCCGTAGGGGTTGAGCTCGGAGCGGAAGGGCCCCAGCACCAACCGCCGCAGCCGCAGCTGGGCCGAGGCCAGATCGAGGGCCCGCAGGCTGAAGATCTGGCCGATCAGCCGCTTGCTGATCTCATAGAGGGGGCTCAGGGCCGGCTGGATTTCCGCTTCCGAGGTGTTGAGCCAGACCTCCCCCTCCGCCCCGCGGCTGGCCCGCTCCCTGGCGTAGAGCTCCAGTAGGCGCCAATGGCTGAGGGCGTTCACCTCCAGGGCCAGGTGGAGGGCCTCCTGATCGCGGCGGCCCTGCTGGTTGAGGCCGTGGTTGAGCACCAGCACATCCACCTCTCCCAGAAGGGTGGCCAGAGCCCTCTCCTGGCCCGCGTCCCACTCCACCTGCCGCAGGGGAATCGGCTGCCCCTGGCCATCGCACACTTCCAGGGGCACCATCGCCCTGCTGGAGGAGCGGTGGGTGAGGGCGATCAGCTGGGCTCCGCGGCTGTGCCAGCGCCGGATCAGGGCCTGGCCGAGGGCGCCACGCGCTCCGGTGATCGCCACCGTGGGGTTCTGCACGGTTGTTGTGAAACCTGGCTGCCGGGGGATGGAGGGATTGGATGCGAGCTGCAAGAATCTGCCACAGCCTGGCTCTGTTGAGGCCTCTCCATGCCCAGCCCGCTGCTGATTGGCTCCTGCGAACCCTTCAGCGGCAAGTCGGCTGTTGTGCTCGGGCTGGCCCAGCAATTGCGCCGCAAGGGCGTGAGCTTTTCCTTCGGCAAGCCCCTGGCCACCTGCCTCGACTCCGAGGAGATCCACCAACCCGGTGATCCCCTCCTGGACGCCGATGTGCGTTTCATCGGGGCCACCCTCGGGTTGGACAACACCCAGCTGATCCCCTCCCTGGCGGTGCTGGAGCCCGCCTCAGCTGAACAGCGCCTGTTGAGCGGGGATGTGGGGCCGGTGGGCGGTGTGCAGACCCTGCAGGCCTCGCTGCAGGAAGGCACGGGTCTGGTGATTCTGGAGGGGGCGGGCCGGCTGAGTGAGGGGTGGTTGTTCGGCCTGGGCCTGGTGCCCCTGGCCCGGGCCCTGGAAGCCGTGGTGGTGCTGGTGCACCCCTGGCAGGACAGCCGGGATGTGGAGCCCCTGCTGGAGGCCCACAGCCAGCTGGGCCCCCTGTTGGCGGGGGTGGTGATCAACGGGGTTCCCCCCGAAGCGCTGGGCAGCATGAAGCAGGACCTCACCCCGGCACTGGAGCGCATCGGCCTGCCGGTGTTGGGGGTGATGCCCCGGAGCCCCCTGCTGCGGAGCGTCACGGTGGAGGAGCTGAGCCGGCGGCTGCAGGCCCGGGTGCTCTGCTCAAGGGAGCGGCTCGATCTGCTGGTGGAAACCCTCTCGATCGGGGCGATGAATGTGAATTCCGCCATGGAATTCTTCCGCCGCCGCCGCAACATGGCGGTGGTGACCGGTGCCGACCGCACAGACATCCAGCTGGCGGCCCTGGAGGCCTCCACCCAATGCCTGATCCTCACGGGGGTGGGAGAGCCCCTGCCCCAGCTGCTCAGCCGGGCGGAGGAGCTGGAGGTTCCCGTGCTCAAGGTGGATCACGACACCCTCACCACCGTGGAGGTGGTGGAGGCCTCCATCGGCCATGTGCGCCTGCATGAGGCTGTGAAAGCCACCTATGCGATGCGTTTGGTTGAAGAGAATTGTCACTTTGAACGGCTGTTTGAACGCCTCCAGTTGGCCTGAACCGCATCCGCGCTGCTAACTTCCAGAAGTGACATGTGGGCGTACGGCGGGTGACCCGGTCTCTCGATCTTCCGGCTCTCGACAGGATTGACACCCTGGCCCAGGAGCTGGCCATGCTCCAGGACACGGGCAAACGGCGCATCGCCATCCTGGGCAGCCGCCATGTGCCCGTGGTGTCGATCCATTTGGTGGAACTGGTGGCCCGCTCCCTGGCCCATGAGGGGCACAATCTGATCACTTCCGGCGCCCAGGGGGTGAATTCGGCGGTGATCCGGAGTGTGCTGGAGGTGGATCCGGGCAGGCTCACGGTGCTGCTGCCCCAGAGCCTGGAGCGTCAGCCGAGCGAATCGCGGGAGCAGCTGGAGCAGGTGATGCACCTGGTGGAGAAGCCCGAGCACGATGAGCTGCCCCTGCCGATGGCCAGCAGCCTCTGCAACCAGGAGATCATCAGCCGCTGCGACCAGTTGATCTGCTACGCGTTCCACGACAGCGAAACCCTGCTCTCCAGCTGCCGCACCGCGGAAGACATGGGCAAGGTGGTGAGCCTGTTGTTCTTTGATTGAGGGGTGTGCCTAGGGGCTCTTGCGGGCCATCACCTGCAGGCAGTTGCCCTCCCGTCCCATCACGGTCACCCGTTCTCCGGGGCTGAGGGGGGTGTGGGGATCCACATTGTGCGCGGCCCAGCTCTGGCCCTGCCACTGCACCCGGCCGCTGCCATCGGTGGTGAAGGCACTGATCACCTGGGCCTGGTCGGTGGGGGGGGGCAACAGGCCACCGCCATCGGCCGAGCGCAGCGACCAGCGCCGCAGCAGGCCGTAGCCCGCTGCGGCGAGCCCGAAGAACAGGCCGGCTTGGGCCCAGGCCGGCAGCGAAATGGCGGCCCCCAGGAGGGTGAGCACCAGGGCGGCGGTGCCCCCCACCAGCAACAGCCCGTCGCCATCAAGCCCCAGCAGCACCATCAGCCAGAGGGTCGCAGCAACCAGTAGCCAGAACAAAGGGGACGGGGGCATGGCCGAAGACGGGCCTCCGCCCATTCTCTTCCCTAGCCTGGGGAAACGGTGGCAATGGTTATGGATCCCCTGATTCCTCTGGTGCTGGTGATGGTGGGCGCCCTGGGCGTGAGCAGCGTGAAGGTGACAAGCAGCAGCCGCTCGATGCTGGTGGAGCGCCTCGGCAAATACAACCGCCAGCTCTCGCCCGGGTTGTCGTTCGTGTTGCCGGGAGTGGAGAAGGTGGTGAGTCACGAATCCCTCAAGGAGCGGGTGCTGGATATCCCCCCCCAGCAGTGCATCACCCGCGACAACGTGTCGATCGAGGTGGATGCGGTGGTGTATTGGCAGCTGCTGGAGCACTCCCGCGCCTACTACGCGGTGGACAACCTGCAGGCGGCGATGGTGAATCTGGTGCTCACCCAGATCCGGGCCGAGATGGGCAAGCTCGACCTCGACCAGACCTTCACCACCCGCTCGGAGGTGAATGAGGTGTTGCTGCGGGAGCTGGATCAGGCCACCGATCCCTGGGGGGTGAAGGTGACCC
>JBEIGX010000175.1:0-5119 GCA_040381675.1 Aphanothece sp.
CCGTCATGCCGTGTGACGGTTTCCAGCCAGCGTGACAGGAGCTGGAGGAGACCATAGAAAACATAGGGAAAGGAGCGTTTTGCACAGCGATTTTTGCGGATGGAAAAACGCGTGGAAGCTGAAACAGCATTCGTGTAATGCAACCGTTCCGCCGGATAGGGAAGCTGTTCCGTCAAAACGGAAACGAGCTCAGGTGCTGGGCCGGCAAAATGCAATTCCCACTCCGAGTCCTCAAGAAATGGCAAGAGCTTGTTATAAATCAGTGCTTGCACACCGCTGCAGCCCGGGGGCTGAATCATGACCAGCAAAGCGCGCTTCACCATCAACGGCGCTTTCTGGAATCGATTTGCAGCAGGTCTCTGACTTGTTGAATCCTCCTTGCCAAGGCCGGATCATTGTTGATCTTTTTCTCGATCTGCTCCACCGCATACATGACGGTGGAGTGATCCTTTCCACCAAACATCTCGCCAATCCTTGGGAGGGAAAGGCTGGTGCTCTGTCGCATCAAAAACATCCCCACTTGCCGGGCCTGGCTCACCGCCCGTTTCCGACTCGGACTCCGCATCTCCTCGATGGCCACCTCAAAGACCTCCGCCACCTTGTCCAACACCTGCTGGGGGGTGACTTCCACGCTGCTTCCACCAGGGTCCAACATCGGGGCCACCGATTCAACCGTCATGGGCAGACCCGTGATGGAAACGAAGGCCACCGCCCTGGTCAAGGCTCCTTCTAATTCACGAATATTCGAGGTAAAACGACCTGCGATGTAGTGGATCAATTCCCGAGGCAGAGACATCTGCTCCTGCTCGGCCTTTTTATGAAGAATCGCCATTCGCGTCTCCAAATCAGGGGATTGGATATCGGCAATCAACCCCATGGAAAACCTGGAAATCAAACGCTCCTGCAATCGGGGAATCTGACTCGGTGGTCGGTCGGAAGCAATCACAATCTGGCGACCAGCCTCATGCAGGGAATTAAAGGTGTGGAAGAACTCTTCCTGGGTGTATTCCTTTCCCTCAATGAATTGGATGTCATCAACCAGGATCAGATCAGCCGCCCGATAGCGGTTGCGAAACGCCTGCATGCCGTCTTTTCGAATCGCCTGGATCAGGTCATTCGTGAACGTTTCCGTGGAGACATAGAACACCTTGGCCTCGGGATTGATCTCCAGGCGGTAGTGGCCGATCGCCTGCATGAGGTGGGTCTTACCCAAACCCACTCCGCCGCAGAGAAAGAGAGGGTTGAACTCCCGACCGGGGGCCTCGGCCACCGCCAGGGCCGCAGCATGAGCCATCCGGCTGTTGGGGCCCACCACAAAGCGGTTGAACATGTAGCGGGGATTGAGGCCCGCTTCCCCCCCCACCACCTCGCCCCGAGGCCCGTCCGAAGGGACACCGCGGGGCACTGCCTTGAGATCAGGCACCACAGCAAGGCCTTTCGCTCTAGGGATCCCGTTCGGCCCCGCATGGCCGTTCCACCCGTCCCCGCCCCCGTTCTCAGCCGTCCCCGGGAGGGGGCTGGGGGCTGGGGTGTCATCGGGTGACACCTCCACGGTCACCCGGACCGAACGTTGGGCAAGATCGCAGGCCAGCTGCTGGATCTGCGAAAGGTAATGCTTGCGAAGCCAGGTGCAGGCGAAGGTATTGGGGGCCTCCAGCGTCAAGCAATCCGCACGGAACTCGCGACAACGGGCTGGCCGGATCCAGGTTTCAAAGGTCGGCTTGCTGAGGGTTGCCTTGAGGGCGTCCTGCACCTGGGACCAGAGGTCTTCGCCGTGCTGCACCGCCCTCCCGCCTCATCGAACTGGGGAATATAAGCAGGGCTAAGGGGGGACCCCTGCTCATTCCTGCCTTTTAATGCTGGATGCCCACTTTTCTGCCATGGTTGCGCGCCCCCTTTCCCTGATGCTGCCCGCAGCAACCCTGCTGACCCTGCTCAGCGGCTGCAGCGGTGCCTGGCCGCCCAAAGGCGCCGAGCGGGATAAGCAACCCATCAGCGATGCGCCACCTGCCCCCTCCCTGCAGCCCAGCAGCAACGTGATCGTGGCCGCGGTGGAAAAGGTGGGGCCTGCAGTGGTGCGCATCGACACGGTGAAACGCACCCTCAACCCCCTGGGGGGCCTCTTTGGGCAGGGCCCCTCCATCCAGCAGCAACAGGGCCAGGGCTCGGGTTTCATCACACGCTCCGATGGGATCGTGCTCACCAATGCCCATGTGGTGGATGGGGCCACCCAGGTGGGGGTCACCCTTCCGGATGGCCGCAGTTTCTCCGGCAAGGTGCTTGGAGCCGATCCCCTCACGGACGTGGCGGTCGTGAAGGTGGTGGCCACAGGGTTACCGGTGGCGCCCCTGGGGGATTCCAACAAGGTGAGGCCCGGGGAATGGGCGATCGCCATTGGCAATCCCCTCGGGCTGGACAACACCGTCACAGCGGGAATCATCAGTGCCATTCAGCGCACCAACGCAGTTGGGGAGGGCCAGAGGGTGCCCTACCTCCAGACCGACGCGGCCGTGAATCCTGGCAACAGCGGCGGGCCACTGATCAATGACCGGGGCCTGGTGATCGGGATCAACACCGCCATCCGTCAGGCCCCCGGAGCGGGCCTGAGCTTTGCCATCCCGATCAACACCGCCCGCAAGATTGCCTCCCAGATCATGGATCGGGGCTTTGCCAGCCACCCTTACATCGGGGTCAGGCTCGAGGCCCTCACCCCCCAACTGGCCCGGGAGATCAACAGCAGCACAGACCAGTGCAAGCTGCCGGAGGTCAACGGGGTCGTGGTGGTGGATGTGATGAAGGGCAGCCCGGCGGACCAGGCAGGGCTCAAGCCCTGCGACCTGATCGAAGAGGTGGGCGACAAGCCCGTGAAGAATCCATCGGAGGTGCAGCTGGCGGTGGATCAGGCCCAGATCGGTCAACCCCTGGCGCTGCGAGTCCGCCGTGGGGAGGGAAGTCTGGCCCTCACGGTGAAGCCCGGCAACCTGCCCCGCCAGGAGTGAGGTTGCCCCCTGGACCATCCCGCTGCGACCCACCGATGCAGCAACGCTTGGTGCTGCTGGGTCGCTGGCCCGCTCCCTCCCGCTGCAAGCGCCGGTTGGCCGCATCCGTGGGCCTCTGGCGTGCGGCGGCCGTCCAGCAGAGGCTCCTCTGGCATGGCCTCTGGGCGGCCCGTCAGGCCTCCAGGGAGACGCGCCAGGAGGGACGGCCGATGGAGGTGGTGTTCGCCCTCACCGGGCTGGCTCCTAGGGCCATCAGGCGCTGGGGGAGCCCCCTACCCGTGGATCGGGTGGTGGACCAGGGGAAGGGCAGCCTGGGGGTGCGGCTGCAGCGGCAGGTGCGCCGTGCGGCAAAGGAAGGCATCGATCACCTGGTGCTGGTGGGCACCGACCTGCCCCACCTCAGCAGTGCGGATCTGCTGGCTGCCTTTGAGGCACTCCATCACTCGGCCCTGGTGCTGGGTCCTGCCAGCGACGGGGGCTACTGGCTGATGGGCCTCTCTCCCCAACGGGAGGCCCCACGGTTGTTCGCCGGGGCCCACCGCCCCATCCCCTGGGGAACCGACCAGGTGTTCACGAGCACGCTGGAGGCCGCAGCCGCTGAGGGTCTGGAGCCTGTCCTGCTACCGCACCGGAGTGATCTCGATCGGGTGGGGGATCTGCAGGCCTGGCGATGAGCGCCCCCCTGGCCGTGGTGATTCCAGCGCGGAATGAAGCCCGCCGGCTGCCGTTGCTGCTGGCCGATCTGGCCTGTGCCCCAGCCTGCGTCGCAGAAATCTGCCTGGTGGATGGGGGCAGTGGGGATGGCACGGCAAGGCTGGGTCGATTGGGGGGAGCCACGGTGCTGCACGCTCCCCCGAACCGTGGCGCCCAATTGGCCAAGGGGGTGGCGGCCACATCAGCCCCCTGGCTCCTCCTTCTTCACGCTGATGGGCGCCTCCCCCGGGGCTGGGAGCAGGCCGTGACCCAAGCGATGGATCAGGGCCCCTGGTGCTGCTGGGCTTTCCACCTGGGGATTCAGGGCCAATCCCTGGGGCTGCGGGTGGTGGAACGGCTGGTGGACATTCGCACCTCCCTGTTTCAACGTCCCTACGGCGACCAGGGGCTCCTGGTACACCGCCAGACCCTGGCCGCGGTGGGAGGGGTGGCCCCCATTCCCCTGATGGAAGACCTGGAGCTAATCCAGCGGTTGCAGGCCGTGGCACCCATCCGGCTGCTGGCGGGCCGTTTCATGGTGGATGGCCGGCGCTGGCGCCAACTGGGGGTGCTGCGCACCGCCTGGGCCAACGCCCAGCTCAGGCGGGCCTGGCGACGGGGCGAGGAGCCCCAGTGGCTGGCGGAGCGCTACGGGGCGTACCAGAAGGCGCAACGGCGCTGCTGGGGCTCAAGCTCCCAGCCCTGATGGCTGTAGAACTCCACCACATCCGGATCGGCATAGAGAGTGACCCGCTCCACCCCCATCCCCTGCAGATGGCCGATCACGTAGTCCATCAGTTGCCGCCCCAGGCCCACCCCCTGGTAGAGGGGGTGGACGGCCACATCCCATACGGTGGCCTCCACCACGCCGTCGCCGGTGCAGCGGGCAAAGCCCACCAACCGCGGAAGCCGCTCATCGTGGCGCCAGAGCCCCACCTGCAGCAGGCTGTGTTGGAGGGCCTTGCGCACACGCCGCAGGGGGCGCCGATTCCAGCCCACCGCATCGCAGAGGGCCTCCAGTTCGATCAAGTCGATCGGACGCTCCAGGCTGAGCACCGCCTCCAGACGGGCTGCCTCCGGCAAGGCGCAAAGGCGGTAGCCCGATCCGTAGAGGCCCGTGAACAACATCTCGCGGTTGGGCGAATCCTCAGGCACGGGCGAACGGGCGATGCGCAAAGCAATCTGACGATCTTCGCGGATCGCTGTTCCTGTGCGCCATGGTTGGTCGCCCCATCCCTGTCAGCGTGAGCGGAAGCCCTGCCATTCCTCCCACCCTGGTGGCACTCCATGGCTGGATGCTCTCCGGCCGGCTCTGGCACCACCTGGCGGAGGAGCTCCAGCCCCACTGGCGGCTCCTGGCGCCTGATTTGCCCGGGTTTGGCGGGGAAGCCAGACCCATGGGATTGCAACCCTCCCTAGCCAGCTAC
>JBEIGX010000176.1:0-5066 GCA_040381675.1 Aphanothece sp.
AGGGCTGGCAGGGGGGAGTCGGGCGGTGGCAGCCGATCCAGCTCCCGCAGGAGCCGCGCATACCACTTCTCCAGTTCCTCGATAGAAAAGGCGTTGTCGAGGCTCTGCAGGGGGATGCGGTGCTCCACGGTGGGGAAGCTCTCCGCCGGCGCCCCACCCACCCGCCGGCTGGGGCTGTCCACGGTCTGCAGCTCCGGGTGGGCCTGCTCCAGCTCCACCAGCTCCCGGTAGAGCCTGTCGTAAACCGGATCCTCCATGAAGGGGGCATCCAGTACGTAGTAGGCATGGGCCGCCCGGTTCAGCAGCTGCCGGAGTTCCTCGGCACGCTGCCGGTGGCCTGGGGTGGGCTGCACAGGACCGTCAGCCGGCGGTCACTTTCTGGATGCGGTCGACCCGCCAGGCCTCCTCCACCTTCACGAAGGTGAAATCCAGGGGGAGCTCATCCTTGTCGTCCGATTTGAGCTTCACCGTCAGGATCACCTGGTCGTCCTGCAACCGGGGGCGGCCGGAGCGGAGGTTGCGGTATTTATTCAGCTGCAGCCCAGCCAGGAAGCGGATGAACTGTTGCCGGTTCACATGGGAGCGGTAGTTCTTGGTGGTGAGGAGATAGGCCCCATCCACCTGGCCGGAGGCCACCTGGGTGAAGAACTGCTTGATCAACGGATTGATGCCCCGGGCACTGAGCACCAGGCGCACGGCCGAGATCGTCCAGTAGAGCAAGAGGGCCCCGGCGCCGGCGAGCAGGACCTTGCTGCCAATGCCGCGAGCCAGTTCCCAGTCCATGGATGCGCGCAGGATGAACAGCGCCTGAGTCTGCCCGAAGATGGCGCGCCCCGGGGAAATCCCGGCAGACTGGGCCCGCCATCCCGCCGGGGTCGCGCCCTGTTACTGGCCGTTGCCCCTCGAACCGCTTCTCCCCCTGTTTCACCAGCTCAACCGTGAGCACTTCGAGGGAACCCTGGCCCGGGAGGGCCGGCCCCTGGTGACCCTTCGCTGGAGCGATGGCCGCCTCACCCGCACCGCCGGCCTCTATCGCCGCTGGCACGGCCCGGAGATCCAGCCCCGCTGCGAGATCCTCCTGTCCCGTCCTCTGCTGGAGCCCCTTCCCCGCACGGCCACCCTCAGCACCCTCTGCCACGAGATGATCCACGCCTGGGTTGACCGGGTGCTGCAGGTGCGGGAGGCCCACGGGCCCCATTTTCGGGCGCGCATGGCTTTGATCAATGCCCGCCGGCCCGGCTTTGAGGTGAGTGTGCGCCACCGCTATCCCGTGCCCGTGCAGCCAGCCCGTTGGCTGGCCACGTGTTCCCGTTGCGGCCTGAGCTTTCCCTATCGCCGCCGTCGCCAGGGGCTGGCCTGCCGCCACTGCTGCGAGCGGTTCCATGGGGGCCGTTGGGATCCCTCCTGTCTTCTGGTGTTTGAAGAGGCTGGACCGGCGGAAGGGAGGGCGACCCCCTAGGGTCCGCCTGTCGCGAGGGCGGAATGGTCACCTTTCTCTGGGCCCTGGAGTGGGGCGGTTGTTCCATCGCCCTGCTGGGTCTGGCTCGGGAGCGTTGGTTGCGCCATCGTCCTCGCTAAAGTGCCCGTATGGATTGGGTGGATGACACGCGGGGAGACCTGCGCTCCGGCAGGAGAGGTTTGGAAGACCGGTTGGAAACCTTGGTGAGCCGGGGGCGAGAGCTGGTGGATGGGGTCTCGGGCACCCGGCCCGGCACCCGTCCGTCTGTTCGCGGGGGGGAGCGTTCCGGTCCCGGAGGACGTCCCGGCTTCGATGGTCTGGGTCGCTGGGTGGAAGGACGCCTGGACTGGCTCCTCGATGATCGGGAGGACTGGCGGGAACCCTGGCAGGAAGCCGAGCGCCTCAATGCCGATCGCTGGGACGGCAGCCCCCCTCCGCAACGCTCCACCCGGCCTCCCCTCGATGCCATCTCTCGCCGGGGCCGCCCCTCGCCCCGTCCCGGTCGCCCCGCCGTGGAAGCCACCAGGACCCAGCCCGTTGAGGCACCCCCCCCAAGCCAGGACTGGCCGGAAGAAGAGAGCTTCAGTGTGCCCCGCTGGCGGCGGGAAGATCCTTCCCCCTCCAGGCCCGCCAATCCCCTGGCCGACCCCGCGCCCGTGGTTCCTCCCGGTCGACCCCTCCCCCGCTCCACCCGGCGCCGCTAGGGCGGACGCCAGCCCTTCCCGTGCCTAGATTTCAAATGGGCAGGATCGTTCCGGTCCCGCACTTGTACCCTCTCACCCTATGAGCAGCCTTGTCGTGGTTGGGTTCCCAACCGTCAGCGAAGCCGAAGAGGTCCGTCGCACCCTGGTGGACATGCAGAAGGAGCAGCTGCTCTCCCTTGAGGACGCGGTGGTGGTGGAGCGGGATCCCCAGGGCCACGTCCATCTGCATCAGGCCATCAATCTCCCCGTCGCTGGCGCGGCCAGTGGGGGGTTCTGGGGGGTGCTGGTGGGGCTGCTGTTCATGAACCCCCTGCTGGGCGCAGCGGTGGGGGCTGGGGTGGGCGCCGCCTCAGGCGCCCTGGCCGATCTGGGCATCAACGACGGCTTCCTGCGGGAGGTGGGAGAGAGCCTGGCCTCCGGAGATGCGGCCCTCTGTGTGCTGCTCCGGGAATCAGCTCCCGATCGGGTGATCGAGCGGCTCCAGTCCCACGCCCCCCACGCCCGCCTGTTGCGCACCAACCTCAGCCACGCCGATGAGAACCGGCTGCGTCAGATGCTGGAGAAGGCAGGCCAGAAGCCCCATGGGGCTTCCGCTTAAAGACCCTTTTGCGCACCTGAAAGGCGCATCCCTGCTCCCGCAGCCTGAGGTTCACGGGGGCCACCAGATCCGCGGGCATCTCCTCGGCCATGTCGTCCGGTGAGATCGCCACGGCGGCTGATCCCTGCAGGAGCTCCCTGAGCAGGTCGGCCCAGAGATCCACGAGCTGGTGCTGCCCACGGGGCTGCAGGCCTTGCTGTTCGAGATGGGGGGCACACCCTTCCCGGTTCCAGAGGGTTGGTCCGGAAGGACTGCTGTGGCGACGGTGGGCCAGGCCGGAACGGAGGGCCTCCGGGCTGGGGCGCCCATCGAGCTGGCGCAGGCCGGCGGATTGCAGGAGCTTGCCGGCGTGAACGGCGGAGATGCCGTAAACGCGGCCGATCTCCGTAAGGGTCAGCCATTCGGGAGCTGAGCGTGGAGGTGACATGGGAAGAGGTCGCTGGCGACCGTGAAGTGCTCCCATGTTTGCCAAAGCACGGAAAACGTCAATTCGTCAAGCCGGCTTTGTGGGGAACTGTGGCCGATTTCTGAGAATCTTCAGATTTGCCCCAGGGTGGCAGGGCCCAGCCAGCGCTCCAGGGCGGGGGAAAACACCTCCCGGATCACGGTCAGCTCCCTTCCTTGGCGGAAAAAGCGATAGTGCCGGCTCCAGTAGGGCCCGGGGCGGCCAAAACGTTCCTCCAGCCAGTCCGCCTCCACCAGGGCCAGCCCATCCACTTCCCGGAAGAGTTCCGTCCGGCCCTCCGTCAGGCTGTTCCAGATGGGTTGGCGACGGTTTTGCAGGCAGGCCTCCGCCTGTTCCTTGTTCCACCAGCTCTCGGCCCAGCCGAGGCTCTCCCCACCGCAGTTCAGCCACACCTGGCGCCGCAGCAGGGGGGGGTCCAGCTCGGCTACTTCCGGGGGCAGTCCCGGGCCTGGGGGGCCATGCCCTTCCGGTTCCATGGCGATCAGGGCAATGGTGAGGGGAGATCCCGTGAGCAGTTGCAGATGGCGGGTGGGGCTGCCATCCCCGAGGAGCATCAGCTTCCAGGCCCCGCTCAGATTGGCCCCCGCCCGGCCATCCACCACCTCCGATAGGGGGGCTTGCCAGAGGGGATGGGGAGAGGGGAAAAGGTTCTGCAGACCAGTGGTTGCGGGGGTGGCGCGGGTGGGCATGGCTCAGCCCCCCGCCACGATGGCGATCCGGCGCACTTCCGTGCCCCGCTCGATCAGGGCGCTTTCCCCATCCGCCGCCTTCAGCCTCCAGCCGCTGCTGCCGATGGGCTCCCCCACGTTGACGTTGGTGGAGGTGTCGCCCACTTGGAAAATGGCTGAGCCGGCCTGGCCCGGCGCCCCCACCAGGCCCACCAGCTGGGGAAGGGGACCGCTGAACCGCTCCAAGGATTTGGAAGCCTTGCCGGCGGGGCGGGCCGGGGAGGTGGGGGATGCACCGCTGCGGGCTGCAGGGGCTTCGCTCGCGAACCCTCGGGACACGGGCAGTTGGGGCAGCTGCTCCATCCAAGCCTCGTCCGGTGGCGGCGGTGGCAGATCAGCGCCCACGGCAAGGGGGGGCGCCAGCACCGGGGCCGGGGGTGTGGCGGGCCCCGCCGGGATGGGGTTGGCGTTGGTGGCTGGGCCCAGGGCCCGCAGGCGCTCCACCAGCAGAAGGCTCCGCTCCTGGCTGAGCGACTTCTGCAGACCGGCCCACTGCTGCACCAGCAGCACCGCGCTCAGGGCGCCCACCACACCCATGGCACCGAGGGCGGCGACCAGGAGCATGGTGACGGGGGCGGGGTCTTGTCCCTTTCGATCCTGCGCTGGGGCTGTTCGGTTTCCGCTGGGCTGCACCCGGGGGGCCTGGGGCGACACCGGCCGGTGGGGCAAAAGAGGATCGAGATCAATCGGGGCTTCTGGGGAGAAGACCCGGTTCATCATTTGGTCGGCCTTCAGCTCCCAATAGGCGCGGGAGGTGGGCAAACCTCTCGTCGGGCGCGATGGGCGCAAGGGAAACTCAGCCTTGAAGAGCCGATACCTTACCCGGGTTTTCAGGCTCCCGGGGGGAGGGCGGGTCGGCCCGGCGTCGCTGCAGTTCCAGCCACAGCAGCAGGGCCGTGATATCGGCCGGGCTCACCCCGGGCACCCGGCTGGCCTGGCCCAGGGTGGGCGGGCGGATCAGGGCCAGCTTCTCCCGGGCTTCCGCGGATAGGTTGGTGATGGTGTCGTAGTTGATCTCGGCCGGCAGGGCGCGGTTGGCCTGGCGTTGCACCTGGGTGATCTGCTGCTGCTGGCGGGCCAGGTAGCCGCTGTATTTCAGGTCGATCTCCGC
>JBEIGX010000177.1:0-5063 GCA_040381675.1 Aphanothece sp.
CGGCGGCCACGGGGCAGCTCTGCCCGCAAGACGTCCAGCAGCACGCTGCCCACGGATTCGAGAAACTTCAACAGCACGTTGCCGGTAAATCCGTCACAGACCACCACATCGAACGCGCCGGAGAGCACATCCCGTCCTTCGCAGTTGCCGGCAAAGCGCAGCCGGGAATCGGCCACCAGCAGGGGATGGGTTTTCAGGGCCAAGTCGTTGCCCTTGCATTCCTCCTCGCCGATGTTCAGCAACCCAACCCGGGGGCTGGCCACCTGCAGCACATCCCGGCTGTAGATGGAGCCCAGCAGGGCGAACTGATGGAGCCAGGCGGGTTTGCAATCGGTGTTGGCGCCCACGTCCAGAACCAGCACCTGCTGGGCAGGGTCCTTGGTGGGGAAGAGGGCCCCGATGGCCGGCCGCTCGATTCCCCGCAGGCGGCCCAGGCGAAAAATGGCCGAGGCCATGACGGCACCGGAGTTGCCGGCGGAGTAGACGGCCATGGCCTGGCCGGATTTCACCTGATCCATGGCCATGTTGATGCTGGCATCCCGCTTGCGCCGCACCACCGTGGCCTCCTCATTCATCCCCACCGACGGACCGCTGAGGATGAGTTGCAGGAGGCCACGAGCCTGGGCATTCTCCAGCTCTTCCCGCAGGCGCAGGGTGTCGACGGCCCTGTTCAGGGGCTCCTGCTCGGCAACAAAACGGATGCGAAGCGGCAAGACCCGGAGGGCCCGCAGACATCCCTCCAGGATCGGCCCGGGGGCGTGATCGCCCCCCATCCCATCAACGGCCACCCAGAGGCGGTCCCGGTCGTGGATCAGCGGCCAGTCCTCCGGGCCTTCCGTGCCCTGCTGAAGACGGCGGAGGGGGTCCAGCACCAGGGGCTGGAGGACGGTGCCAGCGGCCACTCCAGCGACCGAGCTGGCGGCGCTGGCGGTGTCCACAAGACTGGTCACCGCGGCATTGCGCTTGTACCAGATCACAAGCCGCCGGATCGTCCGGTTTGGCCGCTGACGCCGGTTCAGGGCCGGGCGCCCGGGGGAACGGAGGTGGTCAGAGTCCTTCTGGGGCAACGGAGTCAACGATGCGCTGGAAGAGGTAGCCAGTGCCCCGGGCTGTGAGGATCAGCTCGGGGTTGGCGGGATCATCCTCCAGTTTGGAACGCAGCCGGGAGATGTGAACATCCACCACACGGGTGTCTACATGTCGTTCGGGTGTATACCCCCAAACCTCCTTGAGAATTTCCCCCCTGCTGAAGGGCTCACCCGAGCGGCTCACCAGCAGCTCCAGCAGGCTGAACTCCATGCCGGTCAGCCGGATACGCTCCTCGCCGCTGTAAACCTGCCGTTTGTTGGTATCGATCCGTAGGTCGCCCACCTGGATCACCCCCGAGTTGGGGATCCCCGCCACCTGCTCCTTGTCGACCCGCCGCAGCACGCAGCGAATGCGGGCCTCGAGCTCCTTGGGGCTGAAGGGTTTGACCACATAGTCGTCGGCACCGAGCTCCAGACCTGTGATGCGGTCAGCCACATCGCCCAGGGCCGTGAGCATCACGATCGGCACATCCGATTCCTTGCGCAGCTCCTGGCAGACCCCATAGCCATCCAGCTTGGGCATCATCACATCGAGAACCACAAGGTCGGGACTGGCGCGGTGAAATGCTTCGAGCGCTTCTTCGCCGTCGGAGGCGGTCAGGACCTGGTAGCCAATCATCGAAAGACGGGTCTCCAGAATTCTGCGAATGCTGGCCTCGTCGTCCACGACGAGGATGGTCTCTTTGGCCGGGGGGGTCGCCGTCATTGCAAGGGCGCTGCAGATACAACGGATCCGACCCACTGAAAAGGCCTGAGGGCCACTCTGTTCACCGAAAGCCACCTTTCTTTACAAACAGCCCTTGGCCCGTTCTGTTTCCATCTACATCTGCCAGAGCTGCGGGGCCCAGAGTCGCCAGTTTTTCGGCCGCTGTGCGGCCTGTGGCAGCTGGAATTCCCTTGTTGAGCAAGCCCAGCCGGCCGGTCGGGACGGCCGTACCGATCGCCTCCGCCCACCCACCGAGAGCGGGGGTGACCCACCTGGCCCGAAGCGCTCCACCCCCATCCAGGACCAAAGCACCCCACCCCTGGCCCGTCTGGACACCGGGTTCAGCGAGCTGGATCGAGTGCTGGGGGGCGGTCTGGTGCCAGGGGCCCTGGTGCTCCTGGGAGGCGATCCGGGAATCGGTAAGTCGACCCTGCTCCTCCAGGTGGCCCAGGCCATGGCGGGCCATTGCAGCGCCCTGTACGTCAGTGCCGAGGAGTCCGCCCAGCAGGTGCGGCTGCGCTGGCGCCGGCTGGTCAGCCCGTCCCTCCTGGAGGAACCATCCCCGTCGGCCGACCGGCTGTCCCATGCGCCTTCCGCGTCCGGGGGAGGCCTTCAGTTGCTGGCGGAAACCGATCTGGATCGGGTCCTCGAGGAGTTGGAGGCACTCCGGCCCGCGGTGGCCGTGGTCGACAGCATCCAGGCGCTCCACGATCCCAACCTCAGCAGTGCCCCTGGCACGGTGGCCCAGGTGCGGGAGTGTGCGGCGGCCCTGCAACGGCTGGCCAAGCGCCATGGGGTGGCCCTTGTGCTGGTGGGCCATGTCACCAAGGAAGGGGTCCTGGCGGGGCCCAAGGTCCTGGAACACCTGGTGGACGCGGTGTTGACCTTCGAGGGCGACCGCTTCGCCAGCCACCGCCTCCTGCGGGCCGCGAAGAACCGCTTCGGGGCCACCTACGAGCTGGGGGTGTTTGAGATGCGCGATGGGGGCCTGGCGCAGGTCACCAACCCCAGTGAACTGTTCCTCGGGGGTGGGGAACCCAGCTCCGGCACGGCCACCATCGTGGCCTTCGAAGGCACCCGGCCCCTCGTGGTGGAGCTCCAGGCGCTGGTGAGCACCACCAGCTACGCCAGCCCCAGGCGCACGGCCACAGGGATCGGCACCAACCGATTGCACCAGATCCTGGCGGTGATCGAAAAGCACCTCGGCCTGCCCCTGTCGCGGTTTGATTGCTACCTGGCGGTCGCTGGGGGGCTTCAGGTGGATGAGCCGGCGGGGGATCTGGGGGTGGCGGCAGCCGTGGTGGCCAGCTATCGGGATCTCACCCTGCCCACGGGCACGGTGCTGATCGGTGAGTTGGGATTGGGGGGGCAGCTGCGGCCCGTGGGTCAGCTGGAACAGCGCCTCCAGGAGGCCAGCCGGCTGGGATTCACCCGGGCCATCGTGCCCAGGGGAGCGGGTCTGGGAATGACAGAGGCAGCCTTGGGCCTCCAGCTGTTGGAGTCGTCCAGCCTGGCGGAAGCGATCGTGGGTGCCCTGGGGGTGAATCCGGCGGAGGAGTAGCCGGGCTTGGCGGGCGATCTCGAAGGAAAGATCAAAAGTAAATGTCGATATTTCCCCGGCCCGTGGTTTTCAACCAGTTCTGAGCCTCAATGTAGTTATTCGGTGCCAGGCGAATGGCTTTGGCCCAGAAATCAGCGGCCAGATCAAAGCAGCGGTCGGCTTCGTCCGCATCACCTTTTTCCTGGGCCAAGGAGCCTAGATGATGGTGAATCACGGCCATATTGTTCAGGGCCTGTGGCATCTTGCTGTTGAGATCCAGGGCCTGATTGTAAAAATCAAGCGCCTTGGCGTGATCCCCGTTGCTGGTGTAAACCAGCGCCATGTTGTAGAAAATGAAGGCGCGATCATTGGGGTCATCTTCGAGCTTCAGGGCTTCTTCGTAGTTGTCAAGAGCCTCTGCGTATTCCCCATCGCCCTGGGCACTCATCCCGTCGCGGTAGTAGGCAAAAGCTTCCTTGGCCCTGCGGTTGGTTGGCAGCACCTTGAGAATCAGGTCGGCCATCACGGTGAAGCTTTTATCGATGAAGTTGTCGTTGCGCTGGGAGCGGGGCACGGCGCCAGAGTCGTTCTGAGTCCATCCTGCCTGTTCGGGCTGCCACCTGTTGAACCTTGTCAGGTTGCCTAGGGTGATCTGGTGTCCATAGGGATCTTTTGCCCTCCTCGCTCAGCAGCACCCCCGCCCCGCCCGATGTCTCCAGTGCGGAGGCGGTGGGATTGTTGCTCGATGTGGAGGGAATGAAGTGTGGAGGATGTGTCCGGTCGGTGGAACAACGCCTCCAGCAGCAGCCTGGGGTCAGGCAGGCCAGTGTGAATCTCCTGACCCGCACCGCATGGGTGGAGCTGGAGGGGGGGGCAGACCATCTGGAACCCCTCCTCAGCAGCCTGCGGAGCCTGGGATTCGAAGGGAAGCTGAGGCCGGACGGCGAGGATGGGGTGTCCAGCCGCAGGGAGCGGCTGCGCCGGCAAAGCTGGTGGGAACGATGGCGGCAGCTGCTGGTGGCGCTGCTGCTGGTGGTGGTGTCCGGCTTTGGCCACTGGGCCATGGTGGTGCCCCAGACCTGGCCTCCGGCTCTCGCCCTGTTTCAGGCCCCCTGGTTCCATGGCCTCATTGCCACGCTGGCCTTGGCGGGCCCCGGGCTTCCCATCCTGCGGACAGGTTTCCGATCCGCCCTCGCGGGCCATCCCGGCATGGACAGCCTGGTGGGACTGGGTATGGGCAGTGCCTACTTGGCCAGTGCGGTGGGATGGCTGTGGCCACAGAGCCAGCTTCCCTGCTTCTTCAATGAGCCCGTGATGTTGCTGGGCTTTGTGTTGGCTGGGCGCTTCCTCGAGGAGCGTGCCCGTTATCGCAGCGGCCGTGCGATCGAAGACCTGGCTTCCCTGCAGCCAGATGAAGCCTTGCTGCTGATGGAGGGGGGGCCACCTCGCCCGGTGCGCTCCGGGGGGCTGCGGCCGGGCGATCGCATCCTCGTGCTCCCCGGGGATCGACTGCCTGTGGATGGGGTGGTGCAGAGCGGCACCTCCGCCGTGGATCGCTCGGCCCTCACCGGCGAACCCCTTCCTCTTGAGGCCGAGGCGGGCACCGAGCTGGATGCGGGCAGCTTGAATCTGGAGGCCCCCCTGGTGGTGGAAGCCAGCCGCTGCGGCCGTGAGACGGCCATCGCGCGGATCGTCCACCTGGTGGAACGGGCCCAGGCGCGCAAGGCCC
>JBEIGX010000178.1:0-5061 GCA_040381675.1 Aphanothece sp.
CGGGTCTCCTTGGCTTCCTGGCGGCGTTTTTCTTCGTGGCGTTTGTCATGGAGCTTGCGTCCCTTGGCCAGCCCCAGCGTCAGCTTGATCCAGGAGCCCTTGAGGTGAAGGTTCAGGGGAATCAGGGTCAGTCCCTTCTGCTCCAGGGCGATGCGAAATTTGGCGATCTCGCGCCGGTGTGCCAGGAGCTTTCGCATCCGCAGGGGCTCGTGGTTGAAGAACCGACCCGCATGGCTGTGGGGAGAGATGTGCACGTTGTGCAGCTGCAGCTCGCCATTGCGGATCAGGCAGAAGCCATCCCGCAGGTTGCACTGCCCGGCCCGAATGGATTTCACCTCCGTTCCCAGCAGTTCGATGCCCGTCTCCAGGGTTTCGAGAATCTCGTACTGGTGGCGGGCCAGGCGATTGTCAGCCAACAGGCGCTGGGAGGGATCTCCCTTGGCGGTGCCTCCCCGCCTGCCGGGCCCCTTGGCCATCGTGCCTCCGTGGATGGATTGACGTTAGGCGAGCCCTGAGGGGGCAGGGCTCTGGCTGGGCCCGTTACCCTCCCCCCATGGCCATCGTTTCCTCCCAAGCCAGCCCATCACCCCCCTCCAGGGGGAGTGGAGGTCCCCCTGGCTCTGGACACCGCCGGGAAGGTCGGGATGGCGTGCCACCCACCGCTCACCGCCTGGTGGACCCGGCGGAGCGCAGGGAGGATCAGGAAGCGGAGCGGGATGGGCCGCGACGGGAAGACGGTCTGCGCCCGAAGCGCCTGGCGGATTACATCGGCCAGGAGGAGCTCAAGCAGGTGCTGCAGATTGCCGTGTCTGCCACCAGGGGCCGGGGTGAAGCCCTCGATCATGTGCTTCTCCATGGCCCTCCTGGACTGGGCAAAACCACCATGGCCCTGGTGCTGGCCGAGGAGCTGGGAGTGCAGTGCCGCATCACGAGCGCGCCCGCCCTGGAACGCCCCCGCGACATCGTCGGGCTGCTGGTGAACCTGCAACCCCACGATCTGCTCTTCATCGATGAGATCCATCGACTCAACAGGGTTGCGGAGGAGATTCTCTATCCGGCGATGGAGGATTTCCGTCTCGATCTCACCGTGGGCAAGGGCACGACCGCCCGCACCCGCAGCCTCGCACTCGCTCCCTTCACTCTGGTGGGTGCCACCACCCGGGCGGGGGCTCTGAGTTCCCCGTTGCGGGATCGTTTCGGGTTGATTCAACGGTTGGAGTTCTACGGGTTGGAGGATCTCCAGGCGATCGTGGAGCGCGCTGCCCGGCTCCTGGCCATGGATCTCGAGGTGGCGGCGGCCCGGGAGGTGGCCGGCCGATGCCGGGGAACCCCTCGCATTGCCAACCGGCTGCTCCGTCGGGTGAGGGATTACGCCACCGTGCAGGGGTTGCCCTCGATCGGGGCGGAGGTGGTGGCCACGGCGCTCCAGCTCCACCGGGTGGATGCCAAGGGGCTGGATGCCAGCGACCGCCAGCTGCTGCGCCAGCTTGTGGATGGCCACGGCGGTGGCCCCGCCGGACTCGATACCCTGGCAGCTGGTCTGGGCGAAGATCCCACCACCCTGGAAACCGTCGTGGAGCCGTTTTTGTTGCAGTTGGGCTTTTTGCAGCGCACGCCCCGGGGCCGTGTGATCACGGAGGCGGGGCGCACCTATCTCGCCGAATCGGGAGGACGGTCGGCATGAGCCCGCGCCGGGGCCTGGGAATGGCCCTCATGGGTCTGTTGGTGCTGTGGCTGGCCCTGGCTTCGCCCGCTGCTGCGGCTCCGCAGGACCCTGCGGGGACTGGGGGGCCGGCCCAGCGGTTTGAGCGGGCCCTGGCCGCCACCCGGGATGGACGGCTTCAGGACGCTCTGACTCTCTGGACCCAGGTGGTGGAAGCTACGCCAGGGGATGCGGCGGCCTGGAGCAACCGGGGCAACGTGCGTTTGATTCTGGGGGATCCGGAGGGGGCGATCGCGGATCAAACCCAGGCCATGGAGATCGATCCGGCCCACCTGGATCCCCATCTCAACCGGGGCACCGCCGAAGAGGCCCTGGGTCGCTGGCAGGAGGCTGCCGCGGATTATCGCTGGATCCTGGCCCGAGACCCCCAGGAAGCGGCAGCCCTCTACAACCTCGGCAATGTGCGGGGCTCCCTGGGCGACTGGGAGCAGGCCCGCGCCTGTTTCAATGCCGCTGCGGAGGCCCGCCCTGGCATGGCCATGGCCCGCTCCAGCGCAGCCCTGGCCGCCTTTCAGATGGGCGATCTCGCCACGGCCGAACACGACTTGCGCTCCCTGATTCGTCGCCATCCCCTCTTCGCCGATGCCCGGGCGGCCCTCACGGCCGTGCTCTGGCAGCGGGGTGCCCGGGGTGAGGCCGAAAGCAACTGGGCCGCGGCCTCCGGGCTCGATCCCCGCTACCGGCAGCAGGATTGGCTGCTGCAGATACGGCGCTGGCCCCCCGAGGCGGTGCAGGCTCTGCAGCAGTTTCTCTCCCTGTCGGCCTGATGGTGCAGCGCTCAGCCTTGCCAGATTGGTTCAGCCTGGGGTTGGAGACCAACCTCCAGGAGGCTCTGCCCGAGCTGGTGCAGGTGCGTCGCCATCTCCATCGCCATCCGGAGCTCAGCGGCCACGAGCAGCAGACCGCTGCCCTGGTGGCCGGTGAGCTGCGCCGCTGGGGGTGGGAGGTGCGGGAAGGGGTGGGCCGCACGGGGGTGACCGCGGAGCTGGGTCCCAAAGATGCCCCCCTGGTGGCTCTTCGCACCGATATGGACGCCCTACCCATCGAGGAGCGCACCAACCTGCCCTACGCCTCCAGCCAGCAGGGGTTGATGCATGCCTGCGGCCACGACATCCACACCACCATCGGACTGGGCGTGGCCCAGCTCCTCGGCCGTCGACAGGAGCTGCTGCGCTCCAGGGTGCGCCTCCTCTTCCAGCCGGCGGAGGAGACGGCCCAGGGCGCCCGCTGGATGCGGGAGGCGGGGGCGATGGACGGGGTGGAGGCCCTCTTTGGGGTGCATGTGTTTCCGAGCCTGCCGGTGGGCACCATTGGCGTGCGCACGGGAAGCCTCACGGCAGCGGCCGGCGAACTGGAGATCGAGGTGCTCGGGGAGAGCGGCCATGGCGCCCGGCCCCACCAGAGTACGGATGCCATCTGGATTGCCGCCCGGGTGGTGAGTGGTCTGCAGGAGGCGATCAGTCGGCGGTTGGATCCGCTCCATCCGGTGGTGGTGAGCTTCGGCCGGATCGAGGGGGGCAAGGCGTTCAACGTGATCGCCGACCATGTGCGCTTGCTGGGAACGGTGCGTTGCCTCGACCTGGAGGTGCACGATCGGCTCCCGGGCTGGATCGAGGACACGGTCCATGCCCTCTGCCGCGGCCATGGCGGGGAGGCTCGGGTCCACTACCGCTGCATCTCGCCCCCCGTGCAAAACGAGGGGGGGCTCACCCAGCTGGTGGCCGATGCCGCCGAGGATCTTCTGGGCCGCCAGCAGGTGCTCTGGCTGGAGCAGCCCTCCCTGGGGGCGGAGGATTTCGCCGAGCTGCTGAAGAGCACCTCCGGAACGATGTTTCGCCTGGGTGTGGCCGGCCCCCAGGGCTGCACGCCGCTCCACAGCAACACCTTTGCGCCGGACGAAGGGTGTCTGCCGGTGGGGGTGAAGGTGCTCACTCTCAGCCTGTTGCGCTGGGGAAGCCTGCTGTCATGAAACAGCGCCGGATGGCCCCCTCCTCGGGCAGCGCGAATCTGCTGGCTCTCTCCTCGCCCCTGCTGATCCTGCTGGCCCTGGCGGCCATGGTGTTCGGAAGCCCTTCGGCCCGGCCCCAGGCCCTTCCAGCCCTGTTGATCGGCTGTGGCTTGCTCGTGTTCAGTTGGTGGCGCCGTAGGCGCCGCCGCTCCATGCTGCTGCGGGTGCTCCGGGAGCCCGGCCCTGAGCGGCCCTGAGGCGATTGCTAGGCTGAAAAACTGCCTTATTTGGCCTCCATATTGGCGATAGATCTTCCAGCCATTCGTGAAGCCATCGCTTCGGCTGATCCGTCCCGCGCCATGCCGGCCCTGGTGGGCCTGCGGGATTGCAAGGTGGAGGAGGCCACGCCCCTGTTTCTGCTGGGTCTGGAGCAGAGCCCCTTTGTGATTCGCTCCATGAGCTGCGCTGGCTTGGGGATCAAGCGCAGCGCCCAGGGCCAGCAAGCCCTGGAGCGGGTGCTGCAGGAGGATGGCGATGCCAATGTGCGAGCGGAGGCGGCCAATGCCCTGGCCAGCTATGGGGTGGAGGAATCCTGGCCGGTGTTGCGCCAGGTTTTCGGTGCCGACACCCAGTGGTTGGTGCGCTGCAGCATCCTGGCGGCCTTGGCGGAGCAGCCGGCGATGAGCCCGAGCCGTCTGTTGGAGCTGGCTCTTCTGGCCGTGGAGGATGGGGATGGCACGGTGCGGGTGGGGGGCGCGGAAGTGCTGGGGCGGATCCTCATGGAAGCCCAGGACCCCAACGATCCCATTGTTCAAGATGCGAGGAAGGCGATGCACACCCTCCAGAAGGATGGGGATCACCGCGTCGTGGGGGTGGCGTTCAACGCGCTGAACGCCTTCTGATCCCAGGGCCCATCCAAGGAAGGCCGACCCTCTCCCGTGCCCTCGGGATCCCCTTCAGGTGGATTCCATGGCGGTGGGCGCCACGTCCGGTTCCATGTCCCCGAAGGGCCGGCCAAAGGCCAGTTTGGGATAGACATTGCTGGTCATGGGCAAGGGCACGTCCAACAGGGCCGGCCCATCCCTGAACAGGAGCGCTCGGAGCGCGGCGGCGGTGTCCGCACCGGGTGGCAGAGCGCGATTTATTCATGGATTTTGCCCTGTTGCATCGGCAGCGAGAGCTTCACTGGACGCGTTGTTCTCTGGCGACCCTGCTGCCAATTAGCCACCCCTTGCTAGGTTACGGGAGACACTAGGGGTGCCCATCCGGGCTGAGATCACACCCTCCGAACCTGATCCGGGTCATGCCGGCGCAGGGAAGTGCGGCAGACCTCTCCTGGCGGCATCCCTTTTACCCCTGGGCCGTCATGCGCACATCCTGGATTGAGAAG
>JBEIGX010000179.1:0-4997 GCA_040381675.1 Aphanothece sp.
GCTCGTGGAACCTCCCCAGCCCGTAGCCCACTTCTCTGGCCTGGCCGGGTGTGGCCAAGGCATCCAGGGAGGTGGTGGCGGGCACGAAGCTGATCGCTCGCCAGAACTGCTCGCCCTCCGCCAGCCAGGGTTCCCCGCTGCGGCTTTTGAGCACCCGAGGGAGCACCCAGCGTCCCCGGGTCCCTTCCCCTTCCCCCTGTAGACGCCCCTCCACGTGTTGGCCCACGGCGAGCAGGTTGTGCATCACCCGCTGGGGCTGAGGAAACACCGCCGTGTTGAGGCGTTGCAGCACAAAGGGTTCCTCTGCCTCCCGTTCCACCAGATAGGTGCTGTTGATGTTGCCGTGGCCCAGGGGGCTCACTCCCTGCACCGCATGGTTGCCCGCAAAGGCGGACGCGATCTGTACCAGCTGCTGGTCGTCGTGGGGGTTCAGGGTGGCCATCGTCAGCCGTCGCGCTCCGGGTCGTAGGCCCCCCGCACACCCTCTCCATTCCAGGGGGTGAGACGGGTCATCAGCAGAAAGGCCGGCAGGGAGGAGGCCGCCGTGAGCAGGAAAAAGGGGCTCCAGCCCACCCCCTCCGCCACGAAGCCGGCCTGGCCCGAGAGGATGGAGCGGCTCAGGGCGTAGACCCCCGAGAGCAGGGCGTACTGGGTGGCGGAAAAGCGGGGGTTGCAAAGGCTCATCAGCAGAGCCACGAAGGCCGCGCCCACCATCCCCCCACCCAGGTTTTCCAGAGCCACGGCCGCCAGCAGGGAGGGCATGCCCCCCTGGAAGGTGGCCAGAGCCCAGTAGGAGAGATTGCCCAGGGCCCCCACGATCGCAAACACCCACAGGGAGCGGTTAAGGCCGAGCCGGCCGAAGAGCACCCCACCCACGATCGTGCCCACGATGGTGGCGGCGATGCCCCATCCCGCCAGCACCGAGCCCACCACCTCCGGAGAGAAGCCCTGCTTGATCAGGAAGGGCACGGCCATCACGTTGAGGAGCCCGTCCGGCCAGCGGTAGAGCAGGATCAGCGCCAGGAGCATGGCCGCCCGGGGCCCCCCGGTGCGGGCCAGGAATTCCCGGGCCGGGCCGACCACGGCCTGGCGCAGGCTGGTCACCTGCTGGGTGAGGGCAGGAAGCTTCGGTGCCGTGAAGGTGAAGGGCAGCACCAGGGCCATGAGCAGGGCCGAGGCGGCAAAGGCCTGGGGCCACCCCTGGCGGCCCGCCAGGATGAAGCCCCCGGCTCCGATGGCCAGCATGGCGGCCCGGTAGCCCAGGTTGGCCACCGCCGCGCCCGCACCCCGCTCCTCCTGGGGCAGCAGGTCGGTGCGGTAGGCATCCACCAGGATGTCCTGGGTGGCGCTCACCACCGCCAGCAGGAGAGCCATGGCACCCACCGCCGCCAGGCTGGCTGTGGAGCGGCTCGGCTGGAGGAAGGCCATCGCGCCGATCACAGCCGTCAGCGTCAGCTGCACCAGCAGCAGCCAGCCCCGGCGCCGATCCGGCCAGGGGAGGGGCCAGCGATCCAACGCCGGTGCCCAGAACATCTTCAAGGTGTAAGGCAGTTCGGCATAGGCCAGCAGGCCGATCAGCCCCAGGGGCACTCCGCTGGCCGTGAGCCACCCCTGCAGCAGCTTCGTGCCCACCATGTAAGGGGTGCCGCTGGCCACCCCCTGGGCTCCCACCGCCAGCAAGCGCCGCCAGGGAGCCGGAGAGTGGCGCGTGGGCATGAAAGACCTGTCATTTCGTGCCATCGTGCGTGGGGGCGCCGTGGCCGTCAACGGCCTGGGGGCCTATGCCGCAAGAATGAGCATCCCTGCCCAGGTTGGCGTGTCGTTTCTGCGTTCGAAACTCCTTCCGGCGGCCATCGTGCTGCTCTTTGCCCTGGCGTTGGTGGCCGTGAGTGCCCGGATCTGGTTGCCGGGCGACATGGCGGCCCCGGCCCCCCTCTCATGAACCCAGGGGGTTGTGGGGGCGCCCCTAGGATCGCCGCGTAGAGCAGGCCCGATGCCGGAGGATCTCCAGCCCTTCCCCAAACGCTTCCCGGAAACCCAGCAGGAGCTGGCTTTGGATCCGGATGTGTTGGCGCGGGAACTTGCGGCGGAACTCCTGGGCGATCCCCTCGACGAGATCGACACCAGCGAGCTCACGGCGGCGGATCTGGCCCTCGAATGCGACCAGGGCCTGGCCTGGCTGCAGGGGGAACGGGAGCAGGTGATGCAGGGCCTGCGGATTTTCTGCGAACACCGGGACCCTCGGGCCGTTCCCCTGCTGCTGCCCCTGTTGGCGCAGGGGTGCCCGATCCTGCGCATGAGTGCGGTGTATGCCCTGGGCCGCAACCCCCACCCCCTGGCGGTGGAGCCTCTTTTGAAGCTGCTCGCCACCGACGACAACGGCTATGTGCGCAAGGCCGTGGCCTGGAGCCTCAGCAACTACGCCGAGGCCCCCGTGCTCAATCCTCTGATCCGCGCTCTGCAGGTGGATGTGGCGGCTGTGCGGCTCTGGGCGGCCAGCTCCCTGGCCGACGCCAGCGCCTCCGCCCCTGCCAAGGCCGATCCGGCGGCAGCCCAGCTGCTGCTGACCCTGCGGATCGACAGCGAAGCCGCCGTTCGCAGCAACAGCGCCTGGTCGCTCGGGCGGCTCTATCCCGATCTGGTGGAGCCCCGCCAGCAGGAGGTAGTGGAGGCCCTGCTGCACTGTCTGCTGCTGGATGAGGATTCCGCCGTGCGGGATGAGGCCCGCATGGCCCTGGAGCAGCTGGAGCGGCCGGAGGTGTTGGAGCGGTTGCAGACCCTGGTGGAGGAGGGGCTGATCAGTTGAAGGCCCGTTGCAGTGACAGCAGCGGCCCACTGGGGAGGAAACGCGGCTAACATCCGCAAACACATCAAGGATTCCGGGGATGGGTCAACAAACCATCCGATTCCGCATTCGCCCCGATGGCCGTGTGGATGAGGTGGTGGAAGGTGTGGCCGGTGAGGGCTGCCTGGCGCTCACTGAGCGCATCGAAGCTCAGATCGGCTCGGTGCAACAGCGCCGCAGCACATCCGAAGCCTTCCAGTCCAACGCGTTGATCGATCAGCAACCGCTCAAGCAGCATCCTTCCGCCTGAATCCGTCGCCAGCCCTCCCTCCTTTTCGACCATGTCGCACTTCAGCACGGTGAAGACCGAACTGCGGGATCGCGGTTCCCTCTTGCAAGCCCTTGCCGACCTGGGCCACGCTCCCAGCGAGGGATCCCAATCCGTGCGGGGCTATCGGGGCCAGACCGTCACCTGCGACCTGGCCATTGCCCAGGAGGATGGCGGTGACATCGGTTTTCTGCGCAACCCCGACACCGGCTGCTACGAGCTGGTGGCGGATCTCGATCTCTGGCGCCAACCCGTGCCCGTTGAGCGCTTCCTGGCCCAGCTCAACCAGCGCTATGCCCTCCACACCATTCTCGCGGCCAGCAGCCAGGAGGGTTTCCAGGTGCAGGAGCAAACCAACCATCTGGATGGATCCATCGAGCTGGTCGTGAGCCGCTGGGAGTGAGCGGTTCGGCCGCCACGACTCCGGGTGGATCCACACCGGGTGGATCCACACCGCGACGATCCATCGATCCGGCCCTCGCTTTTTCTGTCGACGTTGATCCGGCCCCACCGCGCAGCGGGCTGGAGCCCCTTCTGGGAGGCCAGTTGCGTCAACAGGCGGTGTGGGTGGATGAGGCCGTGTGCATCGGCTGCCGCTACTGCGCCCACGTGGCCTCCAACACCTTTGTGGTGGAGCAGGATTGGGGGCGCTCCCGGGTGATGCGCCAGGACGGCGACAGCACGGAGCGGATTCAGGAAGCCATCGACACCTGCCCAGTGGATTGCATCCACTGGGTGCCCTACGAGCGCCTCCCCGCCCTGCAGGAGCAGCGGGAGGCCCAGGATCTCCTGCCTCTGGGCCTGCCCTCCCCAGCCCGCATCAAGCGCACCCTCCCCCGGGCTCCAGGGGGCCATCAGCCTCCCGCCCCTTGATGCTGCCCACCCGTCGCTTCGGTCGCACGGGGCTGGCCATGCCGGTGCTCTCCCTCGGGGGAATGCGTTTCCAGCAGAGCTGGAGTGATCTGCCCCCAGGGGAGATCCAGGACGAGAGCCAGGCCCGCCTGGAGGAGCTGCTGCGGGCGGCGGTGGCGGCCGGGTTCCATCACATCGAAACGGCCCGGGGGTATGGCACGTCCGAGCGCCAGCTCGGCGCCCTCCTGCCCCGGGTGCCCGATCGGGAACGGATCCTGCAGACCAAGGTGAGTCCCGATCCCGACCCGGCACGCTTCGAGGCCCAGCTGGCCCTGAGCTTCCAGCGGCTGGCGGTGGAGCGTGTGGATCTGCTCTCCCTCCATGGGATCAACACAGCCGAGCTGCTTGAGCTCTCTCTCCGGCCGGGGGGGGCTCTGGAGGTGCTGCGACGCTGGCAGGCGGAGGGCCGGATCGGGCACGTGGGCTTCTCCACCCATGCTCCGCTGCCGGTGATCCTGGAGGCGATTGCCAGCGACGCCTTCGCCTACATCAACCTGCACTGGTATTTCATCCGGCAGGACAACAGCCCGGCCCTGGAGGCCGCCCGCGCCCATGACATGGGGGTGTTTCTGATCAGCCCCACCGACAAGGGCGGCCATCTCCATACCCCCTCGGAGCGGCTGGTGGAGCTCTGCGCGCCCCATCACCCCATCGTGGTGAACGATCTCTTCTGCCTCAGCCACCCGGCGGTGCACACCCTCAGCGTGGGGGCCTCCTGCGCCAGGGATCTGGAGCTCCACCTGCAGGCCGTCGGCCTCCTGGATCAGACCGCCACTGTGCTGCCACCGATTCTGGAGCGGCTGGAGCGGGCCCGCCTGGATGCCCTCGGGGCCCCCTGGCTGGCCACCTGGAACCAGGGCCTGCCCCCCTGGCCCCAGACACCGGGCCATATCAACCTGCCCGTGCTGCTCTGGCTCCACAACCTGCTCAATGCCTGGGACATGGAGGGCTACTGCCGCGACCGCCACGGCC
>JBEIGX010000180.1:0-4941 GCA_040381675.1 Aphanothece sp.
CACGAGCTACCGGCAGCTGGGCGCCCTGGCCGTGGCGCTCTGGGGCAATGCGGTGGTGGTGGTGGCGATTCTCAGTGCCCACCTGCTGCTGGGGGAGCCTGTGGGCCCGCGCACCGTGGCGGGGGCCGGCCTGATCCTCTCAGCCCTGGTTCTGGGGGGCGATGGAACCAATCGGGAGAGATGATCGGGATTCCACCCCCCTGGCCCCTCCATGCTCAGCGTGCTCCAGACGCTCCGCCACCAGCTCGAGAGCGCCATGGAACGGGCCTTTCCCGAGGCGGCCGCCGCGGCCCAGGCCGGGGGCAACCCCTTCGATCCCCAGCTGGGGCCGGCCAGCAAGCCTGAATTCGGGGATTTTCAGGCCAATGGTGCCCTGCCCCTGGCCAAGCCCCTGGGCCAGGCCCCCCGCGCCATTGCCGCAGCTGTGGTGGAGCAACTGGGGGCCGATCCGGCCTTCGAAGCCCTCTGCCTGCCCCCCCAGATCGCCGGACCGGGTTTCATCAACCTCACCCTGCGGCCGGAGGTGCTGGCCGCCGAAGTGCGCCGCCGGGTGGGGGATCCACGCCTGGGGGTGCCCAGCGCCGAAGGGCCCCTGGCCCCGGTGATCGTGGATTTCTCCAGCCCCAACATCGCCAAGGAGATGCATGTGGGGCACCTGCGCTCCACGATCATTGGCGATGCCCTGGCGCGGGTGCTGGAGTTTCGCGGCCATCCGGTGCAGCGGCTCAACCACGTGGGGGATTGGGGCACCCAGTTCGGCATGTTGATCACCCACCTCAAGGAGGTGGCGCCCGAGGCCCTGGAGCGGGCCGATGCGGTGAATCTGGGGGATCTGGTGAGCTTTTACCGCCAGGCCAAGGCCCGCTTCGACAGCGATCCAGCCTTCCAGGTCAGCTCCCGCGAGGAAGTGGTGAAGCTGCAGGGGGGCGATCCGATCAGCCTCAAGGCCTGGAACCTGCTCTGCGAGCAATCCCGGCGGGAGTTTGAGCAGATCTACAACCGGCTGGCCATCGCGCTCACGGAGCGGGGGGAATCCTTCTACAACCCCTTCCTGCCGGCGGTGGTGAACGATCTGCGGGGGGCGGGTCTGCTGGTGGAGGACGCCGGCGCCGAATGCGTGTTTCTGGAGGAGGGCAAGCCGCCGGTGATCGTGCAGAAGAGCGATGGAGGCTTCAACTACGCCACCACCGACCTGGCGGCCATCCGCTACCGCTTTGCCCCCGCGCCGGAGGGGGATGGGGCCCGGAGGGTGATCGTCGTGACGGATGCGGGCCAGGCCAACCATTTCGCCGCCGTGTTTGAAGTGGCCCGGCGGGCGGGCTGGGTGCCGGAGGGCGGCCGGCTGGAGCATGTGCCCTTTGGCCTGGTGCAGGGAGACGACGGCAAGAAGCTGAAGACCCGCTCCGGCGACACCGTGCGGCTGAAGGACCTGCTGGATGAGGCGGTGCAACGGGCGGAGGCCGACCTGAAGACCCGCCTGGCGGAGGAGGACCGGCAGGAGGAGGACGGCTTCCTTGAGGAGGTGGCCACCGCCGTGGGCCTGGGGGCCGTGAAATACGCCGATCTGGCCACCAATCGGATCACCAACTACCAGTTCAGCTTTGATCGCATGCTGGCCCTGCAGGGCAACACGGCCCCCTACCTGCTCTATGCGGTGGTGCGCCTGGCGGGCATCGTGCGCCGGGGGGGGGAGGCGGCAGCGGCCGAGGCGGTGCCCGATCCCCTCGTGTTCAGCGAACCGCTGGAGTGGGCGCTGGTGCGGGAGCTGCTGCGCTTCGATGCGGTGATCCTGGAGGTGGAGGAGGATCTGCTCCCCAACCGGCTCTGCACCTATCTCTTTGAGCTCAGCCAGAGCTTCAACCGCTTCTACGACCAGGTGCCCGTGCTCAAGGCCGAGGGGGCGGAGCGGGGATCCAGGCTGGCCCTCTGCCGCCTCTGCGCCGACACCCTCAAGCTGGGGCTGGGCCTGCTGGGCATCCAGACCCTGAGTCGGATGTAGGGCCCTGCGCCGACTAGATTCGCGCCTGCTTCCCTCCACCCCATGGGCCCAAGCGGCGCAGACACCTGGACGGCCGCCAACAGCGCCACGCTTTACGGACTGGATCGCTGGGGGGATCCCTATTTCTCCGTGAATGCACGGGGGCACGTGATGGTGCAGCCCAAGGGAGAAAGGGGAGGTTCCCTCGACCTGGTGGAGCTGGTGAAGGGGCTGCAGGGGCGCGACCTGTCGCTGCCGCTGTTGATTCGCTTTGACGACATCCTGGACGACCGGCTGGAGCGGCTCCATGCGGCCTTCGGGCGGGCCATCGCCCAGTACGGCTACAGCGGCCGCTACCAGGGGGTGTTTCCGGTGAAATGCAACCAGCAGCGCCACGTGGTGGAGCAGCTGATGGAAACGGGCCGGCGCTGGCATTTCGGGCTGGAGGCGGGCAGCAAGGCGGAACTGCTCATTGCCCTGGCCCTGCTGGAGGATCCGGAGGCCCTGCTGATCTGCAACGGCTACAAGGACCGCCGTTACATCGAAACCGCGATCCTGGCGCGCCGGTTGGGTCGCCAGCCCGTGGTGGTGATCGAGCAGGCCGATGAGGTGGAGCGGATCATCGCCGCCAGCCAAGACCTTGGGGCCGCCCCCCTCATCGGGGTGCGGGCGAAGTTGTCGGCCCGGAGCGTGGGGCGCTGGGGAAGCTCCGTGGGGGAGGGGGCCAAGTTCGGCCTCTCGATCCCCGATCTGCTCGCCACGGTGGAGGCCCTGCGCCAGGCCGATCTGCTCGCAGACCTGCGCCTGCTCCATTTCCACATCGGCAGCCAGATCAACGACATCGCCGTGCTGAAGGATGCCCTGCAGGAGGCCGGCCAGATCTACGTGGAACTCCACCGCCTCGGGGCAGCCATGGGCTACCTGGATGTGGGCGGCGGCCTGGGGATCGATTACGACGGCAGCCGCACCGCCACCACCGCCTCCACCAACTATTCGCTGCAGAACTACGCCAACGACGTGGTGGCCACCGTGCGGGAGTGCTGTGAGCCCCATGGCGTCGCCGTGCCCACCTTGGTGAGTGAAAGCGGGCGGGCCATTGCCAGCCACTTCAGCGTGCTGGTGTTCAACGTGCTGGGCTGCAGCCAGCCCCCGGCCGGCGTGAGCGAGCCGGAAGGAGAGGAGCCGCTGATCGTGCGCAACCTGCGGGACACCCTGGCCATGGTGGGCCGGGCCGAGGCGTGGGATCCCACCCATCCGGCGAGCTGCGAACCCCTGCAGGAGGCCTGGAACGATGCCATCAAGTTCAAGGAGGATGCCCTGTCGGCCTTTCGTCTCGGCTACCTGGGGCTCAAGGAGCGGGGCCAGGCCGAAGCGCTCTACTGGGCCTGCGGCGTGGCCATCGACCAGCGCCTGGCGGCCATTCCCAGCGGCACGCCGATTCCGGACGACCTGCGCAAGCTGCAGGCGGCCCTGGCCGGCACTTACTACGCCAACCTGTCGGTGTTTCGCTCCGCCCCCGACACCTGGGCCATCCAGCAGCTTTTCCCCGTGCTGCCGATCCACCGGCTCTCCGAGCGCCCCGACCGGTTAGGGCGCTTTGCAGACCTCACCTGTGATTCCGATGGCAAGCTGGCTCGCTTCATCGGGCCGGGGGCGGAAAAACCCCTCCTGGAACTCCATGGCCTGAAGGAGGGGGAACCCTATTGGGTGGGGTTGTTTCTCGCGGGGGCCTACCAGGAGGTGATGGGCAATCTGCACAACCTGTTCGGGCGCACCAACGCGGTGCACATCCGCCTCACCGATGGGGGCGGTTATCGGGTGGAGCATGTGGTGCGGGGCGACACCAATGCGGAGGTGCTTCAGGCCATGGAGCACGATCCTGAAATCCTTCAGGAACACCTGCGGCAGGCCAGTGAGGAGGCCATCGCCGATGGCCGGCTCGCGATTGAAGATGTGCGCCGGCTGATGCAGCATCTGGACACCAGCCTCGGACAAACCACCTATCTCGAGGGCTGAGGCTCGGCCATCACGGGCCCGCCGGAGGTGGCCAGCAAGTGCATTTGGGCCACGAACGCTTCCTTGCTGCGGATAAGAAGAAGCTTGCCCTGATGCTGGCGGCAGAAGCGCTCCACGATGTCCAGGCCCAGGCCCTTGTGGCTGGGGCGCGCTTCAGGGTGGGGCAGGGGAACCAGGGAGGATTCGTGTGGAACTCCCTGGTCCTGCACCTCCAGAACGAGGGTCGACTCGCTGGCCCAGGCTTGAATCGCCACCGGCGGCTGACCATGGTGGATGGCATTGTCGATGAGGTTCCTCAGGGCCCTCTCCAGCCCTGCTCCATCGAGCCGAACCTGAAGATGGGGGATCTGAAGGTGGATGGGGTGTTGCACGTAGCTGGACACCACCCGCTGGCAGAGGTCGTCCAGAGCCACTTGCTGCACGGGAGCTGGGGGCTGATCGCTTTCCGCCAGCAGCCTCAGTTGTTCACTCATGGCCGCCAACTGGCAAAGATCGCTATGGATCGCCTTGAAGGCCTTCTGGTGCTGGGATTTCAGCACACCTTGGAGCAGATCGACCTGGAGACAGATGCGGGTCTGGGGCCCGGCCAGATCATGGACAATGCCCCGCAGCAGATGCCTGCGCTCTTCTCCCGCCGAATTGAGGCGCGAGAGGAGGTGGTTGATGCGCCGGCTCAACCGGCGCAGGGGGGCAATGCCCTCCTCGGGCAACAGGGGCAAGGGGGTGGGCAGGTCGTCCGGGAGGTGATGCAGCACGTTCTGGAAGGGCCGCTCCACCTTGCTCTTCAGAAAGAGCACGGTGCCCAGCAGGAGGCCCGTCACCAGGGCAATGGTGCGCAAGAAAGGCAAGAACCAGGTGCAACTGGTGCTGAGGCGATCGGGCTGGTAGAGCCAGAGGGATGCATGGCCGGGGGATTGCAAGTGAATCCAGGTGCCCCCCCAGGAGTC
>JBEIGX010000181.1:0-4939 GCA_040381675.1 Aphanothece sp.
CAACCCCCACAGCTTCCGCCGCATCGTGGGCACCCTGCTGGAAGTGAATGGCCGGGGGTATTGGGAAACCTCCGATGAAAACATTGCCCAGTTGCAGGAGATTTATCAGGAGATCGAGGACCGAATCGAAGGGGTGAGTCAGGGTTGAGGGTGCCCACCTCTGTCAACCCATCACCGTTCGCACCACCCGGGCGCTGGATCCTCTTTCGCCCGTGCTCACCTCAATGCCTGCCCGGATGCGTTCCTTCAGGGCTCCCACGTGGCTGATGATGCCGATCATTCGTCCTCCCTCCCGCAACCGGTCAAGCTCGTCCATCGCCAGTTGCAGATTGTCGGGATCGAGGGTGCCGAACCCCTCATCAATGAACAGCGCCTCCAGGTGTAGCCCGCCGGATCGCGCCTCCACCGTGTCGGCCACCGCCAGGGCCAGAGCCAGTGAGGCCTGAAACGTCTCCCCCCCCGAGAGGCTGTTCACCTCCCGCTCCTCGCCGGTGTAGGCATCCAGCACCCTGAGACCAAGACCGGCTTGTCGGCCGCCCCGCCCGCCTTCGTCGCTCAGCCTGAGCTGGTAGCGGCCCGAGGTCATCACCTCCAGCCGCTGGTTGGCGAAGCGGCAGATCTCCTCCAGATAGGCCGAGAGCACCCAGCGCTGCAGGGAGATGTAAGGGGCTGCCTTTCCCTGGCAGCGCTCCGCCACCGCCGTCACCAGCTGGGCGTGTTGCTGTTGCTGGTTCTTGAGTTCCTCGAGCGCCCTGTGGTCCTGGGCTAGGCGGCTGATGTCGTCCTGGGTGCTGCGGGCGTCCCCTAGGCGCTCCACTGCCCTGACCCGCTCCCCATCGGCCGCTGCCAGGGCAGCTTCTGCGGCGGCCAGATCGGGGGCTTCTTCTGGCAGCGTCGCCAGCTCCGCCGATCCCACCACCCCCCGCAGTTCGATCACCTCCCGCTCGTAGGCTTCAATTCGTTGGGCCCAGTGCTGCCGGCGGCTGGCATCGGCGCCCTGCAGGGCCCGTTCCACCTCCTCGGCCGTGGCGAAGGTGGAGTTCGCTAGTTCCCGCGCGAGGCGGGTGCTGGCTTCCGCCAAGCGGCTGGTGACCTCGGCGTGGGACTGGCGGCTGGCTGTCAGTTGCTTGAGAGCCCGTCCCACCGGTTCGAACGCCTCCAACACTCCCTGAGGATCCACCCCCTCGCCCAGAGCCTGGAGAATGCCGGCCTCCAGCGCTTGGGCGCATGCTTCCGCCTCCGCTGTGGCCCTGTGCAGCAGCGCGATCTGGGTTTTAGCCTCCCCGATTCGCTCCTGTGCCTGCACTAGCCCTTGGTCGTGGGCCGCCACGGCTCGCTCCAACCCCTCCACCTGCTGGGCCAAGGCCTTCGCCTCCGCCAGCACGGTGGAGGCTTCCTTGGCGGCGGCCAGGGCCGCTTCTGGTGTTTCAGCAGCTGCGCCCGCTTTCTCCATCAGCCCCTGCAGGGCGCCTTGGGCGGAGGCCACCGCTGCGGCCAGCTCCTGGGCTCGTTGGCCAGCGGTATGCACCACCCGCTCCGCTTCTGCGACCTGCCTTTCTCCAATGGGCGTCCCATCCCCTTTGGTGGGAGCGGGGTGGTGGATGGAGCCGCACACCGGGCAGGGCGCGCCCGCCACCAGGCCCTGGGCCAGCTGGGCTGCCATGCCTTCCATCTGCTGATGTCTCAGGGCCAGCAGGGCCTCCTGCGACTGACGACGCTGGGCTTCTGCCCGGTTCTGGAGGGCGATGGTCGCCTGCTCCTCCTTCACCGCTGTGCGGATCGCTGCGGCGGCATCGGCCTGTTGTTGGGCTGCTTCGGCGGCGCGCTGCAGGCCGTTGAGCTGGTCGCGGGCGCTGCGGGCCAGGGTGCAGGCTTCTAGGGCGGCCTGCCGTTCCCGTTGCCTGGTCTCCACGGCGGCCTGGGTGTGGGCCAGCTCAGCGCTGATGCGCTCAAGGCGGTTTGCACTGTCTTTGGCCTTGCCCCTGGCGAGCGACGCTTCCTGGGCCTGTTTCATCAGGGCCGCCACCTCCGCCCGCCGCCCGGCGAGGGCGTTGGCTGCTCCGCTGAGGTCGTCCAGGCTGGGGGGGCGAAGCAGATCCAGCACCACCACCTCCATGGGCAATCCCTGGGCCCCATCCCGCGCCCGTTTGGCTTGCTGCAGCAACCCCTGCAGCTGCCCCTCCAGCGTCGTCAGGGCGCCCTGGGCCTCCCGTTGGGCCTCGAGGCTGGGTCGGAGGGCTTCCGCCCGCTCAGCTCGCTGCAAACGCTGGCGGTAATCGTCCACCACTTCGGCCTTGCCCTCCAGCTCGTTCAGGCGGGCGGTGGCCGTGGCGCGGCGGGTCCAGCGATCCAGCAGCAAGGCCGTGGCCTCCTTGGTCCGCTGGGCTCTCTCGAGGGCGGTGTTGGCGTGCTGGAGAGCGGCGGCGGCGGCCGAGCTAATGGCCTGGATGCGGTTGAGCAGTCGATCGAGAGCGGCCTGATCTGAGGGCACCTCCGCTTCTTCGGCCTCTCCTCTGTAGGGGCTCCACTCCTGGGCGGCCTGTTGGCGAAGCACTTCCAAGGCCCGTGTACTTTCCGCCAGCTCGATTCGTGCCCCCCTGGCTTTGTCCTCAAGCCAGAACCCTGCCCGCTCAAACACCACCGTGTTGAAAAGGGTTTTGAGCAGGGCTTCCCGCTCCTCGGCACGGGCCCGCAAGACCTCGGCGAACTTGCCCTGGGGCAGCAGGATCACCTGGCGAAACTGATCGGCGCTGAGCCCGACCAACCCCTCCACCTCCCTGGTCACCTCTGTGGTGCGGCTGGCGATCGCCTCCCGCTGGCCGCCCTCCAGCCGAAACAGAACCGCTGTGGGTGTTTTTTCCGTGGTTCCTTCGCCCCGGCTTTTCGGGGCGCTGTGAGCAGGGCTGCGCTCCACCAGATAGCGCCGTCTTCCGGAGGAAAACTCCAAACTCACCCGCGGTACGGCGCCAGTTGCAGCGTGATCCGATTTCAACCCCTTCACATGGCGATCCCCCGACACCTCTCCGTAGAGGGCGAAGCAGAGGGCATCGAGGAGGAAGGTTTTCCCGGAGCCCGTGCTGCCGTGGATCAGAAACAGCCCCTCCTGGCTGAGGCCATCGAAGCTGATGTTCAGCGGTTCGGCATAGGGGCCGAAGGCCTCCAGGCACAGGTGATGGGGTCTCATCGCTCCTCGGCCTGGTTGGCGACCGCAAGTGCCTCCTTCAGCAACTGGGCTTCCGCCGTGCTGGCGGGGCGCCCCTGCTGATCGGCAAAGAAGGCCGAGGCCAGATCCCAGGGGGAAGAGGCCTGCCGCACCTGTTTGTGACGGGCGCTGAGCGAGGCACGCTCCACCTGGGGGGGGCGGTGGCGCAGTTCGGCGATGTAGGGAAAGCGTTGTTGCAGCCGGGGCTTGGCCTGCAGAGGCAGGTCTTCGTCGGTGAGGATGGCTCGCACCCGGGCTCCGGTGGCCGTTTCCAGTGCAGGGTCGTGCAAAAGCTCCTCGATCGTGCCCTCCACGGTGGCCAGGGGCCGACCCACATTGAGGGGTACCCGCTCCACCATGGCCACCCCTGCCCCATTGAGCTCGATCAGGCGCACCACCTTCTGCTGGTGTTGCTCCGAAAAGGAATAGGCCAGGGGGGAGCCGGAATAGGCCAGGCGGGCACCATCTAGGTCCTGGCAGCGATGCAGATGGCCCAGGGCCACCAGATCAAACCCCGCGAAGGCCCCCACACTCACCTGCTCCACATTCCCCACGCTCAACTCCCGCTCCGATTCGCAGGGTTGGCCGCCGGCCACGAAGGTGTGGGCCACCACCACGGAGCGGTGGCCGGGCCGGCCGCGAAGGTCGGTTCGCAGCCGCTCAAGGGCCAGCCGGGTGACGTCCTCATGGCGTAGGCGGTTGGTGGCAGGAGCCTGTTCAGCAATCAGGAGAGGACCATCCACTGCCGGATCCAGGTAGGGCAGCGGATAAATCGCCACTGGGGGGCCGCCCCGTCGGGCATTCACCAGCACAGGCTCCTGGGCCCTGCGCACGTCCCCCCGGATCGACACCCCCAGGGCCGAGAGCAGGGGGTCGTAGACCGATACCCGCACATGGGAATCGTGGTTGCCGGCAATGGCGATCACCGCCGCGCCGCAGAGCCGCAGCTGGGCCAGGGTGTCGTTGAAGAGCTGTACCGCCTCGGCGGGGGGGATGGCCCGGTCGTAGATGTCGCCGGCGATGAGCACCGCATCCACCTCCCCCTCCCTGGCCAGCTCCACGATGCGGGCCATGGCCTGCGCCTGCTCCTCCAACAGGGAGGTGCCATGGAAGGAGCGACCCAGATGCCAGTCGGAGGTGTGCAGGAGCCGCATCAGCTGCCGAGCGCCTCTGCCATCCGCACCACCTGGGCGATCGGGCCCACATCATGCACCCGCAGCACCGCTGCGCCCCGCTCCACCGCCAGGGCGCACACGGTTGCCGTACCCCAGAGCCTGGCCCGAGGGCGGGGTTCATTGAGCACCGCACCGATGAAGCGCTTGCGGGAGGGACCGATCAGCAGGGGGAATCCCGCGGCGGCCAGTTCGGGGAGGCGGCGAAGCAGCTCGAGATTTTGGGGGGTGGTTTTGGCAAAGCCCAGGCCCGGATCCCAGAGGATCTGACCGGGTCGCATTCCCGCGGCCAAGGCCTGATTGGTGGCAGCCTGCAGCGCATCGCGCACCTCTGCCACCACGTCGGTGTAGGTGGCCAACCCATCCATGGAGCCGCTATCTCCCCGGCTGTGCATCAGCACATAGGGGCAGCCGGCTGAAGCCATCAAGGGCAGCATGGCCGGATCCCGCAGGCTGTCTTCCGGGGCTTCGGCGATGGCGTTGGCGCCTCGGACGTCGTTGATCCAATTGGCGCCGGCCTCCAGGGCGGCCTCCGCCACGGCGGCATGGAAGGTGTCGATGGAGA
>JBEIGX010000182.1:0-4934 GCA_040381675.1 Aphanothece sp.
CCAGTACGAAGTGGCTTCGCAATCCTTGTACGGCCACCACCATCTCCCTGTCGTCCGCCACATCGATCGGCGGACCCGATCTGGAGGCTTACCGCACCGGGGCCTGGATCGATGTGGTGCAGGACGACACGAACGACATCAAGCGCCGCTACCGCCTGCGACGGGTGACCTACCGCAAGAGCAACCGGCAGATCGCCACCACCGTGTACACCCAGACGGCCTTTGGCACCAACAAGAAGACGGCGCCCTCCGGTGTGAAAACGTTCCCCGATATGTCGGCGAACACCGAGACGCAGGAGGCCCCCAAACCCTTCACCCTCGGGGAGGCCAACGACAGCCAGGGCTATCTGGAAGTGGAGGTAGAGGGGCAGGTGCTGCGCAACGGCGTCGTGTTGGCCAGCAGCCGGGTGGTAAAGGAATTCCAGGTGGTGCCGAAGTGCTGCTGGCGCTCCTACGGCCGCACCCTCGCCACCGGCGATCCGCCCGCCTATGAAATCTACGGAAACGACTGGCGTTCCTGCGAACCCCCCTCCGGCTTCACCGCCGGGAAGTTGGCCATGCTCACGGGCCTTAACGGCGGAGGCCTGGTCAAAGACAACGGCGATGCCTGGTCGCTGCGGGTGGAGGGCCTGGGCAAGCTGAATCCCATCATCTGCACCACTCCTGCCAAAACCTGCGACGGACCGGATAACGACACCGCCCCCGATGCCAACCAGGTGGTGATCGACAGCTCCGATGGCAACATCGGCGTGACGTCGTTCAACATCAAGATTCCCGATCCCCCGGCGATTCCTTCCGGGGGCTTCACCATGGGTCCCAACAGCTCACAACCTGTGAATGGGGGCAATGGGCTTGAGCCGGTCGACCTCACGAAAAAAGATGCCAATCCCCAGGATGTCATTCCCCTGCCAAGCCTGGGTCTCAACCAGAATGGAGATACGAAATTCTGTGGCTATAAAGACGGGGTCTTCCATTGCCGCATCTCCTCCATCCAACTGACAAGCAACAAGAAAATCCAGGTGGACACGACTGCAGCTCCTGTGTATCTCTACTTTCAGGATCCCTCCGGGGATATTGATATTCGGGGTTCGGCAGGCCTGCAACACATTTTTAATGGCGCAGCCGCCGCTCCCTTCCAGGCCGACCGGTTGCAGATTCGCGGCGAGCCCCGGGGCGGGAACCCCTCCTCCCAGGCCTTTGAGCTCAGCGGAAATGCTGTGAACACTGCCATGTTCGTCTGGGCGCCGGTGTCTACCCTCACCTTCGGTGGCAGTTCAATCTTTAAGGGTATCGCCTGGGTGGACAACCTCGGCTTTTACGGAAACGCCAATGTCACGGTGCCTGCGCCTAATGGCCTCGAGGGCGATCCTGCGGCGGATGTGTGCCCGGAGATCCTGCCCGAAAAGGCGGTGTATTGCCGCCTGTTTCGCGATCTTCTGAAAGACAAGAGCCCGCCCATTCCTCTTGCGTTTGATTGGGTGGCCAGGAGCGAAACCTACACCAAGTTCTACGGTTTTGATCCGTGAATCTTGTCTCCGTGCCGGCTGAATGACCTCCTTTCGCAGACCTCCCCCTCCTGTGAACGGCTTCTCCCTCGTGGAGGTGGTGGTGAGTGCGGCCATCACGGGCCTGGTGATCATCGGGGTGGCCAGACTCTGGGGTGAAAGCTCCCAGATCTATCAACAACTGAAGAACCGCAACAGCCAGGAAGCCCTCATCGAGGAAGACATTGCCACCATGGAAGATCTGGCTTACCGCTACACCTGCTGTCCTGGCTCCTGCACCATCGATCCCTCCGTTGTTGCCGCCTCGCCCACCTGCAAGGGGGAAGCGGGCAATGGCACCCCCGCCATTGGCACGGAGTATTACTACTTTCCCTACTACAGCCCCACAGCCACCAGCACACAAAAAATCGACGACTTTGAGGCGCTTTGCACCAATGGCACTCTCGTGACACAGCTGGCAAGTCAGATGGCGGCGGCGCCCAAGTCGAGCCTCTTCACGAAGCAGGGATTGACCCGTTCGGTGGTGGTCGACAACGCGTCTTTGCACCGGGTGCGCATCGACTACACGGGCACCAATCTCCAGCGCTCCACCATGGTGGTGCCCACGACTGCCCGTTGGTGCTTTGAAAGTTCCCCCCAGGCCTCCTAACACCATGGCCCACCGCGCTCCATGGACCTCCCCTGCTTTCACCCTCTTTGAGCTGCTCGTAGTGGTGGGGGTGATCGCGGTGCTCTCGACGACCAGCTGGAGGGTGATCACCAACGACCTGCACCGCTCCCGGATCAATGCGGTGGGGATGGATTTCGCCTCCTGGGTGGAGAGCATTCGCAAGGCCGCCAAGAACACCCAGGGGGGGTGTGAGATCACCGTGGCCAACCTCTCCGAGGCGGCCGATGGCGCCCAGCTGGCCTCCGTGCAGAACAATCCAAGCTTTCCCGATGACGCCCCTTGCGCTAAAGGCCGCTCCACGTTTCTCTTTCGCGCCACGGCCATGAATGAGCGTCTGTCCAGCTCGGCCACCGCTGCGTTGATCCTCTTCACGCCCCGGGGCACCATCCTGGGGGCCAATGCCCAAGCGCTTCCGGATCAGGTGGAGGTGAGGCTGGCCCTGAAGTCGATCAATAACCTCCGCTGCATCCGCCTCTCCGGCTTGTTGGGTGCGCTGCAGATCGGCTCCCATTCCACAACCTCCGATGTAGGGGTGTCCTGCTCCGCCTACGCCCGGTTCTGATTCATGGCCCATCGCTCCCGCCACCGCCCTGCCGCCTTCACCCTGGTGGAGCTGCTGGTGGGCGTGGCCTTCGGGGTGATCCTGATGGGGGGGCTGATGACGATGGCCACCTCCGTGCTGCGGGCTGGCCTCAAGGACGACAACCAGCAGAGCGCCCAGGATGCCTGGGCACAGGTGAATCAGTTTCTGGTGATTGAGGTGGGAGAGGCCGGGCGCCTCTACGAAGGCACCACGGAGGTGAGGCCGATCGCCCTGGATCAGGCGCCCAGCGCCTGTTCCGGGGCGAGTCGGGATGCGGGCAGCGAGAGTTTTGCGATCCGGGTGCCCAACCCGGATCCGGGGGCGGTGGGCAGCGCTCGCTTCGCCACCATCACCTACTACATGTCGGCGGGCCACCTGATGCGCTGTGGCCCTCCGGTGCTGGCCAATGGAGCCTTGAAATTCAGTGCCACTAGCGGTGCGGCGATCCTCAGCTACAGCACCACCCTGCGCCAGCTCAGCCTCAATCACCTGGACCGCTCCATCTCCTACACCCTGGATTTCCGCTCTCCCCATGCTGGAGTGGAGTTCACCGGCCAGGGCCGCGCCTGGGCACAGTCGTCCAGGATTGAGATCACCAGCTGAAGAGCGCCTCATGTTGAGCCCCGAGGCCTTCCTGGCCGTGGTGCGGGATGCGCCGCTGGTGTCCATCGATCTGCTGCTGGAGGATCCCAGCGGCAGGCTGCTGGTTGGGCTGCGGCGCAATGAGCCCGCCCGGGGGTTCTGGTTTGTGCCCGGCGGCCGTGTGCGCAAAGGGGAGGGTCTGCACGACGCCCTGCAGCGCATCGCCGGAGCGGAGCTGGGCTTGGCCGTGGAGCCCGCAAACTGGCAGCTCGCGGGCGTGTTCGAGCACCACTACCCCACCAACTTCGCCGGGGCGGAGGGGATCCCCACCCACTACGTGGTGCTGGCCCATCGGCTACGGCTGACCCATCTCCCGGAGTTGCAGCCCGATGGCCAGCACCGGCAGCTGCGCTGGCTCACCCCCCAGGAGCTCCGCACCCACCCCAGCGTTCATCCCTACACCCAGGCTTACGCCCCCTGAGCGCCCTCCGCCGCCAGCGCCCCCAGCAACCGCCGGCGGCCCTGGCCATCCGGCAGGGCGATGCGCAGCCAGCTGTCATCCAACCCGGCAAAGGAGCGGCAGTCGCGCACCAGGATGCGATGGCGCTCCTCCAGAGCCTGCCGCAGGGGCTCGAGGGAACAAGGCCCCCCCGGGCCCGCCTTGCCGCGCACCAGCAGGAAATTGGTGGCGGAGGGCAGGGGCTCCAGGGCCGGCACCGCTGCCAGGCCCTTGGCTAGGGCGGCCCCTTCTCGGGCCACCCACTCCTGCACCCGGGCGCACCAGCGCCCATGGGCCGCTCCATCCCCCAGCAGGGCTTCGCCGGCGGCCACCGCCAGCCCATTGAGGGGCCAGGGATCGCGCCAGCGGGCCCAGCGCTCCAGCCGATCCGGGGCGGCCACCCCGTAGGCCAGCCGCAGGCCGGCCAAGCCGTAGAGCTTGGTGAGGCTGCGGATCACCACCAGATTCCTGTGCTGGCACACCAGGGGGAGCACAGATTCCCCCTCCCCGCCGGGGGTGAGGGGCAGGAAGGCTTCATCCACCACCAGCAACGGCGTGCGGGCCAGCAGCGGCTCCAGGCTGGCGCGACTCCAGAGCTGGCCCGTGGGGTTATGAGGGTTGGTGATCCACAGCGCCGCCCCCTCCAGGGCACCCGGAAGCTCCAGGGGAAAGGGCTGGGGAAAGGAGGGCCCCCAGGTGAGGGGCAGGGGCCAGGGGTGCCAGGTTCCCTCCCAGCAGTCCAGGGCCCGCCCGTAGTCGGCGAAGCCCGGCACCGGCAGCAGGCTGGGCCCGAGGGCCGCCGCATCGCGGGCCGCCCAGGTGAAGAGTTCGGCGGCGCCATTGCCGGGGAGCACCTGCTCAAGCTCCAGGCCATGGAGGCGGGCAATCGCCTGCCGCAATCCCGTGAAGGCCCGATCGGGATAGTCGCGCAGGGGAGAATCGGCGCCTCCGGTGAGGGCCCGCAGCAGCAGGGCCCGCACGGGAGCCGGCGGGCCGAAGGGGGCCAGGGAGGCGCTCAGATCCAGGAGCTCGGAGGGGCGACAGCCGAGGCGACGGGCGGTGGCTGCCCGGTTGCCGCCGTGGGGTGCTGGCAGC
>JBEIGX010000183.1:0-4899 GCA_040381675.1 Aphanothece sp.
CCCCAGGCAGCGCCGCGGCGGGAGACGACTGGTGTGGCGACTGGCTCAGCCCCAGGGGGGTGGATCTGCAGATCAATGGCGGGCTGGGGCTGGCTTTCCCCGAACTCCAGGAAGCCGACCTTCCCCGGCTGGAGGAGCTGCTGGCGCTGCTCTGGCGCGATGGGGTGGAGGCCATTTCCCCCACCCTGGTCACCTGCGGCGTGGCCCCCCTGCGCCAGGCGCTCGACGTGCTCGCCGAAGCCCGAGCCCTCCACCGGCCTGGCCTCTGCCAACTGCTGGGGGCCCACCTGGAGGGGCCCTTCCTGGAGCCCAGCCGCCGCGGCGCCCACCCCCAGGAGCACCTCTGCCCCCCCAGCCTCCAGGCCCTCGCCGAGCGCATCCATGGCTTCGCCTGCGGACCGCACGACGACATCGCCCTGGTGACCCTGGCGCCCGAGCTGGCGGGGGCTGCCGCCGTGATTGCTGAGCTGCGGGCCCAGCAGGTGGTGGTGTGCCTGGGCCACAGCGCGGCGGATGGCTCCCAGGCCGAATCTGCCTTTGCCGCCGGGGTGACCATACTCACCCACACCTTCAACGCTATGGCGGGCCTGCACCACCGGGCCCCGGGGCCCGTGGCCGTGGCGGCCCTGCGGGGGGATGTGGCCCTGGGGTTGATCGCCGATGGGGTGCATGTGGATCCCGCCATGGCCCTGCTGTTGCAACGGCTCGCCCCCCAGGCCACCGTGCTGGTGAGCGATGCCCTCGCCCCCTATGGCCTGGGGGATGGGGCCCACCGCTGGGATGAGCGCCTGCTGCTGGTGGCAGACGGCAGCTGCCGGCTCGAAGACGGCACCCTGGCCGGCACCACCCTTCCCCTGCTGGAGGGGGTGATCCGCCTGGCGAGCTGGGGGGCGCCGGTGGATCAGGCCATCGCCGCCGCCACCCTCCATCCCAGGCGGGTGCTGGGCGATGGGCGCCCCCTGCAGGCCCTGCTGCGGGGCCTGCCCCTGGGCTCCTGCCTGCGCTGGCGGGAGGGTCCCACCGGCCTCAGCTGGCAGCCCGCCGCCTGAGGTCCCATGGCCCCTGCCTAAGATCCGCCGCACCGACTGTTGGCCCGCCCTCCATGACATCCGACCTTCAACAGGGTCCCTGCGCGAAGACCCAGGAGAAGGCCGAGGTGCGGGCCTATTTCGAGAGCACGGGCTTTGAGCGCTGGAACCGCATCTACAGCGAGAGCGACGACGTCAACAAGGTGCAGCGCAACATCCGCCTGGGCCACCAGAAAACCGTGGATGCGGTGCTCGCCTGGCTCCAGGAGCAGGGGGATCTGGCCAACCGCAGCTTCTGCGATGCGGGCTGCGGGGTGGGCAGCCTCAGCCTTCCCCTGGTGGCCCTGGGGGCCGGCTCCGTGCTCGCCACCGACCTCTCGGAAGCCATGGTGACGGAGGCCCAGCGGCGGGCCACGGAGGAGGGTCTGGCCAGCGATCGGCTGCGCTTTGCCGTCTCCGATCTGGAGAGCCTGAGCGGCCGTTTCGACACCGTGATCTGCCTGGATGTATTCATCCACTACCCCCAGGCCGCCGCCGAGGAGATGGTGAAGCATCTGGCCGGGCTGGCGGAGCGCCACCTGATCGTGAGCTTTGCCCCCTACACCCCCCTGTTGGCGGTGCTCAAGGGCATCGGCCAGCTCTTCCCCGGCCCCAGCAAGACCACCCGGGCCTACCAGCTCAAGGAAGCGGGCATCGTGGCCGCCGCCGCCGCCGCCGGGTTCCAGCCCGTGCACCGCAGCCTCAACCAGGCGCCCTTCTACTTCTCCCGGCTGATCGCCTTCGAGCGGGCCTGATTCTCCAGAGCCACCAGCAGATCAGCCAGCAGCCGATCCGCATCCCGAACCGCCAGGATTCCCATGCCCGCTCGCAGGGTGGCCAAGGGATCGGTGCTGTCGCCGTTGCCCCGCAGACGGGGGCCCAGCAGGCGCCACACCGCCTGTTCCAGGGCCGGCTCCCCGGGCTCGTGCTGCCACACGATCACCGCGCCCCCCACGGCGGCGGCCGCCGCAGCGTTGGCGTCCTGATGGCGATCGGCCGCCTGGGGGAAGGGCACCAGGATCGTGGGCGTGCCGCTCACGGCCAGCTCGCTGAGGCTGCCCGCCCCCGCCCGGCTGATGGCGAGATCCACATGCTGAAGAAGCCCGGGCAGCTCATCGGAGAAGGGCCGCTCCACCACCCCCTCCAGCTGGAACTGGCCCGCCTCCGGATCCTGGCTGCCCGTGAGATGCACCACCCGGCAACCCGCAGCGGCCAGGCGGGGAATCAGGGGGCGCACCATGCGGTTGAGCCGCAGGGCTCCCTGGCTGCCACCCATCACGAGCACCAGGGGGCCTGCCCCCCGGGGCACCCACTCAGGCAGGGGAGCGGGCTCCAGAAAGACCTTCCGCACGGGCGTTCCCGTCACCATCGGCCGGCAGCCGGCGAGGCGCTCGGCCGCCTCCGGCAGCCCCAGGGCCACCCGGGTGCAGTAGCGCCCCAGCAGGCGGGTCACCTTGCCGGGGATCGCATTGCTCTCATGCAGCACCACGGGCACACCGCTCCAGCGGGCCGCCAGGATCGCCGGGGCGGCGATGTAACCGCCGGTGCTGAACACCACATCCACCCCCTGCCGGCGGATGAGCTGGCGGGCGGGCATGGTGGCCCCCAGCAGCTGGGCCAGGTTGGCCAGCTTGCGCAGCCCCTTGCCCTGCAGTCCACCGGCGCGAACGGTGTGCAGGGGATAGGAACGGGGCACCAGGGTTTGCTCCAGACGGTCGGGCACCCCCAGCCACTGCACCTGCCAATCCGGCGGCAGGGCCTCCGCCACCGCCAGGGCTGGAAACAGGTGGCCACCTGTGCCGCTGGCTGCGATCAGGAGGGTTGGCATGACGGAGCTCTGCCGGGGGGCGGGGGCGGGCCTAACTTAAAAGCCAACTGTGGCCGTTCCAACCCTCGGCCACCCCACCTCCTCCGGTTCCGCCGCGATGCCCTGTCTGCGCCGTCTCTCCGCCCTCTGTCTCGGCGGGCTGATGCTGGCCCCGGTCCTGGCGGGCGGGCCTGTGCGCGCGGCCAGTCCCACCCCCACCCAGCTGGAGGCCCTGGAAGCGGCCCTCAACAGCAGCGAGGACACGGCCCTCAGCGCCCTGCTCAGCCAGGGGCCGGGTCTGAACCCCCAGGAGCTGAAGCAACGCCGCCAGCAGCTGCGGGAGCAGTTTCCCGATGTGCGCTGGCAGGTAAAAACGGGGCCGGCCCTGCGCAGCGGCCAGCCCAGCGTGATGGTGAAGGTGAGCGGCACCCGGAGCCAGGGGGGCAGCACCTATCGCCTGGAGGCGGAGCAGCGCCTCTCGCTGCAAACCGATGGCCAGCGCTTCACGGGCCAGACCATCTGGAGGGAGCAGTCGGTGCTGCGAAATGGGGAAAACGCCCCGTCGGTGAGCGTGCTCATCCCCGATGCGGTGCTCACCGGCCAGCGCTACGACGTGGATGTGATCTTCGATGACCCCCTCGATGGGGCCCTGGTGGCCGGGGGCATCCGGCCCATCAGCAGCGAGCAGGTGATGGCCATGGAGAGCCCTCGCGTGGATCTGGCGGCCCTGGGGGGCGGAGGACTGTTCAAGGTGGTGCAGGCCCCCCAGGCCCCCGGCGCCCAGACCTGGGCCGTGCTCCTGGTGCACCCCAAGGGGGTTGTGAGTGCCACCAAGCGGGTTCGGGTGGTGTCCGACCGCGGGGTGCTCGAGCCCTGAGCCATGGCCAGGCCCCATCGCATCTGGGTGGTGGATGACGATCCGGAGGTGCGGTCGTTGCTCACCACCTACCTGAAGGACCAGGGCTACGACGTGCGCACCCTCGCCGATGGCGCCCAGCTGAAGGCGCGCCTGGAGGGCCAGCTCGGGGGGGAGCGACCCGACCTGCTGGTGCTGGATCTGATGCTGCCGGGGGACGACGGCCTCACCCTCCTGCGCCGCCTGCGGGATGGGGGGGATTCCCTGCCCGTGTTGATGCTCACGGCCCGGGCCGATGGGGTGGATCGCATCATCGGGCTGGAGCAGGGCGCCGACGACTACCTCGCCAAGCCGTTCCTCCCCCGGGAGCTGACCGCCCGCATCGAAGCCATCCTGCGACGCCGTGGCGTCGCACCCAGCGGTTCCCCCCAGCCGGCGGGAGAAACCCTGCGCTTCGGGGATTGCACGGTGGATCTGGCCACCCGGGAGCTGCTGCGGGAGGGGGCCGCCCTGCCGATCACCAGCGGCGAATTCGCCCTGCTGGCCACCTTTGTGCAGCATCCCCACCGGCCCCTGTCGCGGGAGCGGCTGATCGAGCTCGCCCGAGGACCCACCAGCGAAACGGAGAGCCGCAGCATGGATGTGCAGATCTCCCGTCTGCGCAAGCTCATCGAGCCCGATCCGGCCCGGCCCCGCTACGTGCAGACCGTGTGGGGCTACGGCTATGTGTTTGTGCCCGATGGCCAGCCCCGACAGAGCTAGGGCGGGCGGGCCACCCCGCCTCCTGCGACCCTTCGGCTACGGAGCCGCCGCGGCCGGCTTCACCGCCCTGGCCCTGCTGCTGCTCCACCTGCTCCTGGCCCAGCGCCTGGAACGGCAGCAGCGGCGCCAGCTGGTGGGTCAGGTGAGAGCGATGGTGCTGCTCAGTGAGGTAGCCCTGGAGCGCTACAGCCCCCCCGAACTTGCGGAGGTGTTGGGCACCCCGGTGGCCCTGGGGGCCCGTCCCCCCCAGGCGAATCCCGCCACCACCCCCGCGGATGGCACCCTGCGGCGCCAGGCCGAGGCCCTGCGCGCCGATCTGTGCAGCAAACTCACGGCCTGTCCAGTGGTGTGGGCCGTGGGCCAGCGGCGAGGCGTGTGGGTGCAGCTCAACTCCCCCCTGGAAACGG
>JBEIGX010000184.1:0-4832 GCA_040381675.1 Aphanothece sp.
ACCACCGTGAGTGTTTGTTTCGCATGGCTGGGGCGTCCGATCTGACCGAGACCCTCCAAGGTGGCCACGAAGTCGGACACACTTCGGAATTGCCGATACACGGAGGCGAAACGGACATAGGCCACTTCGCTCATGGTTTTCAGCTGTTCCAGCACCAACTCTCCGATCTCATTGCTGGACACTTCGCGTTTGGCCCGTTGCTGAAGCACCAGTTCGATGTCGTCGACCAGCCGCTCGAGCAGAGAGGGTTCCAGCCCCGTTTTTTCGCAGGCCCGGAGCAAGCCATGCAAAAGCTTTGCGCGGTTGAAGGTTTCACGCGTGCCATTTCGTTTCACCACGGTGATGGGAACGGTCTCCACGCGCTCGTAAGTGGTGAAGCGAAAGTCGCAGTTCAGGCATTCCCGGCGTCTCCGCACGCTTCTGCCCGAGTCTGCAGCGCGCGACTCAAGGACGCGGCTATCGGTGTGTTGACAAGAAGGGCATTGCATGCCCAAACACCACATTTGTACCTAATTGTACGCAGTGGTGGAGAGTTGAACAGTGCTGGCCACGAAAAAGCCCCTCGAGTGAGGGGCAAAAGGCAAGAGGAAGGTTTACTTGCCGATTTTTGGGGGATCGCGGAAGGCAATCGCAAAAAACAGCGTGGAGATGGCAAGGGCCAAAATCAGGATGTAGGCGAAGCTCTCCATGGGGAGTTCGAGGGGTGAAGGGCAGGGAGCCGGAGATCAGCTGAGAGGGGTTCCAGCAGGAGGAACGTAACCCTGGGGCAAACGACGGGTGGATCGGTCACCCAGCTTCTGGAAGAGACCGAACTCAACCTGTTCGCCGAGGTCGGGATCAATGCCCGCGAAGACATCGCGGAAGAGGGTACGAGCTCCGTGCCAGATGTGGCCGAAGAAGAACAGGAGAGCAAACGAGGCGTGGCCAAAAGTGAACCAACCCCGTGGGGAACTGCGGAAGGTGCCATCGGAGTGATAGGTCTCCCGATCAAACTCGAAGGCTTCTCCAAGCTGGGCCTTGCGGGCCAGGCGCTTCACGTCTGCAGGATCGGTGAAGATTTGGCCGTTGAGGGCACCCCCGTAAACGGTGGCGGTGACGCCTTGCTGTTCGAAGGAGTACTTCGCTTCAGCCCGGCGGAAGGGAATGTCTCCACGAACCACTCCATCCTCGTCCTGGAGGATGACGGGGAAGTTCTCAAAGAAGTTGGGGAGACGACGAACCTCGAGATTGTGCCCTTCCTTGTCGGTGAAGGAAATGTGGCCAATCCAGCCAGTGGGAAGGCCATCCCCATTCACCATCGGACCAACCCGGAAGAGTCCGCCCTTGGCAGGGCTATTCCCCACATAGTCGTAGAAGGCCAGTTTCTCAGGGATGGACGCCCAGGCGTCTTCCTTGGTGGCTCCTTCATCAAGAGCCGTTTGCACACGGCGGTTGATTTCGGTCTTGAAGTAGTTCTGATCCCACTGATACCTGGTGGGGCCAAACAGCTCGATGGGGGTGGCAGCCGCTCCATACCACATGGTGCCGGCCACAACAAAAGCCGCAAAGAACACGGCAGCGATGGCACTGGCGAGGACCGTCTCGATATTTCCCATCCTCAGCGCCTTATAGAGGCGTTCGGGCGGGCGAGTGGTGATGTGGAAGATCCCCGCAATGATGCCGACAATTCCAGCAGCAATGTGGTGGGCCACGATGCCGCCAGGATTGAAGGGATTGAAGCCATCAGCACCCCAGGAGGGCTGCACTTTCTCCAGATGCCCAGTTAGGCCATAGGGGTCGGAAACCCACATGCCCGGACCAAACACCCCCGTGAGGTGGAAAGCGCCGAAACCGAAGCAACCCAGGCCTGCAAGAAGAAGGTGGATGCCAAAAATCTTGGGGAGATCGAGAGCCGGCTCTCCGGTTCGAGGGTCCTGCCAGATCTCCAGATCCCAGTAGGTCCAGTGCCAGATGGCAGCCAGGAAAAGAAGCCCGCTGAAAATGATGTGGGCAGCAGCTACGCCCTCAAAACTCCAGAAACCAGGGTCGACCCCGGTTTCGCCGGTGATGCTCCAGCCACTCCAGCTTCCTGTGACACCAAGACGGGCCATGAAGGGCATGACGAACATGCCTTGGCGCCACATCGGATTGAGCACAGGATCTGAAGGATCAAAGATGGCGAGCTCGTAGAGCGCCATTGAGCCGGCCCAGCCGGCGACGAGTGCGGTGTGCATGAGGTGCACGGCGAGCAAGCGGCCCGGGTCGTTGATCACGACCGTGTGCACCCGATACCAGGGCAATCCCATTGGGGTCAGAACTGGGTGTCTGGAGATGGTAGTGGGTGCGGATGGCCGTACGGGGCATCAGGTAACGGACCGCAACTGGCAAAGTTACAAAATGGCCACCTTGCGGGATGCACCATGCCAGTGATTCGATTTCTGCGCGAAGGGCGTGATGTGGAGTGTTACCCGGGGGAAAACCTTCGGGATGTGGCCCTCAGGGAAGGAATTGAGCTCTATGGCCTCAAAGGCAAGCTCGGCAACTGTGGGGGATGCGGGCAATGCATCACCTGTTTTGTGGATGTGCGGGGGGCAGCCCCCCAGGCGCTGAGTGAGCTCACCGCTGTGGAATTGCAGAAACTCCGGCGCCGGCCGGAAAGTTGGCGGCTGGCCTGCCAGAGCCTGGTGCAGAGCTCGTTGGTGGTGCTCACCCGGCCCCAGGCTGGGTTCTCCAATGGGGAGGCCGTCTGGGAACAGGCCCTCAAGACCCCCCTGCCTCCCGGCCCCCTGGCCTGGCCCCTGCCGCCGGAAGACCCCGCCGCCGAGGAGGCGGAGGGAACACAGGGAGGGGCGGGGGTGCCTCCAACCGCAACGACCGATGAAGGCAACCCCTTGGAGGCCGGGGAGCAGTGATACGTTCTCTCCATCTCCAATGCAGCTATGGAAACCAACGATCTCGGCTTTGTGGCCAGCTTGCTGTTTGTCCTGGTTCCAGCTGTGTTTCTGATCGTCCTCTACATCCAGACCAGCAGCCGTCAAGGCGGGTGATCCCAGTCCTTTGACCTCGCCTCAAAGGGCTGGCCTCAACGCTTGGATTCTGGCTCCCTCACCAACAGCACTGGCGCTGGGGCATGCACCCGGATGTAATCGCTGACGGAGCTCCCCAGAAGGCGATCCAGATCAACCAGCCCCTTTGCCACCAACGGGCGTCGATCCTGGGAGGCGATCACAAGAAGATCAGCCTTGGCCTCCTTCGCGGCCTCACAAACCTGCCGGCCGATGTTGCCCGTCTGATGGAGGGGCTGTAGCTCCACACCCATGTTGCGTGCCCGCTGAACGGCGCGATTGAGCACCTCATCCGCCGGCGATTTGCCCCCGCGGGACGGAGTGATGTCCTGCCGGGACACATGGATGCCCGTGAGGGTCCCTCCAGGGATCTCCCGCACGAGTTCACAGGCCAGCTTGATCGCATCATCTCCGACTCCCGTTCCATCCACCGTGACCATCACCCTGTTGATGGCGCGCACATAGATGTCGTCTCGCACCAGCAGCATGGGCCGCGTGGAGAGCTGAAACACATATTGGCTGGCGCTGTTGCTGAGAATGGACTGGAGCCGGTTCAAACCGCGGGAACCCATCACAATGAGGTCCGCGTCCAGCTCATCGGCCACCTTCAGCACGGTTGTTTTCGTATCTCCATCCCGCACCAAACTGGTGCATTCAGCGGGCTGGAGGCCCATGCGCCCAACAGCGCCCTGAATCAACTCTTCCGCCTTTCGGCGGTGGCTTTCCGCATCTTCCTGGCCCTGCTCAGAAATCACATGCAACAGGTGGACCTTGGCCTGTCGGCAAGGGGGAATGGCACGGAGCATGCGCACCATTTCCTCCACATGGCCTGTGCCGGAGTCGGCGATCAGCAGGGTGCGAAACACGGAAGGGATTCAGAGCTGCGTCAGCCTATGGCTGATTGAATGCCCTCCCCCCCGTCAATGCCACACAGCTTGATGCAATGGGATTCGCTCCCTCCCCCTGATCGGGCCTGGCGCCTGGAGCGTCGCGTGCTTCCCCAGCACACCGACCATGCCGGCGTGATGTGGCATGGAGCCTATGTCGCCTGGCTGGAAGAGGCCCGGGTGGAAGCGCTGGCCTCCGTGGGACTGGACTACAGCACCCTCTCCTCCCAGGGCCTGGAAATGCCTGTGGTGGATCTCGCCCTGACCTATCGGGCCCCCCTGATCCATGGGGACCGGGCTGAGGTGCGCAGCCTGGTGATGCCGCGCCGTGGGCTCAGGCTCCCCTGGCATTCCTGGTTGATCGGCCCAGGAGACATGGTGGCCGCCGAAGCCTGGGTGGAGCTGGTGCTCGTGGATTTCAGGGCAGGCCCCAAACACCGCAAGCTCCTGAGACACCTTCCGCCGGAGGTGGCCCGGGCCCTGCAGAAGCTGAACGAGGGACCCACTACCGGATAGTTCATGTGTACCATGAGGGGAGTGTTGGTTTCTCTCTCGTTGTGAGCACGCCTGGATGGGGGCCGTTCATCCCCGGAGCCACAGCCGCCCCATGGAACCACCAGGCCCGCCTTTGGTGGTTGCTCTGGTGCCATTGCCCCGGGGTCGGGCCCCAACGGCTCGCCGAACTGGTCGCCACCTTCGAAACGCTGGAGGCGGCTTGGCAGGCTCCTCCCTCCTCACTCGGGCCTCTCTGCCAGTGGTCAGATCGCTTGCTGCAGGGAATTGAGGCCTACCGCAGGTCCTGGGAGGCCAACCCCCTCCCCCAGGCGGCAAAGCGCTGGCACGGGGGCCGGGGCGTTCTGGTGCCCGGTGATCGGCGCTGGCCCGCCAAGATGAATCAGGC
>JBEIGX010000185.1:0-4784 GCA_040381675.1 Aphanothece sp.
ATCAACTCGCTGCTGGCGCCAACCAGAAGAAGTGTGGATCAACAAGCCACCAGAGGACTCGGAACCGATCCTGGAGCTACCATTAGTTCAGGTCGCCTGAGTGGCAGCCAAGGAGTGACACCTTCCCTGAAAGTCACCGAATCCGCTCGCAGAGGCGCATGGGGGCGGAGCCACTGAGCCGGTGGGAGAGGAGGAAGGCATTGCTGGCGGATTGGCCCGCGCCAGCAGCGAGATCCACCAGGGAGAGAAACTCCTGGATGTGCTCCTGGGTGGCGATCTGATCGAGGTAGCGAAAGCCCATCAGCGCAAACGCGAAAGGGCCAGCCTAGGAACAACTCGGTCGCTGGGCCACTCTAGTAATAATAAGCTCCATCTCTTTCGGATTGCTGCACCGCTCCACAGCGGCTGGCCACCCGCCAAAGGGCCTTGTGAATGGGAGTCGCGTCATAACGCACCAAATCTGGATAGCGCTGTCTCAACAGGGCATTACCTCTCCAGGCGTTGTAATGCGGAATACGGGAATTGACGTGATGGCACACATGGGTGGAGCCAATTCCATGGTGCAAAAGATTCAAAAGCGGTCCATAGGGCCTGTCCACGGTCTGCAGGGCGCCTTTGGCCCAAGTCCACTCCTCTGATGAAAAATGGGGAATCACCACATCGGTGTGCTGCAACCAGGTGTAGGTGACCAACCAGAAATTGACGACGATGTATGGCAGCCCATAAACCAAAAGAACTTTCGAAAAGGTGAACTTCAGCGACAGAAGAACCAAGAGCACCAGAACAAAAAAGACCCCCTGGTTAGAGCGCATCATCAGCCCTCGGAAAGACCTGGGGAACAGGGAGCGTTTTCCTTGATCGAAAGAGGAACCGTTCCAGAAGTGAGAGGTAGGCCGGCCATAATCTTCTCCACCCGTCACCCCCAAGAACATGTAAAGAGGCCAGCCAATAATCAGGTGATTAAAGAGGGAGACGATGCCAAAAAGACAGAGCCCAAAGCGTTGCTTGAGGTCTTCGGTGATTTGGCCCGCCCGTGACTCAGCTCGCGGCGGCACATGGGTTTCGCCCTCTTCCAAGTGATTGCAATGGGCATGATGAACAGCATGGCTGCGGGCCCAGCTGTAATAAGGAACGAGCAGCAGGCTATGCAGAATGAAACCAATCGAAGTCTCAAGCTGTCGATTGGGATGGAAGGCATTGTGGCCACATTCGTGGGCAATCACCCACAATCCCATCGCCACAGTTCCGGTGATGACGCCATACAGCAACCAAAGAGGAGCTGCCCAGAGCTGAAGGGGAATCTGGGTACCCACGCCATAGGCCAGAACGGACAGGCCCAGAGACATCAACAGGCTGCCCCATGCCTTGACCGGATGAAACCGTGTCAACTCCGCAGGAAGAATCTGCAGAAGTTCTGATTTCGTGGGATAGCGATTGGGCGAGATCGATGGCCTGGATTGACCTGAACGCGTCAGCAGAGAAGCAGGTTGAGCCAATCGCTATACCGAAAAGAGAGAGCCCCCAGGCATCTCCAGATTGTGCAACTCTATCAAGGGGGACCCGGCCCCCGTGCATGTTGCACCATTGCGTGGCCCCAGCGCCCATCAGCCCTGCAGCCAGCTGCAGGGGACGCTCCGTTTTCATGCTTCAGAGATGGCCCTGGGCAGCAACCAGCGGCCGAAACGGGCGTAGAGAGCGGGTAGAACCAACAGGGTCAGCAGGGTGGAGGTGATCAGACCGCCCAGCACCACGATCGCCAGGGGCTGCAGGATCTCGTTGCCGGCCCCGAAGGCCAACGCCAGGGGCAGCGTGCCGAGGGCAGAGGTGAGGGCCGTCATCAAGATCGCATTGAGGCGCTGCAGGCTGCCAGCGCGGATCACCTCCTTGAGCTCCATGCCTTCCGCATGGCGGCGGTTGTAGTTGTCCACCAGCAGCAGGCCATTGCGGACCGCCACCCCGAACAGGGTGATGAAGCCGATCAGGGAGGCCACCGAGAGAACGCCGCCGGTGAGCAAGATGGCCACCAGACCCCCAACCAGGGCCAGCGGCAGATTGATCAGGATCGCGAGCGTGGCCGGTAGTGATTTCACGGCCACGAACATCAACACGGCGATCACCACCATGGCCAACAGGCTGTAGAGCAGCAGGTTGGTGGTGGCCCGCTCCTCCGATTCAAACTGGCCGCCGTAGCGGATGAGATAGCCGCTTGGCAGTTTGATCTTGCTGTCGATGGTGTTCTGAATGTCGGCGACAACCGTGCCCAGAGGCCGGCCGCTGACGTTGGTGGACACCACAATCAATCGCGACACATCCTCCCGGTTGACCACATTGGCGCCCAGGCCGTAGTCGATGCGGGACAGGCTTCCCAGCGGCAGCATGGTGCCTGCGGGAGTGGCGATCGGCAGGGCTCGCAGGGCATCGAGGCTGTTGCGGGAGTCTTCGGGGAGGATCACCACCACATCGGTGCGGTGGGTGCCGTCGCTCACCACCTGGCCCACCGTCTTGCCATTGAGGGCGATCTCCACCGCATCGGCGAGCTGCTGCATCGTCAGCCCGTTGGCCGTGGCGGCCTGGCGATCGAAGGCAATCTGCACCTGCTGGATGGGAAGTTGGGGTTCGAGCTGCAGATCCACCACCCCCTGGATCGGCTCGATCGCATCGCGAACCTGTTCGCCGATTCGGCGCAGCTCCGCCAGATCGGGGCCGTAGATCTTCATGGCGATCGCACTGCGCACCTCTGAGAGCACCTCATCCATGCGGTGGGAGATGAAACCGCCGATGTTCGGAGCCACCCCGGGCAGCTTCAGGAAGGCGTTGCGGAGTTCGGCAATGGCGGCAGGGCGATCCTTCATCGCCTCGTCGCTCAATTCCACATCCACATGGGCCAGGTTGACGCCAGCTCCATCGGCATCACCAGGGGCCCGGCCGGTTCGCACCTGCACCCACGCGAACAGAGGGCTGGCCTTGAGGGTCTTGGAGAGGGCCAAGCCGGCGCGGTGGGTCATCTCCAAGGACACTCCGGGATAGAGCACCATCGAATTCACCAGAGATTCTCACGGAACTCCGGCAGAAACACCCGCCCGAGGCTCGGCAAGATGGCACAGGCCACCACGACGCAGGCCAGAGCCGCGGCCAGGACACGCTTGGGCGACAGCAGCGAGAACTCCAGCAAGGGCCTGTAGGCCCGCTCGGCCCAGGTGGCCACCCAGGTGTTCTCGGCTGGAAGGCGTGTGTTCGCCAGCAGGATGGCGCAGAGCGCTGGCGTGAGCGTCAGTGCCACCAGGCTGGAGGCCGCAATCGAGAACAGGTAGGCCAGGCCCATGGGCGCAAAGATCCGCCCTTCCACCCCCGAAAGGCTGAAGATCGGGGCGAACACCACCACGATGATCACGGAGGACAGGAGCACCGGCTGGCGTACCTCGACGGAGGTTTCGAACACCACCTGCAGGGGATTCCTGGGCTCGGCGGCCACCTGGTTGCGGCGCAGCCCGGAGTAGCAGTTCTCCATGTCGACGATGGCGTCGTCGACCACCGAGCCGATCGCCACCACCAAGCCACCGAGGGTCATGGTGTTGATCTCCAGCCCGAAGGCGCGCATCAGCATCAGGCCGATCACGAGCGACAGCGGGATGGCGCTGAGGGTGATCACGGCGGTGCGCCAGTTCATCAAAAACAGCACCATCACCACCGACACGATCAGGATCCCTTCGATCAGGGACGCACTGACGTTCTTGATGGCCGTGTCAATGAAATCGGCCTGCCGGAAGGTGCGTTTGATCGCAATGTCACCTGGCAGGGTCTTGCTGAGGGCGGCGATCCGGGCCTCCACCTCACGGGTCACCCGTGGTGTGTCGATGTCGGGCTGTTTGTTGATCATCAGCACCACCGCTGGCTTGCCGTTGAAGCTGCCATCGCCGCGCTTGAGGGCACTGGCCAGCCGCACCTTGGCCACATCACCGATGCGCAGCGCCTGGCCTTGGTTGTTGGTCAGCACGGAATCAGCAAGATCCTCACTGCTGAGCGCCTGGCCGCTGGCGCGGATCAGCTTCTCCTGCCCGCCGGCGATCAGAAAACCGCCCGGGGCATTGGCACTGGCGGCCGCCGCCGCCTCAGCCACGGCCTGCAACGACACCTGGCGGGCCTGAAGTTGCTGGGGATCGATCTGGATCTGCTGCTGGGCCTCCTCGCCGCCATACAGGGTCACCTGGGAGACACCGGGAACTTCCAGGATCTGGTTGTTGAAGGTGGTGGCAACGATCCGGCGCAACTGCATCGGCGTCGTGGGGCCGCCGCCCTTCAAGGTGAAGGCGACCTGCAGGATCGTGCCCAGGGGAGACACGAGGGGGGAGATGGCCGGGGCGCTGGCTTGGGCGGGCAGCTCCGCCTCGATCTGTTGCAGGCGTTCCGCCACCGATTGCCGCGCCCGATTGATGTCGGCGTTCTGATCGAAGACCACCTGAACCATCGAGAGCCCCACCTTCGAGGAGGAGCGCACCGTGTCCACTCCCGGCAGGCCATTGACGGCCGATTCAATCGGCACGGTGATGCGCTGTTCCACCTCTTCCGGTGCCAGACCACCGGCGGTGGTCTGCACATCCACCTGGGGAGGGGCGAACTGGGGGAACACATCCAGGGGCATCCGACTGAGGATCGACAGGCCCCAGAGAGTGATCAGCACGGCGGCCACAACCACCAGCCAGCGCCTGGCGATGGACGTGCGCAACGTCTGGTTGAGCAGGCGTTCCAGCATGGGAATGGGTTGGGAGGCGGGAGAGCGCGAAGGA
>JBEIGX010000186.1:0-4724 GCA_040381675.1 Aphanothece sp.
GCTTGAGGGTCACCCGCTCCATGGCAGCCCGGGCCTTGAGGCGCGCAAAGAGGGGATCAGGCAGCTCCAGCGTGGTTCGCATGGTCGCAAACGCAGGTTATGCGCATTTTAGTGCGCATCTTTGCCAGCGCCGATGGCAGCAGGCCCTCCTCCCCAAGGTACCTCAATGCCGCCGAACGTACACGCCTCCAGGCCTTCCAGAACCAGCAGCAGCTCATCTCTCAGCCAGGCCAACGCCACCCTCCAGCAACCCCGCACCGCCATCACCGGTGCCCTCGCCAGCGACCAAAACAACCTGCGCCGACGCCTCGTCAGCGAACGCCGTCAACGTCTGATCCAATTCCTCATCAATGGCCTGCGCATCCTCGTCACCGCCCTCGCCACAGCCCTCTTCTTCCGCATGCTCGCTCAGCCTTCCGATCAGCTCGGCGCAAACATCGAACGCACCCTCGGGGAAGACTGATGGTGGATCTTTACGAAGACATCATCCTGCCAGCGTAGAGAGGCCACCGAAATCGCTCCACCGCTATTGGAAATGACGTCGGATAGTAAGCAGAAAGGCAGCAACAATGGTGGCTCCCAACAAGACCCGCAAGGTTCGTGGGATGGAATTCACCACGGCGGAGGTGCGCTGACGATTGAGACTGGCTTGCAGCCCAGATCGCCTTAGATCGAGAACTTCGATGATCTGGGCTTTTTGCTGGGCGATGGTGCCAGGCACCGGGGGGGGCAGCAGGCCCGGGATGGTGGAGGACTGCAGCCTCAGCTCGACTTCTGAGCCGGCGCCATTGAGGCGATTGCGCAGCCCGGCGAGATCGGTGTTGGCTTTTTTGAGCTGGTCAGTCAGTTGGGCGCCGCTGTCGAACCAGAACCAGCCAAAGCTGAACAATTGCAGCGGCACAAGCAAGGCGAAAACCAGGCCCCAGCGGCCGGCGACCTGGACGGTTTGGCGGCTGAGGGCGACCCAATCTTCATCGTTGTCCGGATTGAGATAAAGACTGGAAAAACGCAGCAAGATCACGGCAAGCAGCAGCACCGGAGCCAGGCTGACAAGGGAATCACCCAGTCCAAGCCACCAGACGGGGTTGGATACAGCCAAGGGAAAGGCGCCACTGACTAGGGCCAGCAGGGCCAGTAGTTCCAGCACAACGGCCAGGCGGCGGGCATGGGCCGGCATTGCGGCGGGCATCATGCGAGCCTGCTGCTGGCGCCATGGCGCAGGCGCTTGCTACGTCTGCGCAGGCGGCGGCAGAAGCTGAGGGGCAGGGCGGCACCAAGCAAGGGCAGGGGAGCGGGGACGGGGGTTTCGAGCGTGGCGGCCTGGGCATACACACGACTGTTGGTGTTTACCTGAGTGATAGAAGCCACTTGCGACGTATTATAAGAATATGCTCTAGCCTGAACGTTTGGGGAACTGTACAAGTAGGCAAAAAATGGACCAGTGTTTGCTCCAGAATTCTGCACGCCAAAAGATGTACCTACAGCTTGAACAAAGCTATCAGTTAAGGTCTGAGAGCCCCACCAAGGCATCACGCCACCGTTTGTTGGCAGGGCAAATTTGCTGGTGTTGGCGTTGTACGTCCCCGTGAACGTGGTCACGTCATATTGCACACCACCCACCGTCACCACAATGGCCTGGACCGAGCCTGCACTGAGGCTGATGGCCGCAAGTGCCGCAGGGGCGCTGAGTGTAAGCTTTCGGCAAGAAAAAGGTTTAACTCGCTTGGCAAGAGGAGTTGTGCAAAGCACCGGATTTGTGCATTTTTTTTAGTATCGGCATTTTCTACCTCGCTCAGCAGAAGCCGTCTCAATTACCCCCCTTAAGGGGGGGCCATGGATGGGCGTGGTCTGCAATCGGGCTTGAGCCAGCAGCCTCTGGCTTTGGCTGCGGAGGCGTCGGCAGAAGCCGAGCGATGCTGCTGAACCAAACGCATGGGCGCAGACTGCAGCCTGCAGGGATTGGCCTTGGGTGGCGTAGCCCAGAGCCCGTTCAGCAAGAGGCGAGCGTGTGCGGAATGGGTCGCCCAGCTGCCCTAGCCAACGCAAGAACCAGCAGGCAGGCCAGCAAGATCCAGATCCTTTCTCCGAGAGAGAAAGAGACGCTTCAGGAGACGCCACAGGCGAAGGGAGCCCATAGGGCTCAGAAAAGCCACCTAAATGTGCCGCTCCACCGCTATTGAAAATGACGTCGGATGGTGAGCAAAAAGGCAGCGACAAGGGTGGCTCCCAACAAGACCCGCAACGTTCCTGGGATGGAATTCACCACGGCGGAGGTGCGCTGGCGGCTGAGGTTGGCCTGGAGCCGGGAGCGGCTGGCGAACATTAAATTAGTATCCAACTGGTTGCCCAGAAGGCCCTGCGCAGCGTTGGCGCCTTCGAGGCCAAGACCCATCTGGCGGCTCTGCTCGATGCGGTAAGCGCCGGGGAGCAGATCACGATCACCCGCCATGGCCGTCCCGTTGCTCGGCTCGTGCCCCCTGCCGCCGAAGCTCCCGCCAGCGTGATCGACACCATCAGGATCGCCGACCTGCGCGATCAGGGGCGCCGCTGAGCGCCCTGGAATCGTCCGCTGACACGGCGAAGACCGCCCAGCGATCTGGTGCTCGATGTCACGCCCAGCTGGTGCAGAGGCAGCAGACCTTTCAGAGGCCGCCATGCGCCGTCCAGAACTCTCCGGGGGTGCGAATGGGATCGCGATCCCGCAGGGTCAGCAGGGCCTTGTCGAGCACCACGGCCAGGCCGGCCGCCACGGCGACGTCAATCGCGGCCAGACCCACCCCATCCGGGGTTCCGGCCAGGCGATCGCATGCTGCGCCGAGGGATCTCACAGCAGAACGATGGGCTTGATCCCTTCACCAGAGCAGTCGGCAGGGGAAGGTCGCCAGCGCAGGATCGAGGCTCACCAGTTGCAGGCCCTCCGGCGTGGATGCCGTGATGCAACTGCACGGCCAGCGGCTGGAAACCCTGTTGTTGCAACAGGGAAGGCAGATCCTGAAGCAGCCTTTCGGCGCCGGGAAGTTTGCCAAGACGACGTTTGGTGGCGAGCTCCCAGCCGGAGGCGGCGCTCACAAAGATTGTGGCCGCTGGATCGCTGATGGCCGCTAGGGCGAGGGAGGAGAGCTTCTCGGGTTCCACGAACCACCACAGCAGGGCATGGGTGTCCAGCAGGAGCGAGGGGGCCATCAAGAGGGCAACGGGGCTTCGAGGGCGTCGAGCTCCTCAGGGGGTAAAGGGGCGAGAAGCACATCGATGGGGGAAGCTGCAGCTGACCCCGAAGCAGCCCGGGCTGCCGCCGGGGCCGATCCCATCACTGGTTCTTCCCCTCATTAGTTGGGGTGAATTTTTCGGGGGGGGGGGCGCGAAGGATTGAGAAAACAGGAAGCCCACCATGGGCCGGGATCGTCAGATCACTCGCCACCACGGAGACGCCAGCACATCGGGGGTGAGCCATTCGACGCTGCTGCCGGTGTGGAGCAGCTGCGCAGGTGGGCGCAGTCCGCCAGTCGCGGTGATGCGAAGCCAGGGCGGGTAGAATCAAACATATTTCTACCCCGGTGCTCTAGGGCCCCGCCATGGGCATGAACATCAAAGACCCCGTGGTGCACGCCATGGCCCGGGAGCTGGCGGAGCGGCGCTCCACAAGCGTCACCGATGCGGTGCGCCAGGCCCTGCGGGCCGAGCTGGAGCGCTGCCCCAACCCGGAACGACCTGAGGCCATCGAAGCGAGGAAGGCGGCGATCCGAGCCATCTGTGCCCGCACAAGCGCCCGCCCCGAATGGCAGGGCCGCACCAGCAAGGAGCTCCAGAACGCCCTGTACGACGAGGACGGACTGCCGGTGTGAGCGCGATCGTGATCGACACGTCGGCCCTGCTCGACGCAGCGGCGCGGGCAGCCGTCGTCCGTCTCAGAAGGTCCGCGACTATCCCCATGGGCAGAGCCTGTGGTGAGGGTTGAGGGCTGGATAGCCCTGCGACTACGGCACGAGGCCCAGGATCTGCCCCACGATCTCCATCACCTGCTCCAGCTTGTCGGCCTCAAGGCGACCAAAGGGATGGGGTCGGGCGCTGCGGGCTTTCCAGTCGAACGACTTGATCTGATGACAGAGGACATAGCTGTGGGCATCCGGCCGCTGAGGAATCGGCCCCAGATCGACCGCCAGGCTGGAGCCGCGGTTGTAGGCGGCTGATGTCATCGCGCAGCCCACAACCAGGCCCACCGTCCGATGGAAAGCTGCGGTGGAGAGGACCACAAAGGGATGGTGATCCTTCATCTCCCTGCCGGCCTGGGGGTTGTGGTCGATACAGATCAATTCGCCCCGATCGGGAACCCAGGCCACCAGGGAGCGCTCCGGTGTCATTCGCTGGCTTCCGCCCCAACGGGATCCCAGGCCATCGCTTCAGTGGCTTCGCCCTCCATGGGCGCAAAGGCAGCCAGGCGCTCCGCCAGGGTGAGGCTCGGCTCCACCGGCCGGATCAGCACCCCCTCAGCCACCACCCTCAGCTCCACGGTCTGGTTGTCCTGGAGACCTGCCTCGCGGGAGATAGCGGCCGGCAGCCGCACACCAAGGGAGTTTCCCCAGCGCCGAAGCGACTGACGGGGCCGCGGAGAAGCCACCATGGAACCCTGTTGTTGATCCACCAGTTTAAACATCCTGTTCAAGCCCATGGTGTGCCATTACCCCCTCTGCCAGCAAAGTTGACGCCTCTCCAAAACGACCATTCCA
>JBEIGX010000187.1:0-4692 GCA_040381675.1 Aphanothece sp.
GGTCGACCACCCCCGCCTCAACAAGAACTAACTAATGTTTGTTAAGGCTGCATAGCTGGAGGGGGGGAGCGAGGGGTTAATGCTGTTGGGTAGGGAGCCAAGACTGGCCTCATCCCAAACGGAGGAGGCGAAGCGGTTGTACCCAGGCGGGTTGTCAAAGGTGATCCAAGAAGCTTCAGCACTGAAGCCTCCATTCTTTTGCCGTTTCACAATCGCCAACCCTGAAACGCTTAGATCATTGGGTCCAAAGGCCCAAAAGGGAAGCTTGTAAAGCCCCTTCCCGTCAGACCAAATTCCTTCGAAATGGGTTTCGTAGGTGGCGCCACCCTGGCCGGGATAGCGGTAGGTGCGAGTATTTGTCACCTTTCCCGTGATGGAATCGTAATCAGCCAGGGTGGCAACTCCAATTGCCCTTGGCGAAGAGAATGGAGGTCCGGCATTATTCCCAACCTTCAGCGAACCGAACACACTCGATTCGCCCCCAGCCACGGTGTAGTTACGGTTGGTATTTGACCAGATCCCGTAGACACTATGAGACAGGGAAGAATCGTTGTACTTGAGATTGGTTTGCTTGCCAGTCTTCATGTCAACGACAAAGGCTGTGCCTGTGGCCCTGCCTTCACCAAAGAAATCATAGTTGCCCGCAATCAAGCCGCCACTTGTACTGTGGAGATAGGTTTCGTTAGCGAGGCGTCCGGTAATCGGGTCCCGAGCCTGAAAGCTCTTGAAGTCCTTGTCCTTAGGGGTGCTTGTAATTTCTCCTGTATAGTAAAAGCCAAGGGTATTGTTAATCGTTGTGCCCGCCACATTGGTGGTTTGGGTTGCCGACACGTAGGTGCCAACCAAATCAAACTTCCCGCCGCCTTTTTTGTGTACACCGTAGATGCTGGTGCCTAAGGCGCGAAAACTTTTAGGCACAACCATGGTTGTCCAAGTGCCAGGGCCTGAACCTTGTGTGGTGTTGGTGCCGTTGATCGCACCTTGATAGACAACCCCCAAGGCCCCATTAGCGAGTTGGCCGTAGGTGCCTACAATGGTGTAGGTGTTCTTTCTAGTACCTTCCCCAATCCCCTGAACGAAATTGAGCGTGCTCGTGACTCCGTTAGGGGCATAGACCCATGGGGAATAAAACGTTGTTGTGGCCTGCAGAGGCTTGGGCACCACCGCCGGAACGACTGGTCGAAAAGGGGCCAATATCATGCTCAATGAGGGGGAAAAACCACAATTCATGCTGATGGCTTCAGCCAATTGGAATTGTCTGATGGCCTGGATTCCCCCCTTTAGGGGGGTTAGGTGCCACGACTCGACGACAGAGCACGACCCATAAGGGCACTGATCAACTGCAAACGGGTTTTCACCTGATACTTACTGCGGATGCTCTTGCCATATTCCTTCACGGTGTGAATGGAGATTTGCAATTGCTCGGCAATCTGAAAGTCGGAAGCGCCCTTCAGCAAAAGAACGAGGATGTCTCTCTCTCTTGGGGTGAGCGACTGGGGTGATTCAACAATGGTAACGGGCTTGCGCATAAGCGATCTGGCTCGATTAGAGACATAATTCTTGCTGTTGGCAGCAGCCAGAAGAGATTGCATCACTTCCATCTCGGGGGATAGGAAGTCGTCTTCACACACCACGGCCATGGCCCCGCTCTCCAGAGCAAGCCCTGCATCCGAGCAATCGCCAGTGAGCACCAGCACAACCTTCAGATCGGCAACCACCTTGGTTGCTCTTTTGCAGAGGGAAAATCCGTTTCCTTGCGCCAGCTGATCACTACAGATCAAAAATCCAGGGTTGCTTTGCCGAATACGGCGAAAGGCCTCCTCTTCCGTGGAGGCGATCCCCTTGATACGACTTTGCATCGCTATGGAGCGGACCATCGCCAATAGTGCCAAGTGGCTTTTCATGGCAAACACCAAGTCGAGGCGACTGCCGCTGGATTGAAGCCAAGTGAGCACCATTCTTCTGTTGGGCTCTAGAAGATGGAGTCGGTCTGTGAAATCCAAATAATTAAACCAGCTAGTGTGTTGCCCTCAGGTTTTAAACTAATTCCAAAAGACGAACGAAAATATAATGTTAATGGTGGACATCTCCCACACACTAGTTTGAAGCCCTCGCGGGGTCAAACACCCCCCTCCTTGGCCGAGATGCTTGGGACCCTTTCAACCGTGGTGATTGGGCTGGCAGGCTGGGGGGATGAGCACCCCCTCCCCCACAGGCAAAAACACCTCCATCGCACCCCCTTCCTCCCTCGCTCCCCCTTGCTCACCAGCTCCCAGCGAGGAGAATCTGGCCGAGGCCGTGGCGCGAAGACGGAATTTTGCCATCATTTCCCATCCCGACGCCGGCAAGACCACCCTCACGGAAAAGCTTCTCCTCTACGGGGGGGCGATTCAGCAGGCAGGCGCGGTGAAGGCCAAGGGGGAGCAACGGAAGGTGACCTCCGACTGGATGGAGCTGGAAAAACAGAGGGGCATCTCCATCACCTCCACCGTGCTCCAGTTCGACTACAGCGGCCGCACCATCAACCTGCTGGATACCCCCGGCCACCAGGACTTCTCTGAGGACACCTACCGCACCCTCGCCGCGGCCGACAACGCCGTGATGCTGGAAGACGCGGCCAAGGGCCTGGAGCCCCAGACCCGCAAGCTGTTTGAGGTGTGCCGCATGCGGCGCATCCCGATCTTCACCTTCATCAACAAGATGGACAGGCCGGGGCGGGAGCCCCTGGAGTTGCTGGATGAAATCGAAAAAGAACTCGGGCTGGCCTGCTGGCCGGTGAACTGGCCCATCGGCAGTGGTGACCGCTTCAGGGGGGTGGTGGATCGCCGTAGCCGGGAGGTGGTGCTCTTCGAGCGTGCCCAGCGGGGCCGCCAGAGCGCAGAAACAAGGCTGCCGATCGACAGCCCCGAGCTGGCCCAAGCAGTGGAGCCGGAACTCCTGGCCCAGGCCCTTGAGGAACTTGACCTGCTCGATGCGGCGGGCGAGGAGCTGGATCTGGAGATGGTGCACGCCGGGGAGCTCAGCCCGGTGTTCTTCGGCTCGGCGATGACCAACTTCGGCGTGCGGCCCTTCCTCGATGCCTTCCTGGAGCTGGCCCAGCGCCCCACGGCCCGCAGCTCCAGCGAGGGGGAGGTGGACCCCCTGCGGCCGGAATTCAGCGGCTTTGTCTTCAAGCTCCAGGCCAACATGGACCCCCGCCACCGCGACCGGGTGGCCTTCGTGCGGGTGTGTTCCGGCAAGTTCGAGAAAGACCTCGCCGTGCGCCATGCCCGCACCGGCAAGACCATCCGCCTCTCGAGGCCCCAGAAGCTCTTCGGCCAGGACCGGGAAGTGGTGGAGGAGGCCTATCCCGGCGATGTGATCGGCCTCAACAACCCGGGCATGTTCGCCATCGGCGACACCCTCTACGTGGGACCCAAGGTGGAATTCGAGGGGATTCCCTGCTTCACCCCCGAGCTCTTCGCCTGGTTGCGCAACCCCAACCCCTCCGCCTTCAAGAGTTTCCGCAAAGGCGTGAATGAGCTGCGGGAGGAGGGGGCGGTGCAGGTGCTCTACGACACCGATCTCAGCAAGCGGGACCCGATCCTGGCTGCCGTGGGCCAGCTGCAGTTGGAGGTGGTGCAATACCGCCTCGAAAACGAGTATGGGGTCAAGACCCGCCTGGAGCCCCTGGAGTTCTCGGTGGCGCGCTGGGTGAGCGGAGGCTGGCCGGCCCTGGAAGCCATCGGCCGGGTGTTCAACTGCAAGACCGTGCGGGATGCCTGGGACCGGCCCGTGCTGCTCTTCCGCAACACATGGAACCTGCAACAGCTGCAGGAGGACCACCCCTCCCTGGAGCTGAGCGCCGTGGCACCCGTTGTGAGCGGGATCGATCCGATCTCCCTGTGAGGGAAAGGCGACGCGATCGCCGGCGGGATCCGCCAGAATGAAGTCACGATTTGTAAAGGGCCTGAGCGCTCGCCATGTCCCATCCCTCCTGGCTGGCTCGCCCCCGTAGTGACGGGGGGTCGGACTTCGTGAACTTCCTCCCAGGCCATGACGGGGTGGAGATTCGCGAAGGCAGCCACCTCCCTCCCCAGATGCCCCTGCTCAAGCGCCGCTGGCGTCTGGCACCCGCGGAGGCTGAGGCTTGCCGTCTGCAACTCCTCCAAGAAGCGGGATTTCACCGCTGCGAACCCTTGTTTTGACCCCAGCCGCCCTTAAATGGGTGTGTGTGACCAGTGCAATGACCGAAGGACCCTCCAACCCCTACACCCTCCTGGGCATTGCACCGCAGAGCACTTTTGAAGAGGTGCAGGCGGCGCGGCAAGCCAAGCTTGACGCCACCGGTGATGATCCCTTGGCCCGTTCCAGGGTGGAAGCGGCCTATGACGCCGTGTTGATGGATCGACTCAAGGAACGGCAGCAGGGTCGGGTCAGCAGTGCGGCCCGCTCGGCCTCGCAGAAGGAAACCCTCCCCACCCCAGCCAGGCCCCCACTGGCCCAACTTCCCAGTCTTCCCTCACTCTCACTCCCCAGGATCGGAGGGAGCAGCTCCGCTGCTGGCCGTCCCCTCTCCGTCTCCTTGGCGAGCGGTCGTGAGCGCCTGGTTCCCTTGATCGGCCATGGGGTGCTCCTGGTGCTCGCTCTGGCCTTTCCCGGCGCCGCACCCGATGCCCTGCTGGCCCTCGCGGCCCTCACCACGTTGGTGAA
>JBEIGX010000188.1:0-4686 GCA_040381675.1 Aphanothece sp.
AGGGCAAGGATCTGGGTCAGATGGTTCTGGACCATGTCCCGCAGGGCACCCGAGGATTCGTAATACCCCGCACGCTCTTCAACGCCCACGGTTTCCGCGGCCGTGATCTGCACATTGGCAATGTAATTCCGGTTCCAAAGGGGTTCGAAAATCGTGTTGGCAAAGCGCAACACCAAGATGTTCTGAACCGTCTCTTTGCCGAGATAGTGGTCGATGCGAAACACCTGGCTTTCCTTGGCGCAGGTCTGCACCACCTTGTTGAGGCTCTGGGCGCTGCCGTAATCCCTGCCGAAGGGCTTCTCAATCACCACCCTGCTCCGCTCCGCATCCGCGAGGAGCCCTGCGGCCGCTAGGGAGCGGCAACCGCTGCCATAGAACTCAGGGGAGACCGAAAGGTAAAAGGTGCGGTTGCCCCGGGTGGCCCGCAGGTGGTCCAGGGTGTCGAGCCGTTCCGCCAGGCGCACCAGATGCTCGCTCTGTTGGAGATCGACCGGCTCGTAGAACAACCCCTGGCTGAAGTGCTCCCAGGCGGAGCGGTGATCGGCAATCTCTTTCTCCATCGCCTGCCCCATGCGTTGGCGAAACTCCTCGTCGGTCCAGGGGCGGCGGGCGCATCCGAGCACGGAAAATTCGCTGGGCAGCCGCCTCTGGCGATAGAGCTCAAACAGAGCTGGAACCAATTTGCGGTGGGTGAGATCACCGCTGGCTCCAAAGATGACCAGACACTGGGGGGGGATCACCCGTTCCTGCCGCAGCCCTACCCGCAGGGGGTTGGTCAAGATCGCAGTCATGGTGATGGGGCCGTTTCCTCTGGTTTAACGAGGCCGGGGCAGTGGCGCCGTTAGAGGCCCCCCTCAGGCGGGGTTGTGTGTGGGATCTCTGATCTCAGTAGGTTTCCACGTGCCAGCGTTCCTGCTTCTTAAGGCTGGGGCGGAGCTGCGACCAATCCATCCCCTTGGCCGAAGCAGCGGCGGTCATGGCTTCGTCGATGCCTGGCTCCATCCCCTTCAATCCACACATGTAGACGTGGGTTTTGGGATCTTCAATGAGGGCAAAGATCTCATCGGCGTGCTCAAGCACCCGATCCTGGATGTACATGCGGCCACCAGAAGCGTTGTTCTGTTCCCGGCTGATGGCTTTGGTGTAGCGGAAGTTGTCGGGGAAGGCGCTGAGATAGCTCTGGAAGTCCTCTTCATAGAGCAGGTTGGGGGTGGTGGGCACTCCCATGAACAGCCAGGCCTTGCCCCGGAATTGATACTCAGGATTCTTCGCCCGCTCGTCGGCATCGAACATTCGGCGCAGATAGGCCCGCATGGGAGCAATGCCGGTGCCTGTGGCCAGCATGATGACGTTGGCCTCTTCATCGGCGGGCAGGAGCATTTCCTTGCCCACCGGGCCGGTGATCTTCACCTTGGCGCCCGGTTCGATGTCACAGAGGAAGGTGGAGCAAACGCCGTTAATCGTTTCTCCATCTTTCTCGTATTGGAGCTGGCGCACACACAACGACACCGTGTTGTCGGCGCAGTCATCGCCGTGGCGGGTGCTGGCAATGGAATAAAGACGCAGCTTGTGGGGCTTGCCGGCGCCATCCTCGCCATCGGGAATGATGCCAATGCTCTGACCCTCGATGTAGTGGAGATTGCCTCCGTTGAGGTCGAAGGTGATGTGGTTCACACGGCCAATGGCACCCTCGGCAAGAAGGCTGTAGTTGCCTGTCACCGTGCCGATGAAGGGGTCCTTGGGCTTGTAGAGATTGACGGGAACGTCGGCGTGGCTCACTGCTGGCTTGGAAACGGGGGGTTGGGGGGCTGGTGCGGGCGGGGCATCGGACCCATGGGCGGCAGGCTGGGGGGCCGATGGTGCGGGGGACACCGCGTCGGAGCTGACAATTTTGATCCGACCACCTTTGCGGGCGATGGTCTGCATCAACGACTGCAATTGCTGAAAAGGCACCGTGAGCGTGCGCTCGGCTCGTCGCTGCGGTCCAGCCCCGAAGCTTTCCACCACGACGGTGAACATCCGGTTATCGGAGCTTTTGGCAGAGCCGGTGGAGACACGCATCTCAGAGTTCCCAACAGTTGGGGCGATCATAGGGAACGCTCCAACCTCTCCGATTCCCGCCAATCGGGCTAGCCTTCCAAAGTCCAACCCGACACGTGTCGGCGTCAGCCAAGACACATGTCGTGCTCCCCCGCCAGCGTCCCCTGAGCACCACTTGACGCACCAGCTCCTGGATTCCTCCCCCCTCAAACGGCCCGATCAGGCGTTCCAGCTGCAGCAGACCACGTCCACCTGCAGCCTGGACACCATCCAACAGGACATGGAGCGCCTGCCGAACGGGAAGCGCAGGTTGGCGGTGCAGCTGCGCCTTCCCACCGATCCCAGCTGGATCTGGAAGGTGCTCACGGACTACGACAATCTTCACCGTTTCATCCCCAATCTTGAGCATTCCCGTGTGCTCTGGCGTCGGGAACGCCTGGTGGGAGTGGAGCAGGTGGGGTCCCAGTTGTTTTGCGGTCTGCGGTTCTCCGCCCGGGTTTGCCTGGAACTCACGGAAGAGTCTGAAGCCGGACGGCTTCCCTTCCGCATGACTCAGGGGGATTTCCGTTGTTTCGAAGGGGAATGGCGGGTGGGAGCTGACGCCACCAGCAGTTGGTTGTTCTATTCCCTGCTAGTGCAGGGAAAGCCCGGGATGCCGATCGGACTGATTGAACAGCGGCTCCAGCAAGATCTGGCCAACAACCTGCGCGGGGTGCAACAGGAAGCCCAGCACCGGCAAAGCAAAGCTCTGGATTGAGCTCGCCTCCTCCATTAACCCTGTGCTCCCGGCACCGGACGAGAACCTTGGGTCCCGGTCCGGTCACCGAATCGCTATACCCCCAAGGGGATTCGAACCCCTGTCGCCTCCGTGAAAGGGAGGTGTCCTAGGCCTCTAGACGATGGGGGCGAGGCCTCAGCGCACACCCTCCAAGGAGGGTGGATCGAGCAAGAGCCAGATCTTCAGATCTCACCTCTTGGGAGGGGATTGGGGATCGGTTCTTTCTTGGATCGCTGAACAAAAGGAAGCTAGGGGCTGGAAGGACCCTTCGTCAAGACGGGCGCCCGGGTCCGGCCCGCTCCGAGGGGCCGCTCTGCCCGCTCCAGACGGGGACGGTGAAGTGGAAGCAGGCTCCTTCGTCCGGTTCGGAGACCACCCAGATCCTGCCGCCATGCACCTCGGCGATGCGGCGACAGACCGAAAGACCCACCCCGTAGCCGGAGGTGTGCCCGGACGTCTGGGGAAGGCGCACCCGATCCTGAAAAATCCGCTCCTGCTCCTCCCGGGGGATGCCTGGGCCGCTGTCGCAAATGCTCACCTGCACCCACTGGCTCGTGCGGTGCAGCAGGGTGAGCGACACCCGGCCCCCATCGGGGGTGAATTTGAAGGCATTCTCCAAAAGATTTAGCAACACCTGCCGCATGCGCCTCTGGTCGGCATAGAGGTCTGGCAGATCGGCGGGGATGTCGGTGAACAGCTCCAGATTCCGGCCCACCCAGAGCTTTTCCAGCTCCAAGATGGCATCGGCCACCACCTGGCCGAGGGCCAGCCGCTGGGGGTTGAACAGGGCCTCCCAGCGGGTCGTGCCCACCTCCAGCAGATCCTTGGAGAGGGCCTCAATGTCGTCGAGGCGGCGGTGGAGCACATCCTGGAACCGGGCCTCATCGATCTGGCCCAACCCGTGGCTCTGAAGGGCCAGCTTGGCCGCCGTGAGGGGCGTTCGCAGCTCATGGGCCACCATGCGCAGCAGCCGCTCCTGCACCCCCAACCGCTCGATCAGGGTTTCGTTTTCCTGACGCAACACCAGCAGCTGATCCTCCAGCTGCACCTCCCGCTGGGTGCGGCTGCCATCCATCTCCGCCGGGCGGAGGCTCATGCCCAGGCTGCTCACCACCTCCATCTGCTGCCAGCGGGGGAGCCAGCTGCGCACCTGGGTGGGGAGAGTGCTCCCTGCAAACACCTGTTTCGGCAGGGGGGAGAGCTTGACCAGTGCTGGCGTCGCCACCAGGCGGTGGAGTTCCAGCAGTTCGGGGTGCTTGGCCGGATCCACCACCTCCAGGCTCACATCAAAGCCCTTCTCTTCGGCCCGCAGAAGGCTCACCAGATTGCGCAGGTTGGGCGTAGCCAGGTGATGGGGGTTGGCCAGCAAAAGCAATCGCAGGCTCTGGCGTCCGATCGAAGACTCAGGCTCTTGCCCCCCATGGGTTCTGCTTGCTGGCGCCTCCTCGCCCACGCTCACATTCCCGGCCTCCGCATCGATGAACTCCTGCACACCTTATGGAATTTTCAGCACCTGCCCACCATGCTTGCTATGAATGAAGTGTCCCCAGCCGGCATCTGCCGCGCCATGACCCTTTCTACCGAGCCGTCGGGGGCTGATCAGAGCCAACATCTTGCCCAGATGCTGGCCTCGGCCAGAGTTTCACCCGTCGTTGCCCCCGCCACCGGTACGCCCCCGCGCAGCCGCATTCAGCTCGACAGCAGCATGCGCCGCTGGTTCTCCCGCAACCTGGGTCTGTGGAGGTCCAAGCGTCTCTATTTCTTTACCGATGAGGAGGCGCTGCGGGTCGACATGATGCTGCGGGTTGAGAGCTTCAGTGAACCGATCGAAGGGGAAGCCGCTTACCGCTTCACCTGGTGGCCGGAAA
>JBEIGX010000189.1:0-4685 GCA_040381675.1 Aphanothece sp.
CACCAGACGCCCCCAGAACACCAGGGCCGTTCCGTGCCGATTGAACCAGGTGCGCGATCGTCGCAGTTCCTGGGGGCTGATGCCGATCCAACGGCCATGGCGCGTGAGCCAGTCTTCGATGCGCTCCTCATTCACCAGGCGTCCGATTCCGTACCAGGGCAGGGCCCCCAGCACGGTCCCAAGGAGTCCGGCAATCACGACGGGAAGCAAGGCCAGCTTGCCCTGCTGAACATAAAAGCCCCCGAGGGGCATGATCAACTCAGAGGGAATGGGGGGAAACAGGTTTTCCAGGAACATCGCCGCAAAAATCGCTCCATAGCCAGCCCATGGATTCGCTTCCACCGCATTGCCAATGAAAACGGGAAGTTGCTGGACGAATTCGATAGCCACTGATCATCAAGTGCGGGATTGCATTCTTCCACAAGCGCCCAGAGAGAATGCAGCTCTCTAGCCTGACCTGAAAAGAAAAAAGGGACTGGACTTGTTGGTCCAGCCCCGAATAAACAGGCTAATTTTCTATCAATAGCGATAGTGTTCCAGTTTGTAAGGCCCTTCAACCGGCACATTGATGTAAGCCGCCTGCTCAGCAGAGAGCTCGGTCAGCTTGGCACCGATCTTGTCGAGGTGGAGACGGGCCACCATTTCATCAAGGTGCTTGGGCAGCACATAGACCTCCTTTCCATACTGGGAGCCCTTGGTGAAGATCTCGATCTGGGCCAGCACCTGATTGGTGAAGGAGTTGCTCATCACGAAACTGGGGTGGCCTGTGGCACAACCGAGGTTCACGAGGCGCCCCTCAGCGAGGAGCAGGATGCGATTGCCGCTGGGCAGCAGGATGTGATCCACCTGGGGCTTGATGTTGTCCCAGTGGTACTTCTTGAGGGAAGCCACGTCGATTTCGTTGTCGAAGTGGCCGATGTTGCAGACGATGGCCTGATCCTTCATCTGGATCAGGTGCTCATGGCGGATGACCTGGAAATTACCGGTGGCCGTCACGAAGATGTCCACATCCTTCACCACGTCGTCCAGGCGCACCACGCGGTAGCCCTCCATCGCGGCCTGCAGGGCGCAGATGGGGTCGATCTCAGCGATCATCACGGTGGCGCCGAGACCGCGCAAAGACTGGGCCGAACCCTTGCCCACGTCTCCGTAACCCATCACCAGGGCCACCTTGCCGGCCACCATCACATCCGTGGCGCGCTTGATGCTGTCAACCAGGGACTCACGGCAGCCGTAGAGGTTGTCGAACTTGCTCTTGGTGACCGAGTCGTTGACGTTGATCGCCGGGAAGGGCAGCTCACCGCTCTTCTGCAGCTGATAGAGACGGGCCACCCCGGTGGTGGTCTCCTCGGTCACGCCCTGGATGTTGGCGTGGATGCGGGAATAGAAGCCTGGCTCGACCGCCAGCTTGGCCCGGATCGACTTGAACAGGGCGATTTCCTCTTCGCTGCCGGGGTTATCAAGCACCGAGAGATCTTTCTCGGCCTTGGTGCCGAGGATCACCAGACCGGTGGCATCGCCGCCATCGTCCAGAATCATGTTGGGGGTGCCCCCATCGCCCCACTCCAGGATGCGGTGGGTAAAGGCCCAGTACTCATCAAGGGTTTCGCCCTTATAGGCAAACACCGGGATGCCAGCAGCGGCGATAGCGGCAGCCGCATGGTCCTGGGTGGAGAAAATGTTGCAACTGGCCCAGCGCACTTCCGCACCGAGAGCCACAAGGGTCTCGATCAGAACGGCGGTCTGGACCGTCATGTGGAGGGATCCGCAGATGCGGGCTCCTTTCAGGGGCTTCTCAGCGCCGTACTTGGCCCGCAGGGCCATCAGACCGGGCATCTCGGTCTCGGCGATATTGAGCTCCTTGCGGCCAAACTCAGCCAGGCCGATGTCGGCGATCACATAAGAACTCGTGGCCTGCAAATGAGGGAAGGCCTCTGCGGGCGCCACAGGCGTCGCTACCATGGAAAAACTCCAGAAAAGTGAAAGGAAATATCTGCGGAGACGCCGAGGCTTCGGGCTCGCTTGGGGAGAATCTACAGGGAAGTGTCCGAGGGCCGTGATGGAGGTGTGCCAACTCGCCGATGCGGACGCCACCCGCGCCCTGGGCCGCAGGCTGGCAGCGCGGCTCCTGGAGGAAACCGCTGCAGATCAGCTGGCCATTTTGCTGCTGCAGGGGGATCTTGGCGCGGGAAAAACCTGCCTGGTGCAGGGACTGGCGGAAGGAATGGGCATCAGGGAACCGATCACCAGCCCCACCTTTGCCCTGGCCCACCACTACCGAGGAACGAACGGCAACGGCCCCACGGCGCTGGTGCATCTTGATCTGTACCGGCTGGAACATCCCGCCGCTGCCGATGAGCTGTTTGCCCAGGAGGAGGAAGAGGCCCTGGCCCAGGGGGCCCTTCTGGCCGTGGAGTGGCCCGAGCGACTGAGCTTCTTGCCCGCGCCCTGCTGGCGGGTGGAGCTGGATCTCGCAGGGGAGGGAAGGGTCGCGCGCGTCAGGGCTGTGGTGGAGCCACCCCCAGCCGCTCCCACAGCGCCGCGATGATCCGGGCGTTGGCGGCTGGAAACGGATAGCCCTGCAGATCTGAGGGCTCCACCCACCGCACCTGCTGGGAGGCCAGGGGCTGGGGTTCGCCGGAGCGCCAGTGGCAGAGATGGACCACGAAACGGAGACGCTTGTGGCTGTAGGCATGGTCCACGGTGACCAGTTCCTCGCCCACCTCCGCTTCGATGGCCAACTCCTCCCGCAACTCCCGGCGGATGGTTTCGGCGATGGGTTCCCCCGGCTCCTGCTTACCCCCCGGGAATTCCCAGAGGCCACCCAACAGCCCCTCCTCCAGCCGCTGATCGATCAGCACCCGGCCGGATGGGTCGAACACCACACCCACACCGATCACCTGGAATGGCACCGCTCGGGAAGGCTCCTTCACCGGGAACTGGCCGGGGTCCGCGGAAGCATACGCTCCACAGCGCTCCTGCCAGGGACAAGCGGAGCAGAGGGGACGGCGGGGCGTGCAGACGGTGGCCCCCAGATCCATCAGGGCCTGGTTGAAGGCCCTCGGATGGAGGGGATCCAGGAGGCTGGAGCTCCAGCGCCAGAAGAGCCGCTCATCCCGGCGGGGAGGACGGGGATGGGCCATCAGCCTGGCCAACACCCGCCGCACGTTGCCATCCAGCAAGGGAGCGGGCAGGTCGAAGGCGGAAGACAGGATGCTGCCGGCCGTGCTGCGGCCGATGCCTGGAAGCTCCAACCATCCCTCCAGGGTGCGGGGCCAGGGATCGGTGCCGCGATGGCCGGCCTGCTGCCGCTCCAGAAGCAGCCTTGCCCCCTGCTGGAGGCGCCTGGCCCGGCTGTAGTAGCCCAGGCCCTGCCAGAGCTGGAGCACGGTCTGGCCATCGGCCGCCGCCAGGGCCTCCAGATCGGGCAGTGCGCGCATCCAGCGGTGCCAATAGGGAAGGACAACCTGAAGCTGGGTCTGCTGCAGCATCACCTCGGCGACGAAGACGCCGTAGGGCTCGAGGTCCTCCCCATCAGCCGGCAGGCTGCCGTCAGGACGCTGCTTCCAGGGAATGGCGTGGCGACCGTTCTGCTGCCACCAGCACAGCAATTGCGCCCGCAGGGGGGTGGCCCCACCCTGCCAGGTTGGGCTCACCCAAAGCCCCCCGGCCGCTGGCGCGCGCTGGAGAGGGACACATTGGCAGGGATGGAAGGAAGAGCCGTTCCGGGGACGGGCGCCCCGGGCTGGGCCACCACGTTGAAGGCGATCGACCAGCGTTCCCCCTCCCCGCGAAAGGGCGCCACCGAATGGGGCTGCCAGGCGGGAAACACGTAGTACTCCCCTGGAATCGGCAGCACGTAGTGGGCCATCCCGGTGCGGAAGGTCTGGATCTGCCACTCCTCGGGGCCATGGAAGCAGAGCTGGCCATCAAACCGGTCGCCCGTGATCTGGGAAGGCACCTGCAAGAACAGCACGCCCGAAAAACTGCCCCCGTGGGTGTGGGTGGGGTTGTAATCCCCTGCCCGCTGGACGTTGAGCCATAGGTCAATCAACCTGAGGCCGTAGCGGCCCGGGGTCCAAGGGCCCCGACCCTGGGGGGGCTGTTGATCAATGACGTGGCGGATCCAGCGCTCACAGCCGGGAAGGATCACCTGCTGGCAGAGCTGCTGAACGACGGGGTGCTGGGGATTGAGCTCCCGTTGCTGGGAGAGTTGGCCAGCCAGTTTGAGAGAGGCATCCGGACTGGTCTCCGGGGACGCCACAACCTCACAGGCCACACGGTTGAGAGACGTTAAAAGATCTACTGGGAGGGTCCCTTTCAGGACATAGCGGGGGAAAAGGGTGAGCATCTCCGTGCTCGAGGCCGGCTCTGAAGCCATGGGCAGGGGGCACCGCTGAGTGAGGCTAGGCCCTCTGGCGCAAGCTTCCTCAGCTGGCCATGTAGGCCTCAATCGCCGAGCTACGGCGCCGAAGACCGGCCAGGGCATCCCTCTCCAGGTTGCGGACCCGATCCCGACTGATTCCCAACACCCGTCCAATGCCCGTGAGGCTCATGGGCTCCTCACCCTCCATCCCGTAGCGCATCTTCAGCACCCGACCCTGCAGCTCCGGCAGCTGCTCCACCAGCGCACGCAGATCCCCCTTCAAACACTCCCCATCCACCATCTCCCCAGGCAACATCCC
>JBEIGX010000190.1:0-4663 GCA_040381675.1 Aphanothece sp.
CACCAGCATTTGCACCAGACCCGTCTGCTGGGCTCCATCAGCAGCGCCCTCTACTACGACCAGAACACGGTGATGCCCCCTGCCGGCGCCCCCTGGCGGGGGGAGCAGCTGGCTCTGCTGGCGGGCCAGCTCCACGAGCGCCAGAGCAGCGAGGGCTATGCCGAGCTGGTGGCTACCGCCGAGGCGGAGGCCGGCCCCGACGCCCCCACTCCCGTGCGGCGCAACCTGGAGTTGCTGCGGTTGGAGCTGGAACGCCAGCGGTGCTTGGATCCGGCGCTGGTGAGCGCCCTGGCCATGGCCCAGTCGCGGGGGAATGCGATCTGGCAACAAGCGAAGGCCGCCAACGACTTTGCGGCCTTTGCCCCCGCGCTCCGGGAGCTGATCCACCTGCGCCGGCAGCAGTCCAGCCAGCTCGCCGCCGCCGAACCCGTGGCCCGCAGCCCCTGGGAGGTGCTGGCCCAGCCCTTTGAACCCGACATCAGCAAGGCCCGCCTGGAGGAGCTCTTCGCCCCCCTCAAAGCCAAGCTCCCGCCCCTGCTGGAGCAGGTGGCCGCCAGCCCAGATGCGCGCGAGGGGGAGGCGGTGCATCTGCCGGAAGCCCTCCAAGAGAGCCTCTGCGCCGAGCTGCTGACCAGCTGGGGCTACGACGAGCGCCGCTGCCAGCGCTCCCGCTCCGCCCATCCCTTCTCCTGCACCGTGGGCCCCCAGGACTTCCGCATCACCACCCGAGTGGTGCCGGGCCAACCCTTCTCCGCCTTTCTGGCCACCGCCCATGAGTGGGGTCATTCCCTTTATGAACAGGGTTTGCCCCACAGCGACGCCCACTACTTCCCCTGGCCCCTGGGGGAAGCCACCTCCATGGGGGTGCATGAATCCCAGTCGCTGTTCTGGGAATGCCGGGTGGCCCGCAGCCAGCCCTTCGCCGAGCGCTGGCATCCCCGTTTTGCCGCTGAGCTGGGGGCTGATCCGTGGGGCAGCGCCCAGGGCCTCTGGCGGGCCCTCAATCCCCTCAGGCCGGGCCTGATCCGGGTGGAGGCCGATGAACTGAGCTACTGCCTCCACATCGTGCTGCGCTTCGAGCTGGAGTTGGCCCTGCTGGAGCAGGACCTTCCCGTGGAGGACCTCCCTGCGGAGTGGAATCGCCGCATGGAGGCGCTCCTGGGCCTGGTGCCGCCCACGGATCGGGAGGGCTGCCTGCAGGACATCCACTGGGCGGAGGGCCTGTTTGGCTATTTCCCCTCCTATGCCCTGGGCCACCTGATCAGCGCCCAGCTGGCCGAAGCCATGGAAGGGGCGATCGGTCCACTGGAACCACCCATCGGAGCCGGGGAAGAATCGGCCCTGCGGGCCTGGCTGGGCCAGCACGTCTGGCCCCTGGGACGGCTGGTGAACGGGGAGGAGCTGGTGCAGACCGTCAGCGGCCGGCCCCTGAGCGCCCAACCATTCCTGACCTACCTGGAGGCCAAGGTGCAGGCCCTCACCGCAGCCGGCCGCTGACCGCTGACCGCTCCTTAGGATGGCGCCGCTCTGACGATCGCCATGGCGAACATCGACCACGCCCCCAGCCGCACCATGCTCAACCTGCTGCATGTGCTGCCGGCCTTCGCCGATGAAGGTGAGCTGCGGCTCAATGCCATCGTGGAGCTCAACTCCATGACGATCAACAAATACGAACTGATCACCGAAACGGGCCATCTCAAGCTCGATCGAGTGGGCTATTCCTCCCTCTCCTACCCCTTCGCCTACGGCTGCATTCCCCGCACCTGGGATGAAGACGGCGATCCTTTGGATATTGAAATCGTGGGGGTCACCGAGCCTCTCGTGCCAGGAAGCTTGGTGGAAGCACGCATCATCGGCATCATGAAATTTGATGATGGTGGTGAAGTGGACGACAAGGTGATTGCGGTGCTGGCGGATGACAAACGCATGGATCACATCACCGACTACCAGCAACTGGGAGCCCACTGGCTCAAGGAAACGCAGTATTACTGGGAGCACTACAAAGACCTCAAAAAACCAGGCACCTGCAAGGTGAATGGCTTTTTTGACAGTTCGGAAGCTGTCCGCATCATCAAGGAGTGCGAAGCGCGCTATACCGAAACGATCGACCCTCACCTGGTGGGCTGACACCACCCGGTTGTTTCCAAAACACCTCCAACGACTTGCCATGGGACGTCTTTTCCGACCCTTTGTCGCCACGCTGGCTCTGGCCGGCCCAGCCCTGATCGGACACGTTCAGGCGGTCAGGGCGCTCGAACCGCCCCCACCGCTGCCCGCTGCAGTCGCCCCCGCTCTCACCCCTGCACCGATTCCCAGCGGAACGGCCGTGAGCAATCTGCCTGCGGCCCCATCACCAACCGCGGCTCCCGCGGCAGGGACCACACCCCAGCCGCCCGCGGCCAGCACGGCCCCGGCCACCGCGGCCACCACCAACACCCGGGAGATCCTGTTGGAGCTGGGCAAGCGCCAGATCAGCCTGTTGGAGAACGGCAAGGTGATGGGCTCCTGGCCGGTGGCCATCGGCGATCCGTCCACCCCCACCCCCACAGGGCGGTTCAAGATACGCAACAAGGTGGTGAACCCCCAGTACCAGAGCACCAAGAGCGGCAAGAACAACCCCACCATTGGCCCCCAGGGCCCCCTGGGGGATCGCTGGATTGGCTTCCACTACACCGAGCGCGACCAGTTCGGCATCCATGGCACGCCCACGGCCTGGGAGTGGACGGTGACGTCCCGTGCGGCCGTGTCGCATGGCTGCGTGCGCATGCTCACCCCCCACGTGCGCCAGCTGTTCGACAAGGTGGATGTGGGCACCCCGGTGGTGGTGACGCGCTGAGCCCAGCCCACTGAGAACGATTCTCATTGCCGCTGTAGGGTGGGTGGTCTGATCCAAGGCACGCCCATGGGCCCCGCCCGCAGCTCCCTCCTCCTGGGCCTGGCCGCCTTGCTCGTGGCCTGCGGCTCTCCCAGGGGGAACAAGCCTGAGGGCGAAGGGACAGGCCTCCTGGTGATCACCACCTTCCTGCCCATCACCCTGCTCACTCGGGCCGTGGCTGGCGACTGCGCCACGGTGCAGGCCCTGGTGCCGCCATCTGTGGGCCCCCACGATTTCCAGGCCCGGCCCGGTGACTTGCTCGCCCTGCAGAAGGCCCGTGTGCTGGTGAAGAACGGCCTGGGGGTGGAAACCTTTCTCGAGCCGCTGATCAGCGCGGCGGCGAACCCCCAGCTGCGGGTGATCGATGCCAGCCGGGGGGTGGCCACGAAAAGCCACGACGACGACCACGGCCATCACCACGGCGGCGTGAACCCCCACATCTGGCTTGATCCCCTGCGGGCCGTGCAGCAGGTGGAAACGATCCGGGCCGGGCTGGCGGCGGCCGATCCGGGCTGCGCCGAGGGCTATGGCCGCCGCGCCAAGGCCACCACCGCCGAGCTGCAGGCCCTCCACCAGGATCTGGCCCGCCAGCTCCAGCCCTTCCGGGGCAAGGCTTTTGTGGCCTTCCATGATGTGGCTCCCTACTTCGCCGAGCGCTATGGGCTCAAGGCGGTGGCCCTGGTGGATGTGCCGGAGCTGAACCCCACCCCCGCCGATCTGCAGAGGGTGGCGGCCACCGTGAAGGCCAACCGGATCCAGGCCCTGCTCAGCGAGCCCCAGGCGGGCACGGGGTCGTTCCAGGCCCTGGCTAGCGATCTGGGCCTGGGCATCAGCAGCTTTGATCCCCTGGAAACCGGCAGCGAGGAGGCCTCCCGGAATCCGGCCACCTATGGCGAGACGATGCGCCGCAATGGGGCCAATCTGGTGAAGGCCTTCACTGGCAAGGGGGAACGGAATGGTGGAACCCAGTGATCTGGGGGTGGTGCTGAGCCAGCCCTTCATGCAGCGGGCCCTGCTGGGCGGGCTGCTCACCGGCAGCCTGGGTGGCCTGCTGGGAAGCTTCGCCGTGCTGCGCCAGCTCTCCTTTTTCAGTGATGCCCTGGGCCACTCCGCCCTGCTGGGGATCAGCCTGGGCATTCTGCTGAACATCAACCCCACCCTGGTGTTGATCCCCTTTGCCGTGCTCTTCGCCCTGCTGGTGAACCAGCTGGTGGAGCGCAGCCGCCTGCCGGCCGATGCCCTTCTGAACATCGTGTATTCCAGTTCCCTGGCCCTGGCCGTGGTGGCCCTGAGCCTGGTGGAAAGCTACCGAGGGGGTATCCAGCAGCTCCTGTTTGGAGACATCCTCGGCATCCGCTGGGCCGACCTGGCCCTGATCGGCGCCCTGGCCCTGGCAGCCGCGGCCTACCTGCTCGGCAGCCTGCGGGCCCAGGTGCTGCTCACCCTCCATGGCGATCTGGCCAGCGCCTTCGGCGTGGCCACGCGCCGCCACCGGCTGGCCTTCATCGTGCTTTTGGCCCTGGTGGTGGCGGTGTCGATCAAGGCTGTGGGGGTGCTGCTGATCAGCGCCTTCGTGGTGTTTCCGGCCTGCGCCAGCCGCTTGGTGAGCCGCAGCTTCCCCCGCTACGTGCTCACAGCTTCGCTGCTGGGGGGCACCTGCGCCCTGCTGGGCCTGCTCGGCTCAGGCCTCACCAACCTGCCCTCCGGCCCCTGCGTGGTGATCGTGCAACTGCTGGGCTTCCTGCTGGCCCTGGCCTGGAGCCAGCTGGCAGGCGTGCGGGGGCTGGA
>JBEIGX010000191.1:0-4652 GCA_040381675.1 Aphanothece sp.
GCCCGTCTGGAGGGCACCCTCCTGCCCCATGGGTTCTTTCTTGTCCTGGGTCTGATCTACCTGGTGGCCCTGGCCGTGGATCGGTTGGCGCAGCGCCTGCGGGTGCCCGCAGCCGCGGCCATCCTGCTGCTCGGCCTGGCCATCAGTCGCGGCATGGAGGGGATCCACCACGTGAGCACGCTGCACGTGGAATCCATCCATCGAATCAGTCTGGCCCTGCTGATCTTCTATGCCGGCCTGTGCACCGACCTGCGCCGCATCCGGGGGACCGTGGGCGCGGGCCTGCGGCTGGGAACGGTGGGCGTGTTGCTCACCCTGCTGATCGTGGGCCTCGTGCTCAAGCTGGTGGGACCGGCTCTGGGGGGCGAGGGCCTCGCCATGATTCCCTTTGCGGCGGCTTGGCTGGCGGCCTGCTGCCTCACCCCGACGGACAGTGGCGCCCTGGAGGATCTGCTGGGATCGCTGGATCGTGGTCTCAGCGGCCGCCTCCGCCACCTGCTCCACTTTGAAGCGGCCCTGAGCACCCTCTCGGCCCTTCTCCTGTTTGGCTTCCTCGCCGGCTTCTTTCACGCCCACAGCCCCCACAACAGCGTGGGGCTCCATGGGGAGGCCGCCAAGGACCTGCTCTCCCAGGTGGGCTTGGTGGCCCGCCACGTGCTGGCGGGCCTGCTGGCCGGGGGGCTGGTGGGTGGCCTGGCCCCCTGGCTGATCGACAAGTTGGTGCGCTCCGAGCAGCAGCTCCTGCTGGTGGCCATCTCCCTGGCCTTCGTGGCCTTTGGCTTTGGCCAACTCTTTGGGGGCGGTGGGCTGCTGGCGGTGTTCATCGCCGGGGTGTGGCTCTCCAACGGCCACTACCGCCTCAAGCGCTTCGACCAGCACGCCCTGGAGCGGGTGATGCATCCCTTCAACACCGCCGCCGAGCTTTCCGTGTTGTTGCTCCTCGGCTTTCTCGTCACCCCCACCAACCTGATCCGCATGCTGCCGCTGGGGTTGCTGCTGGCCCTCGTGCTGCCCCTGGCCCGCCAGGCGGGGGTGTGGGTATCGCTGGGGGGCGAGGCCTTTTCCAAGGTGGAGCGCTGGATCGTGGGCAGCTGCGGCCTGCGAGGGGCCGTGCCCCTCGCCCTGGCCGTGGCCATGGCCGACGAACTTCCCCATTTGGTGGGGGTGCCCGCTGATCGCGCCGAGGATCTAGGCGCGCTGCTGCTCGCCCTGATCTATGTGGTGGTGCTCCTCAATCTGCTGTTGCAGACAGGAGTGATGCGAAGGCTGAAACAGCATCAAGGATTGGTGGGCTGACGCGGCGGGCCGTTGTAGATCACCCGCTCGATGGAGCGACCATTGGGGGCCACGAGGATTTCCGTTTCCACGGTGGGGGGCAGACCCTCCTGCTGCCATCCGGGCTTCCCGCCATAAAAGCGAAACGTGAAGCCCTCCCCACTGCGGGCCACCAGGCACTCGCCCCCGCTCTGGTCGTGCATGCAGGGGGCGGCCCGATAGACCCCCAGCCCCCCATTGAGAAGTTCAGCCTTCATCCGGGCGAGGTTGGCTGCCCGCTGGGGGGAATTGGGATCGCCCTGGGCCTGGCCTGCCTGCGCCAGGGCCAGCACCAGCGCCAGAGCCGAAAGGGGGAGAGCCGCCACGGACAGAGCCTGACGGAAGGGTCGCCTCAGCATGGAGAGGGCACCAAAGGTGTCGAAAGTCTGGCGAGGGAGTCGGGAGTTGACCAGCCTGCAGACGGCCGGTGGGTCAGGCGGGCTGAGACGGAAGGGTCCCCAGCTGGGAATCCAGGCCCCAGGGCTCCCCATCCGCCGGATCCTGGATCCCCAGCTCCTGGCGCCATTGGGACAGGGGTTTATCCCAGCCCTCTTCCCAGCGCACCGCCGCCAGGCAGGGGCTGGTGCGGGCCAAGGCCGCCCCTTGGGCCACGGCCTGGCAGAGAAGAGGAAAGCGTTCACCGTGCAGTCGGAAGGTGGCCAGCTGGCTCACGGTGGAGAGCAGCACATAGGCCGGAAAGCCGATCTGCAAGGCGGAGACCGTGAGCACCCCCAGCTCCCCCACCTGCTCCGTGCCGAATCCCGCCACCACATGGTGCACGTCATGGGTGGAGGCGATCCGCTGGGTGAGCCAGCGCTCCTCGGAGCTGATATCGCGGGGGCGGAAAAACTCCGGGTCGTAGTGGAGAGAGCGGATGAGCTGGGCATAACGATGGCCCAGGGTGCCCTGCGGCAGCCTGGCCAGGGCGTCGATGTCGGGCTTGAGTGGCGGATAGCGCTCCTCCAGCAACTGAGCGCCCCCGGGGACCGCCCGGAACCGCTCCACGCAGGCCGCCATCATCGGACTCCCGAGATAGCTGTCCACCAGGTCAGCAATGGTCGAAATCTCACCGCCACTACGGCCAATCTCCGCCAACAACCGCAGGTTGTTGGCCGTTCGCAGGAGCTCGTGAAACCTCGTCATAAATGGAGTGGGTTCACCATGCGAACAGGGAGGTTAGGCGAAGCTGTCCATTCGGAAATCATCATCAATGGTCTTGCCCAAGGCAGCAATCTTCTGAGTGTAAGCAATGCCACCGACAGGATCAAACAAGGGGTAGCTTTTGCGATCGGCAAACACATCGTCGACGTAGCGATAGCCAAGATTCGAGAGATAGGCAATGATGTAATGACGATAGGGCTTGCCTGGAAGCGACTTAACAATTCCCGCATCAGAGCCGTAGTTGTAGGTGAGTCCGGTTTTGTGCGCAAACCTCACCTCTGCCACCTTGGAGTTGTAGGTGCGAACATCCTGGCCGTAGGGCACACCATCCACCGTCACGGTGCCATCCACCGGATTGATCCATCGATTCGGCACAACGCCGGGAATGCCAGGGCGGGTGTTCGCAGGGCCAACAATTTTCGCGCCACGTTGATAGGTGCCGAAGTTTGATGTGGACAGCGCTTCGTTAAACCCCTGTTGTGCCAGCAGATCCTTGAGATAGGTACGGGACGATGGGGAGAGTTCTGCTGAGGTGATGGGATCCCCCTTCGGACTCCGCCAGAGGGCGTAATTTTTGGGTGCCCCCTCGATCAGCCACATCAGGCGGGCCGTATCCAGCGCCGTCATATGGATCTTGCCTGGCTGCCAGTCACCACCGGTAACGGGATTGGTGCCATTCACCTGGAGCGTTGCGAGGCCGAGGCGCTGAAAATTGGCATTCATCGCCTCCACCTCTTTGCGCTGGTGCAGCAGTTGCAGTAAGGCCTGGGTGGAGGTGTTATCGGAATAGGTGATACTCGGGTCCATCCAGTCGCGAATCCATCGGGTTTCGCTCGTCTTCCCTACCCGGTAGGTGTAGGGCTCATCCAACGAAATGGCCTTCTTATCCACCATCGTCATGACGTGGTAGGCAACAAGAACCTTGAATAACGATGCGGGATAGGGAGACATGAACTGGAACGGTGCCCCACGGGGAGGCACCACAATGTCGTCCTTGGGGGTGAGGGGTGGATTCGTGGTCCAACCCTTGGTGGTGAGTTGCCGCAGGGCACCCTGTTGCACATCGAAAGTGCCACCGTTCCAACGGTCGATGTCCCACTTCACCCAGCGAACCGCATCTGTTCCGTAGTTGCGGTTGAGAGGAACCTGCAGGACCCTGGGGTAGTCGCGCGAGAGCAGCACATCGGCCGCTCCTTTGAGCTTGCCTTCCCGATCCAGCTCAATCACAGCCACATCCACATTGGGCGTGTAGGCCATACGGGGGGCGCGATTGAGAGGGAAGTAGTCTTCGACGGGCCCAAAATCATTCACCTGGTCAAACCCAGCGCGCCGCACAGCCTGCAGCAGCCGTAGACCCAGAACATCGGAACGGTCGCCCGCCCCCAGCAGATGGTCGTAGGTGTGGAGGGCCTGGAGATCAATCAAATCCGCTGTTTCGATGGCCCCCGTGCGCACCTCCAGGTTCCAGTTGCCATTGCGCGTGGCGATGCCGGTCAGGTCGTCCGAGGCGGCCACATCTGCCCCGGTGAGCTCATGGAGCCCCTGCAGGAATGCTTCGCCCACAGCGGTGGCCCCGACTGAGCAGCCGTAGAGGAGAAGGTCTGCACCCGGCGCCAGGGCCTGCGACCACGACTGAATCCCCGCAGCATGGGCAGCCAGCGCCTGGCCATCCAGGCGTAGGTTGCCCAGCTGCAGACTTCCAGCGCTGCCGTGGGAAAAAATCGCCACACTTTCGAGGTGATGCTGGAAGGCCAACACCTGGCCGATCTGGGAGAGGGCCCCGCTGCCGGAAGTCAGCCCATAAACCTGGGTTCCAGGGGCCAGGGCTGCAGCCAGGAGATGGGCATCAGCCAGGCCCTGGTCGATGAACGCCACACGAGATGCAGGCTCAGGCACGGTGAAGGTCGTCAAAGGCTTGGGAGCTCAGCACCGGACAACAGAGAGTAGCTGGGTGGAGCCACATTTATTCTTGATACAAAGGCGACGACAGTCGGAAGACAAACGGAAAAAGAAAACGTCTTTACAAATAAAGAAGCTCTGAAAGGGCCCCAAATGGGGAAGGCTCAGAGGCCCATGGGCACAAGGGCCTTCATGGCCAGGGGAGCCAGAAACTGGGCCAAACCCATCGCGCCCGTGAGCAGGGCCCCGCCCATGCCATTGCCCGCCGGCTTTTTCCC